>JAKANS010000076.1 GCA_021823625.1 bacterium | reverse complement strand
CACGCGTAACGGACTCGCCCCGCCCCCGCCCAGAGGCGCGCCGGTGACGTCCCAAAATCCGTCAGGAAAAACTCTTGCGAAAATCCGGAATCTTTCTAAAAGCACCCACAGATTGTGCTATAGACCCCCTTTTGCATCTCCTGGTTCCCTGTGCAGTATTGGCGGCAGTCCCCATACAGACGGGTTGGGAATCGTTCAAGGGTTTGTTTCGGGCAGAGGCGTCAGCGCCACTGAACGTTGGTCAGGCGCTCTGTTTGGTCCCGTTCATTTACTGTCTCGTCGCGGCTCCGGCCGTAATCGTCGAGCGACTCGTGAAGTCGCGCGAACCCGATTCGCTGCTCGACCGTGAACTCCTCGCCCGAATGAAACGATGCCGCACTGTTTCGGAATGGGCGTTTTCCATTCGACCCATTTTTGCGTTCCGCGCCAACCTGCTCACGCCTCCGCGCACGACCGTGATCCCGGAGAAGAGAGTTCGCGTCGAGGAGCACTTGGCAGATGACATCGCCGGCGACCTTGAACGTTTTCGGCCTGGTCCCGTTTATCTGTATGCCCATCTGATGACTCCCCGCCTCGACGCGGTCCTCGGTCGGGATTACCAGTTGGCGTTTCGCGACGGCGACGACTGCCTGTTCGTGCGCAACGACCTAATAGCGCGCTTGCGCGTGCCTGCACCGCCAGGGCACACGTCGCCAGGTGCCGGCGAACCTGGGGTTGTGAAGGGCTCCGGTCACGAGTAGGTGATGCCTTGGGGTGGTTCTGATGCACCGCACCGACGAAGCGGGTGGGTTCACTCAGGTAGTGGCGAGGGTCAACGACGACTACTGCACAGTCGATTTGACCCCCACCCAGGGCGTGCAGCGGCCGAGGAACGCAAGTCCCGCTGGTGATCATTGACTATCCCGCGTGGCGTCACACGAATGCCGCCGACGTGTCCTTCGCCGATTGGCAGTCAGGAAGCGCGCAGCGGAACGATGCGTTGATCAGCACCGAAGCACGCTTTCCGGGGTTGAGGGTCGATCCGGCCAGTTTCGATGGGAGATGGCCCGCATGGGAGATGGCCCGCATGACCGTAAAGGGGTCACCCATTAGCGTGAGCGGTCAAGTGGGAAAAGGGATTTGCGGCAGCCAGCCTTTCTTCTCTTAAAAGCTGTCTTTGCTTTTCCGGGCCGTTGCGGGCGGCGTCCAAGGTGCCATTCGTGCCTGTCATTTCGGTCGTTGATTCGGATGCGGGCCTGCTGTTCGGCAGGCGATCCGTTCAGTCACCCATCTGGTTCCAGCGTGTCGCGTCCGGCCTGGGGGTCAGCCCGGTCTGCCGCGGGCGGACTTGCGTCCGCCCGCAGCGCACGCCCGCTTCCCGGTCGGCCGGGAGCCAGAAAACATTCAGTGCCAAACCGGGTTCATTCAGTAGGGGAGGACTTGGGTCTCGCGCCGCCTCGCGGCCGCGCGTCCAACCTGTCGCAGACTCCCGGCTTGGTCGGCGCGAAACGCCTTCGTCGTCTTGTGGCCGTGGCGGGGCTCGCCCTGATGGCCGCGCTCCGCGGCGAGACGCATTTCAATCTCCAATCCGTGAACGCCGATGGCACCAGCGCCTGGAACGGCAGTTTCCCCATCACGCTCACCGGCGTGCTGCTCGGCGACCCGGACGAGATGCTCGACGCCACTCCGAGTTTCCTGCCCTGGAGCGACGGCGCCAACGCCGGTCGCCTGGGCGGCGAGTGGCAAGTCACCTTCCAGGCGGTCGAACCTGGCGACCGGGGTGGCACGACTTGCTGGATGGGGCAGAACTACGCCAACCGGGTGCCGCCCCATGACGATGTTTTCAGCTATTCCAACCCGGCGTGGGTCGCCGAAATCAACCGCCTGAACCACGATCCGCAAACCGGGCGCCGGTTCCGCGCGGGCGACCTCGTCCGCATCACGGCCCAGCGCGCTTTGTTTTATGGCGGGAAGCGGAACATCAACGAGGCCCATGACGTCTCGCCGGAAGCCGATTTTACGATTGAACTCGTCAAGCCGGATTACGGCTTGCCCGGGCCCGAAGTCATCACCCTCGCGGAGGTGATGCGGCCCGGCGGTGACCCGGCCGATCCGACCTCATGGCCGCCCATCTTTGACCAGACCCGCGCGACGGGCGGCGAGCATTGGCAGGGAATGCGCGTCCGCCTCAACGATCTCATGCTCGTCACGACGAACGGTTGGAATTCCACGAATCTCTGGAGCGCCCGCCTGTGCACCGTGACCGACGGCGCCGGTCGTTTCTTCAACCGGCGACATCCGCGCTACAGCTTCGGCCCGGCGCCCGCCAACCGCTTCGACGCCATCGGCATTTTCACTCAGGAATCCGGTTCCGGCATTCAAGGCACCAACGGTTCCTGGCAGTCCGGCTTGGAACACGTCCCGGTGCGCTGGGTAGTGTGGAGTCTCGGCCCGCGTCCCAACTCAGCCCGCAGCCAGTCCGGCCAGGCGCCACTGGCCGCCCGCACTTGGTGTCGAAGCGGCGAAGGCGGGGTGATTCTCCGGCTGGCCACGCGCGAGGGCTACCAGTTGCAGCTTCCCTGAACGGCCAGCCGGGCGGCTTGCGATGTTGACCGGTGGGCCGCCTGTTCTACGCTCGCGGCATGACGACCCGCCGACGCGAATCCGTGACCCGGTTCAGCATCTCCCTGCCTGCGGAGCTGGCCCGGCAGCTTGACCAGATGGCCCGGGAAAAGAGTTATAGCAATCGTTCCCTGGCCGTAGCCGACATGATCCGCGCCCACCTGGTCGAACACCGCGAGAAATCGGGCGATCGGGAGATCGCCGGCACGATCACCCTCGTGTATGACCACCACAAACAGCATGTCCAGGCTACGCTGACCGACATTCAGCACGACCACCACGAGGTGATCATTTCCACGCTGCACGTTCACCTGGACCACGACAACTGCCTTGAAGTCCTGGTCGTGCGGGGGCGGGCGGGCCTCATCCGGCGCATCGCCGACGAACTCATCGCCGCCAAGGGGGTCAAGCACGGTAAACTCACCGTCACGAGCAGCGGAAAAGACCTCCCCACTTAGAATTCGCCGGAACCGGACGGGCCTGCGCGGATTTAGCCATTAAAGTTTACGCCGGCCCGAGTAAGGCACGTTGGCAGGCAGAACTCGCGTGCATGAATTGCGAGAAGTCCGAGTCGTCGAGTCTGGTGAGGCAGGACAACGCGGCTTCATCGTAGAGGACCTCAGTCGAACATCTTCCCCGGATTCAGAATGCCGTTCGGGTCGAGCGTCTTTCGCAGTTCGCGCAGCACGCGCATCTGCACGTCGCCGGCGAACTGCGGCAGGAAGGCCTTCTTCGCCACACCCACGCCGTGTTCGCCGGTGATCGTGCCACCGAGCCGGATGGCTTCGGCAAAGAGTTCCTTGAACGCTTCCTCGACGCGGTGCATCTCGTCCGCGTTGCGCTCATCGGTGAGGAACGTGGGATGCAAGTTGCCGTCGCCCATGTGGCCGAACGTGCCGACGCGGAGGCTGTATTTCCGGGCCACCAGGTCCACGAAGCGCACCATCCTTGCCAGTTCGCTACGCGGCACCGTCACGTCTTCGAGGATCGTGGTGGGCGCTACGCGGGCCAGCGCGGAGAACGCGGTGCGCCGGGCCGAGGCCAGCTTGGTCGCCTCGTCTTCGGTTTGGGCCACGCGGACTTCTTTGCACCGGTTCTTCCGCGCGAGTTCGACCATCCGTGCGGCCTCTTCCTCGACGACCGCCGGGTGGCCGTCGGTCTCCATGAGCAACAGCGCTTCGCAATCGCGCGGCAGGCCGATCTTCGCGTAGTCGTCCACGCAGGCGATGGTCGTGCGGTCCAGGAACTCGAGCGTGCAGGGGATGATCTGTGCCGCGATGATGTCGGAGACGGTCTGCGCCGCCTGGTCCATCTGGGCGAACGTGGCAAGCAGCGTTTTCTTCGCGGCCGGTTTCGGGATGAGCTTGAGCAAGACCTTGGTGATGACGCCGAGCGTGCCCTCCGAGCCGATGAAGAGGTCGCGCAGCGAGTAGCCGGCCACGTCCTTGACGCATTTGTTGCCGGTCCAGAGCACCTCGCCGTCGGGCAGGACGACTTCGAGGCCCATGACGTAATTCCGGGTGACGCCGTACTTGAGGCCGCGCAGGCCGCCAGAGTTCTCGGCCACGTTCCCGCCGATGGTCGAGATCTTCATCGACCCCGGATCGGGCGGGTAAAACAAACCGGCCTTGCCGGCGGCGTCGGAGATCGCCTGAGTCAGCGCGCCCGCTTCGCAGAGCATGGTCAGGTTTGCCCGGTCCACCTCGAGGATGCGGTCCATCTTCACGAGACAAAGGACGAGGCCGTCCGCCACCGGCAGGCTGCCCCCGCTGAGGCCGGTGCCTGAGCCGCGCGTAACGACCGGCGTCTTTGTCTCGTTGGCCAACTTGAGCACATGCCCCACCTGCTCAGTGCCACGAGGAAACACGACGCAGCCAGGCATCTGCCGGAGCGCCGCGGTGCCATCGAAAGAGTAGGGGATCAGGTCTTCCAGCACGGTGAGGACGTGTTCCGGCCCGAGCGAGTCCCTGAGCCGGGCGAGAATGGTGTGGGCCAACGGCATAACTGGGGCGCAGCATGGGAAGCACCGGGGTGCCGGTCAAGCCGGGGCAACCCAGTCACCGTCACGAATCTGCGGCCGGAACGGCTTGCGTTTTCAGCTTGGCAAGCGGGAAGGCACTGTGAAGCATTACCGCCGAAACGCTTAGGAAACGATGAAAAGAACTTTTGTTGCGATGGTGGGGGTTGTGGGAGTGGCGCAGGCTTCCGAGAACGTGCCGCATGCGCCCTTCGCTCAGTGGGCCAACGTGCCGGCGCATGGCCAGTTGGTGGCCGGATTGTTTTACGACGAATCGGAGTCCTATCACATCTGGGCTCACAACGATTACCAGGATGTCACGGTGCATGCGAACGGTGAACGGTACGGCATCGATATCAATCAAGGCTACATCACGCTCCAGTACGGCATCGCCAAACGTTGGGCCGCGGACCTCGCAGTCGGCTACACCACCTTGGGCTGGCGCAAGTTCAGTCCGGACGAGCACGCCCAATCCACCAGCGGTCTGATGGACACGTCATTCGGCGTGCGCTACCAGATCTTCGACGAGGCGCAGGCCGATTCCAAGTGGCTGCCCACCTTGACGGTGCGTGCCGGGGCCGTGCTGCCCGGTACTTACTCGCAAGGCTTTCCGTTCGCGCCGGGCGTGCGTTCCGCCGCCGTCGAGCCAGAGGTGCTCGCGCGAAAACACTTCGGTTGGACCGGGCTGGGCGCTTACGGCGACGCACTGTTCCGCTGGAACCGCACCACCTCAAACGATCAGTACCTCGCCTCTGTTGGCTTGTTCCAGCAGATCAAAGGCTGGGAGCTCCAAGTCGGGTACCGCCGTCTGGGCACGACCTCCGGCGAGGACATCGGCTACGATCCTGCCACGCCTTGGACGATCGACTACCCAGTTGCCGTGCGCGAGAACAGCGACTCGGTCGAAGCCGGCTTCAGCTACACCACTTCCAAGCGCCACTGGCAATACGGATTCTACTCACGGACGGTCGTGGATGGTGGCAACAGCGACGGCAAGTTCTGGTTCGGCGGTTACGTGAACATTCCGTTCGCGATTTTCAATCTGCGGCCGTGACCGCCGACGCGGAGCCGCTTGTCATTTGTGCCGATGGCTCCTAGATTCCCGCCATGAAGAACGACGTCGTCCCCGTGGACATCCGCGGTATCCTGCCGGCTCCCACCGGCTGCGCGATCTTCATTGGCAACGACGCGAAGGTGTTTGTCATCCAGGTCGAGAACAACATGGGCATGGTCATCAGCATGTTCATGCGGGAGGCCCCGAAGGAGCGCCCGCTCACCCACGACCTGATGACGCAGGTCTTCGACGGCTTCGGCATCAGCGTCGAGCGGGTGGTCATCACGGAACTCCGCAACTCGACCTACTTCGCCCGGCTGATTCTCAAGCAGGAAAACGAGCTCGGTAAGAAAATCGTGGAAGTGGACGCGCGGCCCAGCGATTGCCTCGCGCTCGCCACCGCGCGCAAGCGCCCGATCTTCGTCGCCCGCCGGCTCTTCGACCAGGTCGAGGACATGTCGGAGATGCTCGCCAAGATCAACGAAAACAGCGACGACACCGAGCAGGCCTGACCCCGCCGGGTCGTCTGTGTCTGTGCCGTCGCGCCCAGCCTCTTCGGACCGTGCCCCCCGCCGCCAGAAAGAGTACTGCCCCGCTGAGGCTTGTCTGGGGCGAGGACGACTTCGCCGTCAAGCAGCACGCCCGCCAAATCTACACGGAGTGGTGCGAAGCGGCCGGCGGCCTGGACCATGAGGCGATCGACGCCAGCGCGGCCAACAGCGGCGAGGCCTTGCGTGCGTTGGCCCGGCTGAACGAAGCCCTCCAGACCCTGCCGTTCTTCGGCAGCGAAAAAGTGATCTGGTTCCAGAACTGCAACTTCTTCGGGGACGAGCGCACGGCGAGTGCGGCGGCGGTCACCGAGGGGTTGGGCAGGCTGGCGCAGGAACTGAAAACCTTTCGCTGGGATGGCGTGCGGCTGCTCATCAGCGCCGGCAAGGTGGACAAGCGGCGCCTGTTCTACAAAACCGTCGAGGGCGTCGGCGAAGCCGAGGAACATCGCGGCCTCTCGCTCGACGACAAGGACTGGGCGGAGCAAGCGGAGTCTTACGTACGCCGCGAATTGGTCGCGAAGGAGAAACGGATCGAAGAAGAAGCGGTTGGCCAGATGGTGGCCGCGGTGGGACCGAACCTCCGCCAATTGAGCGCCGAGGCCGAGAAGTTGGCGCTGTTTGCCGGTGACCGGCAGACGATCACGGCCGCCGATGTGGCCGCGCTGGTTTCGCGCAGCAAACACGCCCGCGCGTTCGCCTTGGGCGAGGCGCTGGGCGACCGCGACCTGCCCCGCGCCTTGCGGGCGCTCGACGAAGATCTCTGGGAGATCAGGCTGAAGGTGGACAAAAACAAGAGCCACATCGGCCTCCTTTATGGGCTGATCTCGAAAGTGCGGACCTTGCTCCTGCTGAAAGAGCTGATCCGCCTCGGCCATCTCAAGTCCACGACCCCGTACGGTCGGATCAAGAGCGTGCTCGAAAGCGTCCCGGCCGGCCTGTTGCCCGCCGACAAGCGTTACAATCCGGCGGCGATGCACCCGTTCGTGGTCTCGAAAGCGCTCGTCCAGACGGAACATTATTCCACCGCCGAGTTGGTCCAGGCCATGGACACGCTGCTGACGGGCAACCAGCGGTTGGTATCCAGTTCGCTTGACGACGACTTGGTACTTCAACAAGCGTTGCTGCAAATCATCGGCCAGCCCCGCTCGCGCAGGCATCCGGTGCGCTGAAGCCCGGCGCCTAGCCCGCTTCGCCGCGCTCCCAAGCGGTGCCAATTCCGCGAATCGCGTGTGCCTCGGGGCACCCGTTGCCGCGCCTCGGGTGAGAGGGTATAGTCCCGCCATGAAGACCGATCTGCGCCGGGTGAGGTGGCTTTGGCTGGCTGCGGCTCTGACCGCCAGCCTCGTGGCCGTCGGCCGGGCTTCGCCAGGCCAGGGCACGCCTTATCGGCTCACCCAAGACAGCACGACCACTGACGCTGCCGGTACCGCCGTTCTGCGGGGTCAATTCGGACTGGTACCGCAAATCAGTCCGCTGGACTGGAAGGTCTATGCGCTCGATTGGGTTTACCTCGAAATCGCGACGCCCGACGGCCCACCGCGAGTGCTGCGCGGCAGCGGCCATTACACGGTCGGCGGACGCGGTCCGATCACCCAACGACTCACGCTCGACCTGCGCGAAAACACGGAGGACTGGCACTTCGACAGCGGCTCCGTGCGAGTCACCGCCGATTGGCCGGAGTTGGACCTCGAACTGGCGGCGACCAACGCCCCCACGACCCTGAAGCTCCGCGTCGCCGCCGTCCCCGTCAGCCAGTGCTGGCGCTACCAAGTGCTCGCAGGCAACTGGTTTCTGGACAATTGCGCGGTGTGCGACCGGCCCACCATCCTGGTTCCGTTGCGGGGCGGTTTCGATTTGGCGCTGATCGATTCCAATCCGCTTTTTAACCGCTATCACCTGTTCAACCTCCGCCTCACGGACGGCGCGGCGAAGCCGGATTACGAAATCACCGGCGAAGGCACGCTCCAGATCGGCGGCGAGGTGGCCATCCAACAGCAGTGGCGTTTGGACGTGAACGTGACCACTCCGGCCGGCGGACGTCGGGCGATCCTGACCAACGAATCCGCGATGGTCGAACGGCGCTGGCCGATGTTGGCCACCAGCCTCGCCGAAGACGGCGGCTCGCTGACCTCGCAGTATTTCCTGAACCTGCCCGCCGCGCCGGTGCGCGAGCTGTGGTTCAACACCGTCCGCGGCTTGACTAGTGGCGTGACCGATCCGCCCAACCGCATCAGCGCCGCCGACGTGCTGACTGACACCGGCCGGGTGGTGCGCCGCGGTCAGAACCTGCTCGCGGCGGTCGGCTTGTCAGCCGCGACCGACGCCAGCGTGGACGCGTTCGATGTCCTGCCGGGCGGCGAAATCGCCTTTTCGCTGACGGCGCCAGCCCAGAGCGAAACGTTGGGGGCGTTGCAGGAAGGCGATTTGCTGTCGGAAAACGGGAAGCTTCTGCTGACCAACCAGGCGCTGGTGGCTGCCTTTGGCATCATGCCCATCGTGCCCGATCTCGGCCTCGACGCAGTCCGCCGGCTCGACACCGGCGAGTGGCTGTTCTCGATTCGCACACCCGCGTTCTCCGAGCGGTTCGGAATCATGCTGGGTCGCGGCGATCTCCTCGGCAGCAGCGGTCGGGTGGTTCGCTCGAATGCGGAGTTGCTGGCGCGCTTCAAGCCGGACACCTTGGATCACGACTACGGCCTGGACGGCTTCTTCATCTGGCCGTCAGGCGAAATCTGGTTCTCCACCGAGGAAGGTTTTCAAGATGCCAACTTGGGGCCGATCACCGACGGCGACATTCTCAGCGACGAAGGTTACGTGGTGGGCAAAAACCTAGACTTGTTGCGCGATTTTCAGCCGCTCGAAGACCTCGCGAACTTCGGCTTGGAGGGCCTCTTCGTGGTGTCGGATGCCGCCTTGCCGCCTGGCGAAGTCGGGCCGAAAGTCAGGATCGGCCCACAACCCGGCTCCATTCCCACGCTGACGTGGACGGGGAGCGGTCGCGTCTTCCAGGTCGAGAGCACCTTGCGGTTGGGCGATCCGTTTGCGCCCGTCAGCCTGATCACGACGGAGACGCAATGGAGCGAGCCGCCGGCTTTCGCGAAGCGAATCGAGCGTTACTTCCGCGTGCTTTCCTGGTGAAATCCCGGCGTGACCGCGCGCCGCTCCCCTTCCGGAATCACGCGCTTCGTCGGACGAGCCTCCGGCAGTGGCGCGCGTCTCGATTTTGCATGGAACCGAAAACCTTCGTTCATCGGCACCGCGTGACTTACGCCGAGTGCACGCTTGGCGACCACGTCTATTACAGCCGGTACCTCGACCTGCTCGAAGCCGCGCGCGGCGAAATGTTTCGCAGCCTGGGTCAACCCTTCCTCGACTGGCAGGCCAGAGGCTTCACGTTTCCGGTGATGGAATTGCAGCTCCGCTACCATCGCCAGGCGCGCTATGACGACGAACTCAGCGTCGAGCTCTGGCTGAACCGATTGGACCGCCTGCGGCTGCATTTCGGCTGCGGCATATACAGGGCGAAAGCGGAGCTCGTCCTCGAAGGCGAAACGCGCCACGTCTGTGCTACGCTGGAAGGAAAGCCGCGCCGGCTGCCGGCTGAGTTCCTCGAAATCCTGGCGCCATTTGTCCGACCGTCCCCGCCGGCGTGACTCCTCGGCCGAACCGGGACCGCTGTGCATTGACGGGTCGGAACCGCCCGGCGCCCATTTTCGATTCTCGGTCCACCGGCGACGCGCGTACGGTTCGCACCATGAAAACACCCATCCTCCCACTCCTGGTTCTGGTCGCCACGCAGGCACTGGCCGCAGAAGTCCGCCCGGTGCAATCCACCCGCCGTTTCACCGACGACCGGACTGGTATCACCGTTTTGAGCGGCAACCTGGAACTGCCCGCGCCAGGCGTGTTCGAACTCTTGCCCGGCGATCCGGCCGGACCGCTGAAGGACATCTTCCTCGTGCCGCCGGCCGCCGTGCTCACCGCGCTGGTGGGCGACCGCACGGCGCGCTTGAGCGAACGGCGGGCGTTGCAGGCTGACCGGGGCCAGCTCCACATGATTTATTGGGCTTGCCGGCAGTACGCGGACACGAACGGCGGGAAGGCACCGGATCGCTTCGAGGACTTGTCCAAGGAACAACTGCGCTTTGTCCAATCCGCGGAGAGCCTGACGAACTACGTGCTGGTCCCCGGCTTGCGTTTCCGCACTCAACCGACAGCTCCGGGGGTTGACTTGCCGGAACGCCAGCCGCTGGCGTTCGAGGTGCGGCCGCTGCTCGACGACGGCAAACACTACGTGCTTTGGAACGACGGCCAGGTCGTCCGCGAGCCGAACACGGCCGAACACGTGGCCAGGTACAATCTCGAGATCGTGCCGCGCAATCCGACTCACAAACAGCCCGCGGTCGGCCCTGACGATCTCGCCACCTATCGCCTGCTCGCGCGCCAGGTGAAAACGCCTGGTGGGGCGGTCAAGCTTCAGTTGCGGAACCGCGTCACCGGCCAGGAAATCGAAGCGAGTTGGGACATCGCCTCCGCCGCGCCCGGCGACAAGACTCTCCTGGCCGATTGGGCTCGTTTGCGCATGGTTCGCTGGCAGCAAATCGCCGAACGCTACCCGTCGTTAACGCTTTCGCTTTGGTTGCGCCAGGCCGGGGAACTCTACGGGCTGTCGTTGCCGGACGCCGCGTCGGGCCGGCCGCGAACGCCCGGCAACCAGACCACGGTGTTCGGCGTGCTGGGCGGGCGCACGGCGATTCGCGAGACGCTGCAGATGCAGGAAATTGGCGGCGCCGAAACCGTTGCGCCCGAGACAAGCGAAACCGTGCGCCTCGACGCGATCAAAGGCGTCGAGATCGAAGCTCACCCTTACGAGGCGATGCTCAAAGGCGCCGAAGGCGGGCGCCTGGCGCTGGCCGACCTGGTGCCGCCCGACCGTTTCTTTGTCTATTTCCCCAAACCGGAGGCACTGGTGCAATTCCTGGATTCCGGTTCGGATTTCCTGTTCCACCTTTCGACCGGCTTCACCGGGCGCAGCATCGACTACCAGTTGCTCGGACGATACCTCGCCCGGTTGGGCATGACTGAGGACTTCATGCGCTCGATGCTGAGTTCGGAGGCGCTGGCGGAGGTCGCGTTGTTCCTGCCCGACCTGCACTTCATCGATGGCACCGACCCGACCGTCGTGGCCCGCGTGCGCAATCCGGCCTTGCTGGGCACGCTGCTCAAGTTGGTGGGCATGGGCGACCTCGACCAGATCACGCCGCGGAAACTGGCGGGCGGCCAGACGGTGTTCTGGGTCCGGCGCGGCGACCTGCTGTTGATCGGTTCGCAGCGGTCGGAAGTGGAGCTGGCGTTGGAACTGCAGGCCCGGAACGGCGCGGGCAGTCTGGGCCGAAGCGCCGAGTTCCGTTACCTGCTCACGCAACTGCCGCCGCGCGAAACCACGCGCGGTTACCTGTACTTCTCCGATCCGTTCCTGCGCCGCCTCACCGGACCCGCCGGCAAGATCGGTCAACTGCGGCGCGTGCTGGCGCGGACCCAGCTTGAAGCGGCGAGCGCCGGCGCTTTGCTCTACCGCGCCGACCACCAGCAAGCCCCGGCCTCCGCGGAAGCCCTGTTTGCGAGCGGCTACGCCCCGCGCCTGGCGGGGCCGAAGCCGGAGCAAATCCGGCTCGACGCTCACCTCGCCGCCAGCGCCGACGATTTCGGCACGCCCGCGCAGATGAAGACGTTGCTGGAAATGCCGTTCGATTTGGTGACCGAGCGTGAGGCCCGCGCTTACGCCAGCTACCGCGACAACTACTCCCAGTTCTGGCGCCAGTACTTCGATCCGATCGCCATCCGTCTGGACCAGACCGCGCCGGACCGCATGGAAATGGAGACGTTCATCCTGCCGCTCATCGACAGTTCGTTTTACCGTTCGATCCGTGAAGGGGTTGCCGGTGCTGAAGTGGACGGGCCGTTGCGCGTGCCGGCGCTCGAGCCCGAGCCGGTGGCGATGCTCTCCGCCAACCTCAAAGACCAGACCTGGATCGAGTTGTTGGACGATTTGGATCGGGTGCTCACCGAGGCGATCGGCAAGCAGTCCGCCGTGCTCGACCAGCTTGGGCCGGGCATCCACCTCGCGTTGGCCGACAACGATCCCATCATCGGCACCGGCAGTGGTGACCTGCTCGGCACTTTCGGCGGCGGCGGCGCCCGGTTCGGCAACGATATGTTCATGCTCCCGCTGGTCGTTTCATTCCTGACGCGCCCTTCGAGCTTGATCGTGGAATTGAAGGATCCGGTGGCGGTGCTGCGCGAACTGGAGTCGTTGCCGACCGACCGGCTGCGGCGCGACTCCAGTTTTCTGGGGCTGGAAAACACGCTGTACCGCATCGCTGGCGAGAACGAATGGATGTACACCCTCTCCGTGGAAGGATTGCTGAAGCTGCGGTTCAGCTTCAACGTTCAGGACCGCTTTCTGGTCATCTCGAACCTGCCGTTATCGCACCGGCCGCGAGTGACCGGCGTCCTGACCGCGCGGTACAACGGCATGCGGCTGGGGCTGCGTCCGCAAGCGGTCGTCCAACTCGCGCCCTCGCTTTACACCGCGGCGATGGAGCAGGAGCGGCGCGCCGCCATGGAAGGCATCGGCATGTTCACGCCACTGGCGGAGAGTGGCGTCCGGGCGGCGGAGGCGGCAGCGCTGCACCAGACTTTGTTCGGCTTTGCACCGATTCACCCGCCGGGCGGTGAGTTTGAGTGGCAAGACGGCCAGGTGGTGAGCAGCGCGTTCGGCCGGCCGGGCGCGGAACGGCAGGCGGCACTCGTGCCGGGCAACCGCAACTTTGGCGTGTTGCGGCGGGTGAATGCGCTGGACCTCACCATGCAGTTCGAGCAGGAAGGTTTGCGCGCCGTGTGTGGCTGGTCGTTCCAGCCCAAACCGTGAGCGGGTCAACGCCGGCAAAGGCAGTCCTGGCCAGCGCAATTTAGTGCGATCAAAGGCCCGGACGAGCAGCCCGGGCCTTCGCGCGTCTCGACTCGCCCGCTACTTGGCGGGCGGCGCGTTGGTGGAGGTCGCCGCCGCCTGCACGGCCGCCTTGCCGGCCTCCGAAAGCTGCTTCTTTGCTTCGTCTTCGCGCTTGCGGATTTCTTCGGTGGATTGGCCCAGCTTGCCGCCTGTCCATTGGTAGATCAGGCCGTTCCAGTTCAGCAGGCTGTACACAAAAGAAATGGCCACCACGAAGACTGCGAGTTTGGGCCAGATCGCCGGTCGCTCCGCGAACGGGTCGTTCCGGGCGGCCAGGGCACCGGCGGGCAACTTGGCAATGCCGGTGAGCGACGTGCCGAACGGCACGTTCACGCGAGCCCTGGCATTCACGGCCCAGCCGTTCGCATCCAGAATGGGGCCGAGGTTGCGCTTCCGCAGCTTCAAGTAGGCGATGAGCATCGACGGTCCGGAGACGATGAGGAGCAGGCCCGCGATGGCGAGGCACACCTGCCAAAACGGGAGCTTGAGCAGGCCGGTGAGGTAGCCGGCCAGCGCGGCGAACGCGGTGCTCAAGGCGCCGAATGCCACCCCCAACGCGGCCACCGTGCCGACATCGATCTTCTTCGGCCCCGGCTTGGTCTCCTTGGCCGTCTTGTCCACGTTGGCCGCCGCGATGGCCGCGGTTCCCAGTTTATCGGTCGCGGCGGCCTCCGCCGCGGCAGCCCGCTTGGCGACCTGTTCCTCAATCATCCGCACCAGCTTCTTGTAAGGCGACCAGAAGGCCTGCCGGACGCTGATCGGGTTGTCGATGATCTTGGTGATGGTGGCGTCCCAGTCGCGCCCCTTGCGGTCGTAAAACACGCCATTGCGGCCGACCATGAGATTGTCCGAATCGCCGTCGGTGATCGCTGCCACGATCTGCATCTTCTCACCGCTGCCTTTGCGGATGCAATCGCAGTAGGCCAGGTATGTGCCCGCCAGCGCCGCCGGGGCGGCGTGCTTGGCCGCGTCTTCGACCTTCAGGCACAAATCGCAACTTCGCTGGTCCAGATAGAGCCTGCCCGCCAGGAAGATCGCCGGCTCGCCACGGTCGTAGAAGTCCTCGAAGTTGACGAAGTTCGTGCAAAGCAGATGGAGATCGCGGTGCAGGCGCACCAGTTTCTCGACCGCGGCGATGGCATTGGCCTTGCCTTCCTCGGCCTTGTCTTGAGCAATCAACGCGGTCAGCGTCTTCAGGCCCGCGCCAGCCAGGATTTCGCGAACGCGCGGTCCGCCCAGCTTGCCGATGCTGGCCGTCGGTTTGGCCGCGATCCACGCCTCGTAGGCGGCGAGCTTGCCGCAAAGGCTCAGCCAGTCGGTTTCGGTCAAGGCAGTCCGCTCGCCAAGCAAGGGTTTCACCGCCGCCGTCTGCAACGTCGCGATCGCCGCCGCCCACGCTGGATTCACGCCGGCACTGAGCGGCAGGGGTTTGCCGGCGGCGACCTGTGCCAGCGGGAAGCCCGCGACTTCGCTGGCGTCGATCGAGAGGTCCTTTGCCGCCAAAGCAAGGAACTCCTTCTCTTCGCGATTCAGCGCTGTTAGCGCGCGTGGATCGAACGCGGCCAGCCGGCAGCGCCCGAAGTAGTCGTCCACCTTGACCTTCACCGCCTTGACCGCGGCGGCGGCGGCCGCGGTGGCGGCGCCCAATGGCAGCACCTGGGCGTGGTCGGTTTCGGCCTGCTTGAGCCAAGCGTCGAAGGCCGCACAGTCGGCGAAGAACTGGTCCACCTTCGCCTGGCCGATGCCGGGCCTGCCCGAACGGTCTGGTTCGGAGCCCAGACAGGCGATGACGTCGGCGATGAGCGCCTTGGTCGCGTCGTCGGCCGCCGACTCGGCCACAATCACGCCGTCGCCGTTGAAGGCGGTTTGCGCGAAAATCTTCGCGGTGTCGGCGGTGTCCTCAATGCCGATCTCGGCGGCGTTCGGTTTGCCCAGGTTGGCGAGAATCTGCCGCGCCGCGGCGACGAGGGTCTGGCCTTCCGCGGTGGCGTCGTTGATCGCGGCGAGGGGGAGCGACGGGGAATGCTTGAGCAGGTCGTCCGGGTTTTTCAGCAGTTCACCCACCCATTTCACGGCGGCGATCAACTCGCGCGCGCGGACGCGACCGTCCTTGTCGGTGTCGATCAGCGCGAGCGTTTTGGGGTCAAACTCGAGGCCGCTGGCCGGGCAGGCGAGCGCAACCCAGAGTTTCTGGTCGAGTTGCTCCAGCGCCAACAAATCCGCGCCAGTGTCGAGCTTAACTTGGTCGAATCCGCCGGCGCGGAAGAAACGCCAGGGATGGACATCACGATTCGCTTTCGCAGGCATGGTGGTTGGTCTGGTTCGGTTGCTTGATCCGTTGGATGGGAGATTAGCGATCGGGCCAGCGCGCGCAACCGGCAACGAAACTCCCGGCGGGCGCCACCCTATGAGGCAGTTATTGATCCACCCGAAAGGCAGAGCCCGAATCGGCCTGTCCCGGCCGATTCGCAGCCCCTGCCGAATTGGATTGGCAGCGGGGCTTACTTCAGCGTCAGCACCACCGTCGGGTCCACCGGGTAGCGTCCGAACCGCTCGCCATAGATCGCCAGTCCACCAGGCAGAGCGGCATCCACTTCGAAGCGGATGACCAGTTCGCCGGCGGCGGCGGCGGCGTGTGCCGCACATGGGGCAGGGTGGCGGTTTCCAGGTAGCCGTACGAGCCGGCCTCGCGGAGTTTCCGATCGTGAGGCGGCGCGTGCCAGGACAAGATGCCGCGGTGGTCGGCTGGATTGTCGGGCAGATCGAATTCGCCACACACTGCGCCATTCACGCGGATGCGGACGGCGCTGGGGAACCGCACCGTGTCAGTCATCGGATACGAGTTGGGATTCAGACTTGGGTCGAAGGTGCCTTTGCCGCGCATGTAATCGCCTTCCTGCTGGCCGGCGCCGGGGCTGTGGCGGAGTCGTTGGCCAGGTGGACGCAGCTTGCCCGAACGGAACGGAGGCGGCGAGAAAGTTACGGAAGGCCGAAAGCGCTTCGCAATGCTGCGCCGGTGCGTTTGCGGAAGCGGAGCATGGTGGGCGGCGGCGCAGGTGGCAACTTCGCCGGGCCCGCTTGCGCGGAATCATCGTCGGCCGCGGAGATCCAAGGACGTGAAAGCCGACTGTCCACGAAGTGCCGATTGGCCGCGCTGACCAGGAGCAAATCCGCGTTCGGATTGGCTCGTGTGTCGCCGTGAAAGTATCTTGGCCGACATGAGTGAACAGGATTGTCCCGGTCTGACCTCGGCTGAAGCGAAAGCACGGTTGCTGCAATTTGGCCCGAACGCGGTGCGCGAGGAGCAACCGCATCCGGTGCGACTCTTCCTGCGCCGGTTCTGGACGCCCATTCCCTGGTTGCTCGAAGCGACCATCATCATCCAGCTTTTCCTCGGCGAGCGGGTCGAGGCCGGCGTCATCGCCGGATTGCTCGTCCTGAACGCCGTGCTCGGCTTCTTGCAGGAAGGCCGGGCGCAGAAGGCGCTCGCCTTGTTGCGCCAGCAACTGCGCGTCGAAGCGCGCGTGCGGCGCGATGGCGAGTGGAAAACCGTCAGCGCGGAAGATTTGGTGCCGGACGATGTCATTCATCTGCGGCAGGGCGGCATTGTGCCGGCGGATGTCCGGCTGGCGGGAGGTTCGCTGCTGCTGGACCAGTCGGCGCTCACGGGCGAGTCCGCCGCCGTCCAGATCCCGTCGGGCAAGCTCGCCTATGCCGGCGCAATGGTGCGCGGTGGCGAAGCGACCGGCTTGGTGACGGCGACCGGTGCGCGCACATTCTTCGGCAAGACGGCGGAACTGGTGCGCGGCGCCCACTCCGCCAACCGCCAGGAGCACGAGATCGTGCGCGTCGTGCGCGATTTGTTCGTGCTCAACGCCGGGCTGGTCGTCGTGGTGCTCGGTTTCGCCCACATCGAGGGCCTGACGCTCACGCAGACTTTGCCGCTGGTGCTGACGATTCTGCTCGCGTCCATCCCGGTCGCGTTGCCGGCCACGTTCACGCTGGCCGCCGCGCTCGGGTCCGTCGAGTTGTCGAAATTCGGCGTGCTCGTGACGCGCCTCAGCGCACTGCACGACATCGCTTCGATGACAGTGCTGTGCAGTGACAAGACCGGCACACTTACGCGCAATGAGGCCACCGTCAGCACGCTGCGCCCGGCGCAAGGTTTCAACGCGGATCAACTATTGCGCGCCGCATGGTTGGCGAGTGACCCGGCGGGGCAAGACCCGGTGGATGGTGCGATGGTGCGCGCGGCAAAAGCGAACTCGCTCACGGAAGACGGCGCGACACGAGTCGAATTCAAACCCTTCGACCCGGCGACAAAACGTGCCGAGGCCGCATATCGCGAGGCGGACGGCGTGCGCCGCTACACGAAGGGCGCGCCCGTCGTCATTGCGCAACTCTGCGGCGTGTTGGAATCGGCGTGGCAGCCGCAGGCGCAGGAGATTGCCGCGTACGGCCAGCGCGTGCTGGGAGTAGCGGCGGGCGGCGAAGGGCAACTGCGGTTTGCCGGCTTGATCGGTCTGGAAGACGCCGTACGCGCCGACTCGCGCGCGGTGGTGAAAGCCATCCACGACGCGGGCGTCCGCGTGGTGATGGTCACGGGCGACAACGCGCTCACCGCCCGCGCCGTCGCGGAGCAGGTCGGCCTCGCGCCGAAGGTGTGTCCGCCCGAAGCGATACACGGCGACCTCAGCGGCGGCGTGCTGGAGAACAGCGTGTTCGCGGGCGTTTTCCCCGAAGACAAATTCAAGCTGGTGCGCGGCTTTCAGCGGCAGGGCGCGGTGGTGGGCATGAGCGGGGACGGCGTGAACGATGCGCCCGCGCTGCGCCAGGCCGAGGCCGGAGTCGCCGTGGCCAACGCGACCGATGTGGCCAAGGCCGCCGCCGCCATCGTGCTGACCAAACCCGGATTGGGCGACGTGTTGCCCGCCATCGAGACCAGCCGGCGGGTGTTCCAGCGCATGCTCACCTACACGCTGAGCATGCTCTCGAAGAAGATCGAACTGATGCTCCTGCTCGTCGCGGGCTTCCTGCTCACCGGCCACAAGCCGCTCACGCCGCTGCTCATGGTGCTCATCATTTTCCTCAACGACTTTCTCACGATGGCGCTGACGACCGACCGCATGAGCGTCTCGTCGCAGCCTAACTCGTGGCGCACGCGGCCCATTGTCATCGCAGGTGTTGTGCTCGGATTGTTGCGGCTGATTTTCACCTTCGGAGTGTTTGCGCTCGGGTATTACGCGCTGGATTTCGACACGCCGCATCTGCAATCGCTCACCTTTGCCACCGTCATCCTGGGCGCGCAGGCGGGCGTTTATCTGCTGCGCGAGCGTGGCCACTGTTGGGCGTCGCGTCCGAGCCGCGCCATGCTCTGGAGCACGGCGCTGGCCCTGGGCGTGACGGCGTTCCTCACACTGGCTGGTTTTCACCTTTCGGCCATCAGTCCACTGCTGCTCGTGGCTGTTGTTGGCGCCGCCGTGGTCTATTTCTTGGCGCTCGACTGGTTCAAGGTATGGCTATTTGGCCGGCTGGAATTGCGTTAACGTCCTGCAGCGAATGAAGGAAACGCGGCTTCGCCCACATCGGCGACGGCCTGCGTCCCGGCTCGATTGCCGACGCCAAGGACGAAGCGCAATTCACCCAGCGCTCCCAACAACCATGAATCCCGAAACCATGCAGAGGAGTTGCTGGCGACAGCCGAAATGCCGGATCCGCGACCCGGCATTGTAGCGGTCCACCCAACGGGAAAGCGTCTTGCGATCGACCCGATCCCAAACTTGAGCAAGAAGGTAGCGGCCGGAATTCATGGGCCGGAATCGTGCTTAGAGCTGCCTCACATTTCAAATGCGTGACATCGTTTTTCATGTGCAAGACGCTCGGAAATAAACTTTAACAAACAACGATTAGAGCCTTAACCGGCTACCCATGCCAGGGACTCAATAGACGCCTTCGACGATCTGTTTCTCCATCGCGCCGAACGGGCGGACTTCCGCCACACCATCCCAGGCATAAGGCGCCCGCGGTTCGCGGCGGATCGCCTCGTCGCGTTCGAGGAAGCGTGGCATGAAGAATTCCTTCGTAAGCGTGGTGAGTTCCACGCGTCCCCACTCGCCGTAGCCTTTGAGTTGCGCCGTGTTTTGCGGGTCCACGACGCGCAAGACGGCGCGCGGCTGCGGCGCATAATAGGTGACCGAGAAGTTGTCTTCGGGCCGGAGCGGCACGCTGGCGGCGAGGCCCATGAGCGTGTTGCCGTAAGTGGGGTAAAAGCCGATCCGGCCTTCGAGCACCTCCTCCACGATGAACCGGACGTACTGCGGGGCCATGGTCGTGCCGCCGCAAAACACGCCGCGAATCCCGGCCTCGTAGAGGTTCACCTTCTCCGCCAAAGCTTCGAGCAGCTTGGGCGTCGTGAACAACGCGCTGATCTTGCGGTGTTCGAGCAACACGACCGCCTGTTCGACGATGTGGTCCATGTAGGCCCGCGCTTGCTCGGCCTGTCGGTTGGCGATGACCTTCTTGACCCAGCGCGGATCGAGGTCCACGAAGTAACACGGACTGCCGCGGAAGTTGGCGAGATGTTCGATGGCCAGGCGCAGGCGGCGGGGCCCGGTCGGTCCCACCATGAGCCACGCCCCGCCGCGCGGAAAATGCTCGTCGCTGACCTTCCCGCTGAATTCCTCGTAATCGACCTTGTAGTCGTCCCAACCGATCCGCTGCTTGGGCATGCCGGTGGTGCCGCCGGTCTCGAAGATGTTGTACGGTTTGCCCTTGAAGGCCGCCGGCACCCACACGTCGGGCTGTTCGTCGCGAAGCGATTCGTCCTTGAAGTGGGGCAGCTTGGCGAGCAGGTCGGCGAAGGACCGGATCTCCTGGCGCGGGTCGCAACCGGTCTGTTTCGCCCAGTTCAACCAGAACGGGCAGCCGGTTTCCGGCGAAAAATGCCAGGCGACGATCTCGCGAACGTGGGCATCCAGTTGGGCTTGGGCGGCCTCGATGGCTTCCGGGGCGACACTCATGGCGTGGGGGCTTTGTTGGGGCGCGACCGCGAGAACAGTCGTTATTTTACCTGCACCGTGGGCGGTTGGTCCCGCAGGTTCGCCGCGCGGGCAGAGTCGTAAAAGGCGTAGAGGTGCGTGCTGCAACCCACGTAGATAACCCCGTTAGCCAACACCGGAGTCGAGTAGATCGGGGCGCCCAGGTTGCACTCGCTCAGAACCTTCTTCTCCTTGGCCGCGGCCATGACCGTGAAGTCGCCGTCTTCGTCGCCCAGATACACCTTGCCGTCCGCGACAAGCGTGCTCCCCCACATGTGCGCCTTCATGTCGTGGATCCAATAAACCTTGCCGGTCTCGGCGTCGAGGCAGTGCACAAAGCCAGAGAAATCCCCGACGAACAGCAGTCCGCTGGCGGGGTCGATGGAGACGGTGGAAATGCTGCGGTGAATGCCTCGGTAATCCCAGATCAGGCCGGTCTTGGTGAGGTCACCCGTCTTCGTCGCGTCCACGCACACCAGGCGGCCGATGCCTTCGCCGTGCTCCGGATCCTGGCCGATCCCGACATACACGCGGTTCTTATAGAAGACCGGCGTGGCATTGATTTCGCTGGGGCCTTCCGCGTCGGGATACTTGATCGGTTTGCCGTCCTTGACTTTGTACTCGGGCGGATTGCAGTCGAACCACCAGATCTTCTTGAGGTAGTTCAACTCCGGGTCTTCCTCGTGGCTCATCGGCGGACCCGGAAGGACGGACACGATTTCCGCACCGTTGCCCTTGGCGGGTTGCGAGTTGAAGGCGTACAGCACGCCGTCGCCGCCGCCAAAGAAGACCTCCCATTTGCCGTTTACCTCGCCGGCTGAGCCGGAGGTCCACTGGCCATGGAAAATCCGCGGGCCGATGCCGGCGTTGTCTTCGCCCGCCAGTTCGCCAGTCTTTTTGTTCAAGGCAATGTAGCTCGGCGAAAGCGGGGAGGGGATGTTCACGTGCGTCCAGTCCTGGCCATTGGAGGTGCAGACATAAACGAGGTTGCCGACGATCAGCGGCGAGCTGTTCGAGGCGTTGTGCGGGAACACACCCAATTCATCCATCATGCTGTAAACCCAGATGATGTCCGCATCCTTGGGACTGGGCTGGACCGGCGGCCGGCCGGTGTCTTTGACGTAGTAGTTCGCCTCGTCTTTGAACGGGCCGTCGTTGCCGTTGGCAAAACCGTCGAGGTCCAGGCACATGACCTCGCAACGGCTGGTGACCAGATAAACGCGGTTGCCCTCGACGATCGGGGAAGAAAGCAGGCCGAGGTTTTCCCAGTCGTTGACCTTGCCCGACTTGAGCTTGGGCACCACCAGTTGCCAGAGCAGTTCGCCGGTCTTTTCGTCGAAGCACATCAGAATGCTGCGGTCGCCGGTGTGGGCGGCCTCGCGCGGGAAGTCGTTGTTTGTGCCGACCAGCACATGGCCATTGGCGACGGTGGTGTTGCCGTAGCTCTGGGTTCCCAGCCGGGCCACCCACTTCACGTTCTTGGTACTCGCCAGATCCACGTCCTCGGTGCCCGGCTTCAACTTGCCCGGCTCGAAGCGGTCGGGCAGCTCCTTGGCGGGCGCGTACATGTTGCGGTTTACCGTGCGGCCCCACATCGGCCAATCGTCGGCGACGGTTACCACGGCACCGGCAAAGAACGTGGCGGACAGGAAAGGAAGAAGTTTCATCGCAATTGTCATCGGCAGCAAGTTAGGCAGGTTAAGAATTCGGCGTCACGCGGATGTTGTCGATGAAGACTCGCATGTCTTGGGGCGAGAATCCATAAAGTCCCGGCGAACCTTGTTGGTGAGCGGTCTTGTGCGGCACCTCGATGGTCCAGGCCGCGGGTTCCGGCTCGCCGCGTGGCCAAGCTTTGGCACGGACCACGCCCGTTCCGTCCGGGGCGACATCGACACGCGTTTTCAGGGTGTACCAGACGTTCGGCAACCAGCGGAAACGCGCGTCAGCTCGGAGGCGCTCCTGGTTTGAGCTGACCTCGAGCTGCTGGGAATTGCCCTTGAGCACGATCAGGTAGCGCTGGTTCACCAACCCCACTTCCGACATTTTGCGCCGGTTCCCTTCGCTACGCACGTCGGCTTGCACGGTGTAATTCTTCAGGGTCGGATCGCCGATGAAGGACATGGCGCGCTGGAAGAACCGGTTGTCCAGCGTCTTCGCCAACACCTTGCTGCCGTCCAGTTCGCGCACGTCGAACTTGAAACGCGCGCCCATCCAAGGCAGCGGCGGGTAGTCGAACTTCGTGGGCGGCTCGACTGAATTGGTCGTGACATTGCTCAGCGGGAAGCTCGCGAAGTCCTCCGCGAACGGCGGCTTGGGCAGCACGCGTCCGCGAATGTAGCCGTGCAAACCGTCGATCTCCGCCTCAAACGCGCCGCCCGAAGTCTTGGCGTCCGACGCCGCCACCAACTCGCCCGCAACGTTGAAGCTGGCATCCATCTTCGCCTTGACCAGGGCCGTCGGCGGAATGTAGGCGGACCACTTGACTTGCGTGACGTCCTGGATGTCACCCGCGGGCAAGCCTTTGGCGTCGAGCTTGCGAACCCGGAAATGAGCTTTCTCGCCGGGGTGCAACACCACCTCGGAGGGGATGATCTCCAGTTCCGCTGCCGGACCGGGCTGGGGCGCTGGCGGCTCCGCGGCTGGCTTCGGCAGGCCGGGGTTGTTGCCCGCCTTGCCGAAGCAATAGAGCTTGCTGACCGTCTGGACATAAACCTTCCCGTTGTAGGCCACCGGCGTGCCAAAGCAGCGCCCGTCGAGTGCGATGTGGCTCAGGATTTCACCCGCGTTGCCGGTGTCGCGAATGATGTAAAAGCCCCCCTTGGTCGCGGCGTCGCTCTCAGTGGTGCTGGCCGGACCTTGCGGGTCGTCAAGGATCGGAACGTAGATTTTGCCGTCGGCGTAAACCGGACACGAGTTGCGTTGCTCGATGCCAAGGGTCACGTGCCAGACCACCTTGCCGGTCTTGACGTCCACCGCGACCAGATCACCCTTTTCCTTGACCGTGTAAATGCGGTCTCCTACGAGGATCGGCGAGCTGGCCGAGCTGGAGATCTCGGGATTGGACCAAAGCTCCACCGCCGCCCGGTCCACGATGACTGGCCGCTTGTCGCCGGGTTTGGGTGCCACGTTCGGGATGCGCATGGCGACCATCTGTCCCGGCTCGTAGGGCGTGCCGTAAAGCGCAATCACGGTGGCGTTGTGATAAACGACCGCGGTGGCGTTGATGCCGGCCTTGGCCAGCGGCACGCTCCAGATCGGATCGCCGGTGCGGGCGTTCACGCACGCAATCGAGCCGTCACCGAGCGAAGCGATGAAGATCCGCCGCCCGCCCAGCCAGGTGAAATACGGCGAGGAAAACGAATTATCCATCGGCCGCCCGCCGGGCGTGGACGCCCAGACCAGTTCACCAGTGCGTTTGTCGAAGGCGTAAAACCGGTCGGACGCCGGGCCTTGCGCGCCCCAGTTGCTCATGATGCCGCGCGTAATGACCAGGTCGCCATCGACCGACGGCGTGGCGGTGCGGCCGTTGGGGAAGGTCAAGCGCCCCAACTCCTCCATCAAGGAATGGCTCCAGAGCGGCGTGCCGTCAGCGCTGAAAGCCGCGAGAATGCCCTGCGTGCCCTGCATATAAACGTTGCCCGTTTCCGGGTCGATGACCGGCGCCGAGGTCGCGTAACGCATGTAAATCGTGTCGCTGATGAAATCGGTGAAGCCATGCCGCCAAATCGGCTTCCCCGTCTCGGCGTCGAAGCAGGCCAGGACTTCCTTCAAATCCGGTCCGTCGCCTTCGTAGCCGAGGACGTACAGCCGGCCGTTGGCGATGACCGGCGTGGATTTTCCGCTCAAAGGGGCCACCCACAGTGCGTCGGCCGGCGACGCGATCTTGTCCGGCAGCCCGGTCTCGCGCGAGACGCCGGACTGCTCCGGACCGCGCCAGTCCAGCCACCCCTGCACGGCGGCCCGGGCTGGGGCCAGCCAGGCCAGCAGGGCCGCGACGGCCAGGGTGGATCGCAGCGCCCGCCCCCGCCACCGGTTGAAACCAA
This sequence comes from bacterium, assembly GCA_021823625.1. Taxonomy (GTDB): domain Bacteria; phylum Verrucomicrobiota; class Verrucomicrobiia; order Limisphaerales; family J093; genus DSVZ01. The sequence goes on along the minus strand of JAKANS010000076.1, from coordinate 4,477 downwards.
GGCCCGGCCGCACGCGGTCACGGGCCGGAGATTGTCGATCCGACTGTATGTTCATCACTATGGGGAGAGATTATTGACCAGGATTTCGGCTTTGCAAACCGGATGATACTTGTACGTAAGAAATCTTCTTTGCGCGGGTGCGGGTCGCCGCCTACCCTGCGCTTCGTGGTGAACCCAGACCAACAACGCTCCGGCCTGCGTCCCCGGCATTCCGGGCCGGCGACGCGCCGCCGCGACCACGGCCGCCGGCTGCCGCCTTTGTTGCGGCGGGCCTGGTTCAGCCTGAACCAGGCCTTCCGACGCCGCATCGCGCATCTGGGGCTGACACCGGACCAGTACACCGCCTTGCGCACGCTGGCGGAAGCCGGGCGCGGTGGCCTGAAGCAGCAGGCTCTGACCCGCCTGATGTCCAGCGATCCGAACACCATCACTTCGTTGCTGGAACGGATGGAGGCCGCGGTGCTGGTCCGGCGGGTTCCCGACGCTGCCGATCGACGGGTGCGGCGGGTGCAGTTGGCGCCGGCGGGCCGCCGTCGTTTTGCGCAGGCCCAGAAGCTCGCCCTCGAACTTCAAGCCGAAGTCCTCGCCGGCCTGGCGGCGAGCGAACGCGAACGCTTTCTGGAACGATTGGAAGTCGTGGCCGAGGCTTGTCGCCAGGCGGCGGAGCGACCGGCACCGAACGGGCGCCAGCACGGCGCCAACGGCGTTTCCCGCCACCCGCGGCCACCCGCGGCCACCCGCCTAGTCGCCGATTTGTTCGAGCGCCTGGAGTGCCTCGGTGGATTCCGCGTTGGCCGGATCGAGCTGGAGCGCGGCGCGAAAATGCGTGCGCGCGACAGCGTTTTGGCCGCTCAAGGCGAAGTACAACCCGCGCTGGTAAAGCAATTCCAGGGCGAGGTCGGGCGGGGCGTGGTCGCCCGCGAGTTGCGTCGCCTTGGCGATGAATTGCAGGGCGCGCGCCCGCGCAAGTTCGTCATCGCCGGCTTTGAGCAAAGCGGCGCCCAGAGTGAGGTTGGCCAGTACGTTTTCGGGATAGCGCCGCTGGGTCTGCTCGGCCTCGCGCAGCATCGCCTCCGGTTGATCGTTTTTCTCGAATGCCTTGGCGAGCAGGATGTGATTCCGCACGGTGTCGTTTTGCTGCAAGCGCTCTTCGCAGGCCTCCAGCATGGGGCCGAAGCGGCGCGTGTAGGCGAGGGCGAAGATGAGCGTCTCCCACGCGTTGTCGTTCGCCGGATCCAACCGCGTGGCGCGGCGCAGACTGGCTTCGCCGCCCGTGGCATCGCGGATCACAAAGAACTGGAGGTGCCCCAAGCTCGTCAGTGCCGACGCGGCCACTCGCGGCTCGCGATCCTGGCTGATCCTTTCAAGCTGACGCATCGCCTCGCGCACATCCGACCGCGTCTTTTCGGGCAACGAAGGCCACAACTCGCGAGTGAGCAGGTCGTCCGCCTGATGCAAACCGCGTTGGAAGCCTTCGGCCAGCACTTCGAGGAACGCGACCTGGGCCCACGCTTGGGGATCGTTCGCGGCAAGCTGGGCCGCTTGGGTGAGGTCCGGAATTGCGTCGGCGTTGAACAAAGCCAGGTTCATCCGGCGGAAGTCTTCCTGCGAATCTCCGGTGGTTGCGAGGATCACGTCCTCGAATCGCTGTGCGGTCCGGACGGTGGCCCGGGTGGAAAAAGCCTCCGTCTGTTTGGCGTCCAGTTCCACGGCGCGCCCGGCTTCGCGGCCGGCTTCCGCCAGGAGCCGACGCGCCTTCTCCACCTGTTCCGCTTTGGGACGGGAAGGGTTGGTGGTAAACGCCGCGGGCTGCCGCAGCGAAACGTCTTTGCCCAGCCACTGGGCCGGCGTGACGAGGCGCAGCGATTCGCCGGCGAGAAAGCGGCCCAACGCCGCATGGGTGCGCCACTGATCGGGGCCGAGATCGACTGCCCGTCGCCACAGTCGTTGCGCTTCCTCCGACTTGGACTGGGCTTGCAGCGCCTCGGCGTAACCGAGCAGTAGATCGAGATTCTGCGTGTCCGCGGCGCCTTGCTGCCGGTAAAGCTCGACCGCCTGCGCCCAGACGCGCCGGGCGAGCGCCTCCTCGCCGGCCTGCGACAGTAGCCGCGCCAGGCGGGCGTAGCGCGGCGCGTCGCTGGCATCGCCGACCAGGGTCTTGCGGATGTCTTCAAGGTCCCGCAGCGCCAGGCTGGCCGCGGTCAGGATTTGAAAGCCGCGCGCCGGCTCGAAGGTCATGCCGGTGCTGAAGCTCAACCTCGGGAGCCGGGTCAACTGCTGAAGCCGCTCGCGGCCGCCGGTCGGCACCGCCGGCCACGCCGCCAGCAGGGCCGCGGCCAGAGCCAGCGCCACGACCGGCCTCACCGGATTCCTTCTGCGGATTGGCACGCGCGTCACGCCTGCGAAGATACGCGCGGGTTGGGCTTGCGCCAAGGCGGAGGCGCGCAGAACCGAGTGATCGCGCAACGACCGCCAGCGCGCGGAACTCACACCAGTTTCTCCGCCAAAATCTTGCGGGCTTGATCGGCGCGGTAAGCGCGGAGGCGGTCGCGGAGCTCAGGCCGCTTCGTGCCGAGGATGGCCACCGCCAGCAGCGCGGCGTTCACCGCGCCCGGTTTGCCGATCGCGAGCGTGCCCACCGGGATGCCGCCGGGCATCTGGACCGTGGAGAGCAACGAGTCGAGGCCTTTCAACGAAGCGTTCTCCAGCGGGACCCCCAGCACGGGCAAAACGGTGTGCGCCGCGACCATGCCCGCCAGATGCGCGGCCCCACCGGCGGCGGCGATGATGACTTCGACCCCGCGCGCTTCAGCGCCGGCCACGAATTCCGCGGTCTCCCGCGGCGTGCGGTGGGCGGAGAGCACGCGGCATTCGTGGGCAATGCCGAACTGGTCCAGCATTTCGTGCGCGGCGCGCATCACGTCCCAGTCAGACTTGCTGCCCATCATCACGGCGACCAGCGGCGGGGTGGCATTGCTCATGGCGGCGGAGGGTAGCGCGTTGCACTGAAGTTTCAACTCCGCCGCCACCAAGTCAGGACACCACCGCCAGGCGGCGTCACTTGCGCGTGTGCAGTGGGCCGCTAACCTCTCGCGCGTGAATCTGGAAGACCACCTGGGCGATATCTTGGGCAAGGCGCGCCGCCACGCGGGCGTTTCGGCGGACGCCGTCGCGCGGGCCGCCGGCCTGAGCGCAGCGGAACTCGCGTCGCTGGAACAAACGGGTCAGCTCGTCCGGCCGATCGACTTCGCCGCTGTGGGCGCGTTGTTGCACCTGGCGCCCGCGAAGCTCGAAGCCGTCGCCCGTGGCTGGCAGCCGGCGCCTGTGGACTTGAGCCAGTGGCACGAGTTGCGGCAACTCGTCACGCACAACGGTGGCATGAGCGTAAATGCCTACCTGGTTTGGGACGAAGTGACCTTGGACGCCGCACTGTTCGACACCGGATTCGACGCCGCGCCGGCGTTCGCCGTGATCGCGGAGAACCGGCTCCAGTTGCGGCACCTGTTCATCACGCATTCGCACGTGGACCACGTGGCTGCGTTGGGTGCCATTCGCGCACGGTTTCCGAAAGTGCGGCTGCATTCCAGCGCCAAGGACGCGCCGGTGGACCAGCGGAACCGCCCCCAGGAATGCGTGCAACTCGGCAGCTTGCGCATCACGCACCGCGCGACCCCTGGCCACGCGGAGGACGGAGTGACGTACCTGATCGGCAATTTTCCCGAAGACGCGCCGCACGTGGCGGTGGTGGGCGACGCGCTTTTCGCGGGGTCGATGGGCAAGGTGCCCGGCGACGCGGCCGCGGCCCGCGAAGTCATCCGCACGCAAATCCTCTCGCTGCCCGCGCCCACACTAATCTGTCCCGGTCACGGTCCGCTGACCACGGTCGAAGAAGAGCGGGCGCACAACCCGTTTTTCTGAGCGGAGCAGGGCGGGGAACTCCAGCCACCAAAGTGCTGAGCGCATTGACTTCGCTGCTTTTTCTTTGTGCGGAGTGCTTGCGGCGTTGAGTTGGGGAAAGTGGCGGCTACCATTGCCGCCGACTTATGCGTATCCCGAATTCACTTGGCGCGGCAGCCACGGCGATGACCGCTGGCCTCGCGCTGTTGCTCGCCGGCTGCGGAAAAAGCGAGGCACCTGCCACCGGAGCTGGAGTCGCGGCGGCGAAGCCCATCGTCGTGGGCGTGTCGTTGCTGAACCTTTCCTCCGAGTTCATCGTGATGTTGAACCGGGCGCTGGAAGCAAAGGCGAAGGAGTTGAGTGTGCAGTTGATCGTGAACGACGCCCAGCGCAGCGCCGAACGGCAGGTGCAACAGGTCGAGAATTTCATCGCCCAACACGTCGATGCGATCGTGCTCAACCCCTGTGAAGTCGAGGCCAGTTCGCCCGCCGTGGACAAGGCGCTCGCGGCCGGCATCCCCATCGTCAACGTCAATTCCGAGACACGCTCCGCCCCGACCGCGTTTGTCGGGTCGCGCGA
>JAKANS010000248.1 GCA_021823625.1 bacterium | reverse complement strand
GAACACTGAAACCCAAAAACAAAATAGCCATTGGGTAACACCCCTTGTGGCACAACGAATCCCCCTCCCGGGTAACAGTCACTTTTGGCGCACGGCGGAAGCTCGCCAATGGCGCTGGCGCCCGGCGCGAAACGCGATTTCCCAATTGCTTCGCGGCATTTGGGACGCTACCAGTGGCTCATGCAAACGCCTTTCATGGTTTCCCGGCGCAACTTCTTGCGCCAACTCACCGCCTCCGCCCTCGCCGCGCCTTTCGTCACACGCGGGTTGATGGCCGCGTCCCCCAACGGCAAGCTCCACCACGCCTCCTTCGGCGCCAACGGCATGGCCTTGGCGGACATTACCGAACTGGGGCGGCACCCCGCCATCACGGTGGTCGCGGCGGCGGACGTGGATTTGAATCGCACGGCGGAGTTCAAGAAGGCGTTTCCGCAGGCGCGGATTTACCAGGACTGGCGTGAGTTGCTCGAAAAGGAAACGGACCTCGACACGGTGAACGTTTCGACACCCGACCACATGCACGCGTCCATCGGCATGAGCGCCTTGCTCCGCGGCAAGCACGTCTATGGCCAGAAGCCGCTCACGCACGACCTGTACGAGACCCGCCGGCTCACCGAGGTGGCGCGAGAGAAGAAGCGCGTTACCCAGATGGGCATCCAGATCCACAGCGCCCGCGAATACAAGATGGCGGTGCGCCTGATCCAGGATCTCGCCATCGGCAAGGTCAAGGAGGTCCACACTTGGAGCAGCAAGAAATGGGGCGACACCGGCGAGATGCCCACCCGCACCGACCCCGTGCCGGCCGGGTTTGACTGGGACAAATGGATCGGCGTCTGCGCCCCGCGGCCGTTCATCGGCGACGGCTGGTATCACCCCGCCAACTGGCGCAAGCGGCTCGACTTCGGCACCGGCACGTTCGGCGACATGGGGTGCCACATCTACGATCCGGTGTTCAAGGCGCTCGCCTTGACCGCCCCGTTGAGTGTGCGCTCCGAAGGCCCGGCGCCGAACCAGCACAGTTGGGCCATTGACGCGGTCATCCCGTACGTCTTCCCCGGCACGCCCTACACGGAAGGCAAAACCGTCAAGGTGACCTGGTACGACGGCGACGCGCGTCCGCCCAAGGACGTGCAAGCCTTGCTGGGTGGCACGGAAATGCCCGACCAAGGCTCGATCTTCATCGGCACCAAAGGCGTGATGTTGCTGCCGCACATCGGCATGCCGGCGCTGTTGCCGGAAAAGCAGTTCGAGAACTACCCGCAGCCGAAGATCGTCGGCGAGAACCACTGGCATCAATGGGTGGACGCCTGCCTGGGCAAAGGCGAGGCTTCCGCGAACTTCGATTACGCCGGCCCGCTCACCGAGGCGGTGCTGCTCGGCAGCGTGGCGACCCGGTTCCCCAAGACGACGCTCGATTGGGATGCCAAGGCGCTCAAGTTCACCAACGTGGCCGAGGCGAATCGCTACGTGCGGCGCCGGTACCGCGCGGGTTGGGAAGTGAAAGGGCTGTAACCCCGCTTCCCCGCAAGTATGCAGTCAGAACGCTGGCTCGCCCTCACCCTAACCCTACCCATGAACCTCCCGGAGGCTGCGTTGATTTCCAACGACTTGCAGAAGAGGGGTTCAGGGGCACAATTCGTGAGCCTCGGCGGCTCATGGAATCTCTCCCCCCCAGGAGAGGGAACCCGCCGTCACCGCGCGGGCAAGACTTCCTGAACGGTGAAGGTTCTCCGGCACGGGGCAGATTCCTCCCTCTCCTTGGGGGAGAGGGCTGGGGTGAGGGCGAGCTTGAAGGCCAAAACGGCCGGGCTTCGGCTTAGCGAAGACGCATTCCGGCGCGCGCCAAGGGAGTCCTCCGTTGGCGCGCTTCTTATTTCGGCGGCGGCGGCTTCAGCAGGCTGTCCCGGCGCAACACCCGAAAGCGACTCTCCACCTGATAAGTCAGCGAATCCGCCCGGTTCGTAATGTCTGGCTCCACCGCGGCCAGGGTCGCCGACACGCGCGCGATGGTGTTGGTGATCCGGTCAAGGTTGAAGACGTTCGTGAACACCTCGCGGCAGCGCGCCTCGTAGAGCTTCTGGCCTTCCGGCGTGCCGAACACGCTCCAAGCCACCAAACCGCTCCAGCCCGCGTCCAGTTCCAGGTACGACCGCTGGAAAAGCTGATCCATCCCGTGCGGCAGAAAGACCGCCCGCCCGTCGCTGGGGCGGAAGTAAATTCGATAATTGTTGCGGTTCAGCGGGTAGCCGTCCCAGTCCACCAGCATGACCGACAGCGCGGCGTAAGTCGCGAAGTGATCCACGTCGAGCACCTCCTTGAGCCGCTCCCAACGCTCGGCTGGGTCTTGTACCTGCGCCACCGTGACCAACTTCTTCAGGTCGGACCGGTCGGCCGGTCCCTCTCCGGATTCGCGGTCGAGATCCTGGTCGATGTCGCGCACGAAACCGCCGTCGTAGAGATTGCCGTCGGCGCTGCCGAAAAAGATGCGGAGGAACTCGGTCTCGAAGGCCTCCTTGAGCACGTACAGGCCCAGCGGGCGGTCGTTGAGCCGCACCGTGGCCCAGGCCACGCGCGGTGTGGGCACGCCGGCGGCCCGGAACAATTCGCTGCCGAGGTACTCATTCAGGTACGAGCCATCCTGGACGGAGTTGTTCAGGTGAAGCCGCCGGAGGCCGAACAAGCGCCGGCCTCGCGCCCACTTGCTGAAGTGCAGCGTCATCGCCGGGCGATCTTCCACCGGACGAAAGCTCCCCGCCGCGCCTTTCAGTTTCAGGGCCACGTTCGTAAACGTCTGGCCGTTCACCGTCACCGTGGCGGCGGTGTACTCGCGCGCGTGCTCACGTAAAACGTCGAGGTTCGTCCGCCCAAGCTGGATCTGGAAATCGAGCACCGTCGGCTGGTCGAAAATCTCGCCGCCGGGAACGAGCGCCGGTTTCGGCACGTAAACCAGCGTCCGCGCTGGCACCTCTGCGGTCTGGCCCGCACCGGGTCCAACAACGAAACCGAGCCACGCCATCACCGCGAGTTGCGCGAGCACCGACCGCTTGGGGAACCGCTTCACGCGCGGGACTGTGGCGAACCGGCCCGGCGACGACAAGCCGCTTGCCGCGAGTGGCGACCTGCGGAACAACTTCGCCCTCGAACGACTCGACCCGCCCCAGGTGCGCTCGCTGGCTGATTTGGTGGATGCCGCTCTCCCGTGGCCGGCCGACGCCTCGGAAGTCTGTCTCGAATTCCAGACCCCGCTGGCCTACACGCCGGCGGATCGCCGTTGCCCGTGGCGCCTGGACGCCCCGCAACTCGGCCGGCTGCTCGCGCATCGCCTGCAACATTTCTTCGTCCAACCCGCCCCACCGGCGCCCGAGTGCTGGGCCGCGCTCGCCCCGCTCTGCCCTTTCTGGCGCTTCGTGGAACTGCCGCATCGCGCCAAGAGCGGCGAAGGGGTGAAGACCATCGCGGGCAATGTCGGTCCGCTCTATCTGCGCGGCGCCCCGGCTGAACTCGCCGCCGTCCGCCCGTGGCTCCTGCTCGGGAGCGAAATCGGTGCCGGCCTCAAGCTCGGCCCGCGCGGCCATTACCAAATCCAACTCGCTCGCCCCTGGTTCGACCCCATCCTGGCGGACCCGGCCACCTACACGCACGCCCTGGACGACCTCCAGCGCCGGTCCGACCTTTCCGAGGATTTCGCCCAACAACTCGGCTCGGAAAACACGGCGGTGACCGAACTCGCCGCTGCCGTGGGTTCCGGCCAATGGGCACCCGCGCCCGCGCAAGGCTTTCGCGCCGTCAAGGCCGGCGGCATCGGCGAGCGGTTGATTGTGCAATTCCCCGCCCGCGACCGCCTGGTGCATCAAGCCCTCCAGATCCACCTTGCGCCCGTCTTCGATCGCCTCTTCGAGCCGCAGAGCTTCGGCTACCGGCCGGGCCTTGGCGTGGCGGACGTGCGGCGTTTCGTGCGCGACGCCTGGAGCCACGGCTACACGGTGGCCCTGGAATCGGACATCGAAACCTTCTTCGATTCCGTGGATTGGGACCGGCTGGCCGCCCGACTCGACGCCGTGCTCCCGCGCGCCGACGTGCGCACGCGCGCGGCCCTCCACGCCTTGTTGCGCACGCCCGTCCGCCTCAACCGCCGGCCCGTCCAGCGCACGCGCGGGCTCCTCCAAGGCAGCCCGCTCAGCCCGCTCCTCGCCAACCTCCACCTCGACCCGTTCGACGAAGAAATGACCCGCCGCGGCTACTGCCTCGTGCGTTATGCCGACGACTTCCTGGTGCTCACGCGCAGCGAAGCAGAAGCCGCCGCGGCCCGCGACGCCGCCCGTGAAATCCTGGCCGGCCTCCACCTCACCCTCCAAGACGCCAAGACCGCCATCACGCCCTTTGCCTCCGGCTTCACCTTCCTGGGCGTGCGGTTTGGCGGGAGCCTGGAGCCCGAGTTCCTCCAGGAGACCGCGCTCGAGAAACCGCTCTTCCTGCGCCACCCGCACGCCTGGGTCGGCCTGGACCACGACGCCGTGACCGTGAAGGAATCCGGCCGGCTCCTGGCCCGCGTGCCATTGCGCCGGGTGCGCGAAGTGGTGCTGCTGGGCGCCGGCGGTGTGAGCGCCCGGCTCGTCGAGCGGTGCGCGCAGCGCGGCATCGCCATCTCGTTTTGCACCGCCGCGGGCAAGCTCCAGAACGTCCTCTGGCGCCATGACCATTCGCAATACGCCCTCACCATTGCGCACGCCCGCGCCCACGCCGCGCTGCCCGAGCCCGCGCGCCTGGCCTGCGCCCGCCTCTTCGTCGCCGCCAAACTCCATAACTACCTCGCCTGGTTCCAGGAACGCGCGGCCATCGAACTCCGCCCCGTCATCGACTCCCTCCAGGCCGCCCAGCACCTCCTGACCGAAGCGCACACGCTCGACGCCATCCGCGGCGTCGAGGGCCTCGCCGCCCGCGACGTCTTCCGCCACCTCAACGACCGCGCCCCCGAGGCCTTCCGCAGCCGCGCCCGCGTGCCCGGCGAGCAGCCCGACCGCTGGAACCTCCTCCTCGACTTCGCCTACTCCCTGCTCTTCCAGCGCCTCAACACCCTCGTGCGCCTCCGTGGCCTCGATCCCTACCTGGGTTTCCTCCACAGCCCGCAGGCCCGCTACGAATCCCTCGTGTGCGACCTCCAGGAGCCGTTCCGCTCCCGCTGCGACCGTTTCCTTCTCAAACTCGTGAACCGCGGCCAGGTCACGGCCGACGACTTCGTCCAGGATCCGCTCACCGGACCGGACCTCACCGCCCACGCCGCCGGCGCCTTCATCGAACTGTTCGCGGCCGAACTGGACACCCGGCTGGCTCACGATGCGGTCACCTGGGGTCAGGCCCTCGAAGCCCAGGTCCTCGCCCTCGAACGCTGGGTGCAGAACGGCGAGCCGGTGTGCGTCTTCTTCGCCGGACCGGTGCCGGCCAACGCGTCCGGTGCGCCGGTCTCTGACCGGCTTGAAGCGGTAGAGCCAAACCAGGTCCTGGCGGAACCCGGCACCGTGGAAAACACAAGCCCCCCAGCCGGCTGGGAAGCCGGCGCGCCGCCCCCCTGAAAACCTGGGAAATTGAAAACCTCCGGGGGTTTTGACAAAACCGGGGTCGCACGGGGGTGGGGTTTTCAAAAATTGCCCTTGAAGTCCTTGCGGCACAGTGGCAGGGAAAAGGCAGGGCCGAAAGGCCTGTCCGGTGTGCACCGGGTTGTGACTCAATCGGGTATCCGTCCATGCCGATGGCGGCCGAAAGGCCTGTCCGGTGTGCACCGGGTTGTGACATACATGCCTCTCAACGGTTTCCCCTGGTTAAGCCGAAAGGCCTGTCCGGTGTGCACCGGGTTGTGACCCGCGGCCGAGGCGTTGCCTTTGGGCGCCTGGCCGAAAGGCCTGTCCGGTGTGCACCGGGTTGTGACCCGATATTTCTTCTTTTTGTGGTTGTGATAGGCCGAAAGGCCTGTCCGGTGTGCACCGGGTTGTGACTTCTCCTGTGCCGCTATTTCGGCTTTTTGCGGCCGAAAGGCCTGTCCGGTGTGCACCGGGTTGTGACCGCTATTTCGGCTTTTTGCGACGGTGCCAGGGGCCGAAAGGCCTGTCCGGTGTGCACCGGGTTGTGACATAACTGTTTTGTTATTCTGGTGGAAGCTGGATGCCGAAAGGCCTGTCCGGTGTGCACCGGGTGCCGGTGTAAAAGTCTTTCTGTAAATTGTCTTTCTTCCATCCGTCTTGCCCCCTCCGGGGTGAGGCGGAGCGAAGGCGAGCGTAGCGAGCCGAGCGCAGCCGAACCCCGGAGGGGGCAAGACGCTC
>JAKANS010000075.1 GCA_021823625.1 bacterium | reverse complement strand
CAGAAAGATGCCCGCCGCTGTGCTTGATTCAATCCGACCCAGCCGCAGGAACCTGGCACTGTCCAGTGTCAACATTCATGTTAAAAAGAATGTGATTTTCACAGAATTTCCAAACAGGCCTCGACACCAACCGAGTGGGTTTTGGCCGCAACCCCGTTGGGGTTGATTGCCATTTGCGAACTGTGACCCAAGGTAGCTCGTTCCTCGCAACCTTGGGCTGGAGGACGCAATCCCTTTGGGATTGTTGGCGGCCAACGTCGCGGGTTCATGCGACTCCTCCGAAAGGTTTTTCCATCTTCGCCTTCTCTCGCCAGCCCCAACGGGGCTGTGACCCAAAGCCCAAGGTTGGCGCGCCCGCGCCTACCTTGGGTGAACATGGCAAAACGGGAACAACCCCAACGGGGTTGCGGCAAATCCGTCGCGACGCCAAACGAATGGTTTTAGTCACAACCCCGTTGGGGTTGGTTTCCATTTGCGAACCGCGACCCAAGGTAGCCCGTTCCTCGCAACCTTGGGCTGGAGGACGCAATCCCTTTGGGATTGTTGGCGGCCAACGTCGCGGGTTCACGCGACTCCTCCAAAGAGCTTTTCCACCTTCGCCTTCACCGCCGCATCCATTTTGATCAGCGGCGGCCACGCGCGTTTGAAACCTTCGCCGGGAATTTTCTTCGGCGCATCGATGCCGAGTTTGCTGCCGCTGGCGATTGAGGGGGTGGCGTGGTCGAGCACGTCGGCCGGGCCTTTGGTGAAGAGGCTGTCGCGTTGCGGATCGGTGTTGGCGCAGAGGCGAAGGAGGACTTCCCACCCTTCGGCTATTTCCTCCGGCGTTTGCTGCGGTCATCCCCGCGTCCACCCGTTCCGCTTTTGCTCTCACTGGTTGCCATGCGCGCCATCCTCCCGCCGCCGCGCCACCGCGGCTTTGCGGGCGTTGCCGATCGACGGTTGGACACTGGAACCCCGGTTCGGTTTGGCCGCGGAACTTTTTGACAGGCCTGGCCGGCGCTGACATCAAACGGCCATGTCTCTGCGCCTCGCTGTCACCTTTGCTTCCTGCGTTCTGCTCGCCGGTCAATCCGCAGTTGCCGCGTCGGCGCTGGTCAATCCCGGCTTCGAAGCCGCCGATCCGCTCGCCGTGTGGAAAACCTGGATTTACCACGACGGCAAAGCGCCAGTGGTGCGCCTGGATACGCAGGAGGCGAAGGCAGGACGGCAATCGCTGCTGGTCGAAGCGACCGATCCGGCGGACGTGGTGCTGGGACAGGTCGCGGCGCGGGACAGCACTGACACCGGCGGCACGATTCATGTGCAAACACCCGAAGGTGCGACGCTCGCGCGCGGGCCGAGCCCGTTCGGCACGTCGCCGTGGAAGGAAATCCAAACCGCTTTTCGCGTGCCCGCCGACGGGCGGGCGAAGATCGTGTTGTTCTTCGTCGGCTACGGGAAAGGCACCGGCAAAGTGTGGTTCGACGACCTCCGGTTGGAGCGCGCGGATGGCAGCGGGCCGGAGACGGTCCGCATCTTCAACGAGCACCTGACGCGGCTGCCCATCGACGCCAAGCAAGGCGGCCAGTTCATCGAGCCGCTCTGCCATCTCATTCCGAGCCTGCTTGCCCAGCAGGTGGCCAACACCAGCTTCGAAGACGACCCGCCCTGGAAGGTGGCCTTCAAGCGGGAGATCGATCGCCCGCATCGGCCTTGGTATCCCGACGGCGCGGTGCATCTGGCCAGCTACGCGTTTGACACCAACCAGCCGTTCAATGGCCGCCGCAGCCTGCGCATCGAACTCCCCGCCGCGCACGCCCGCGCCGGAATTTCGCAGGACGGTTTCCACCTGAAAGCCGGGCTCGCGTACCGGTTGCGTCTCCACCTGCGCAGCGCCGGCGACGTGGCGGTGCGGGCGACCCTGCACGGCGGCGGTGGGCTGGCGGCGGAACCGGTGTCGCTGGGCAAGGCGGGTGCTGCCTGGCAAGCCGCCGAGGCCACGCTGTGCGCCACGCGCTCGCTCGAAAACTCTACGCTCACCCTTGATTTTGAAGGCCCCGGCACCCTCTGGCTGGACCGGGTCTGTTTGATCGGCGAAGACGCGGTGCTCGGGCTTTGGCGGCCGGACGCCGTGCAGGCGATCCGCGAACTCAGACCTGGCGCGATCCGTTTCGGCGGCTCCGCACTGGAGACCTACGAGTGGGACCGCTGCCTCGGCTCGTGGGATGAGCGGGCGCCATTCGAGCAAACTTACTGGGGCGGCATCGAAGAGAACTTCGTCGGCGTCGAGGAGTTCGTGCAACTGTGTCGCGTAGTCGGTGCCGAACCGCTGATCTGTCTCCGTTGGTCCGGCAAGCAACCTGCAGATGCCGCGGCGGAGGTCGAGTCCTTCAACGGCTCGGCTGAGACACCGTGGGGCCGGCGCCGCGCTCAAAACGGCCACGCCGAATCTTACGGCGTGAAGTACTGGCAGATCGGCAACGAAGTGGGCGGCACGGCTTACGACGATTCCGTGCGAGCCTTCGCGGAAGCCATGCGCCGCGCGGATACTTCCATCAAAATGCTCTCATCGTTTCCTTCCGCCGACACGCTCAAGGCGGGCGGCGGCTATCTCGATTACCTGTGTCCGCACCATTACGGCTGCACAGACTTGCTGGCCATGGCGGACAACTTTGCGTTTCTCGAAGACCAGATCGCCCGCTTCGCCGGCGGCAAAGCCGTCCGCATTGCGGTCACGGAGTGGAATACCACCGCGGGCGACTGGAACCTCGCGCGGGCCACGCTCCAGACTCTGGGCAACGCGCTCAGTTGCGCGCGTTACCACAACCTCATGCACCGCCACGCGGATGCGGTCCAAATCGCGATTCGCTCGAACCTGATCGACTCGTTCGGCTCCGGCGTGATCCTCACCGGCCCCGGCTGGCTTTACTGCGCGCCCACCTATTACGCGCAGCAGCTTTACGCGCGCGCCGCGGGTACGCATCCGCTGCGAATTCTGCGCCATGCCAACACCGCCAATCTGGCGTTCCCTTGGAACCTCGAAGAACCCGATTTGAGCGCCACGCGGAGCGCCGACGGCCGGACCTTGCGCGTGTACGGCGTCAATTCCACCGCGACGGAACAGACGGTACAAACCCGGCTGGCTGGCTTCAGCGAAATGGTGATGAGCGGCGCCGTTCAGGTGCTGCGCGATTCAGAGGCCAGCCCGACGGCCGAAGTCCTGAACTCGCGCGACGACCCGTAGCGCGTGCGCGTCTTCAGTGATCCGGCCAACGTGACTGGCGACGACCTGGTCCTGCGCTTCGCTTCCTTCAGCGTGACCTTGTATGAACTCCAGCTCGGCGCAGGCACGGGTTCGTAGCGGACCGCCGGTGGCTTTGTCCTGGCGCCGCGCAGTTGGACACCGACGCTCTCCGTTCGCAGCGTGCACAAAGTCTCGCCGCGCGGGAAATCGACACTAACCTCCGGCGCCATGTTATGCGTCCGCACCGATGAGTAACCCCGCGCCACCGCCGGCTCCGGTCGCGCCGCGTCCGCATGTCAGCCCCTATGAGGTGCTGCGGAACCGCAACGTGATGCTCTATCTGACGGGGCGCTTCATCGCGTCGCTGGGCCAGCAAATGTTGACGGTGGCGGTCGGGTGGGAGCTTTACGAGCGCACGCACTCGGCGTTGGCGCTCGGGCTGGTGGGCCTGAGCAACATGGTGCCGATGTTTCTGTTCACACTGCCGGCGGGCCACCTGGCGGACAATCGGAACCGCAAGCACATCATGCTTTGGATGACCGGTCTGCTGGGGTTGGCCAGCGCGGGTCTGGCGTTGGTGTCCGCTTCGCAGGCGCCGACGTTTTGGATTTACATCTGCCTGATTCTGGCGGGAACGGCGCGCACGTTTCTGTGGCCGGCGAGTTCGGCTTTCCTGCCGCAGCTTGTGCCGCGCGAATTGTTTCCGCGCGCCGTGGCGTGGAGCAGCGGCAGCTTTCAATTGTCGTCGGTGGCAGGGCCGGCCGCCGGGGGGGCGCTCATCGCGCTCACGCATCACGCGGCGTCGGTGTACCTGGTCAATACGCTGGCTTCGGCCATTTGCCTGACGATGTTCAGCTTCGTCCAATACCACCGCATCCAAACGACGCGCGAGCGGATGTCCCTGACCAGTCTCGTGGTGGGATTCAAGTTCGTGTTTGCGCAACGCGTCATCCTCGGCACGATCACGCTCGACCTTTTCGCCGTGTTGTTGGGTGGCGCCACGGCGTTGCTGCCGGTCTATGCCAAGGACATCTTCCACGTCGGCCCGAGCGGACTGGGTTTTCTCGAAGCGGCGCTGCCGTTGGGCTCGCTGTTGTCGGCGTTGATCGTGGCGCACCGGCCGCCACTCCAAAAGGCCGGCCGCGCGATGTTGTTCGCCGTGGTGGCATTCGGATTGGCGACCATCGGCTTTGGCTTTGCGCGCTGGTACGGGTTCGGCTGGGCCATGCTGTTCACCTGCGGCCTGGCCGACAACGTGAGCGTGGTGGTGCGGCACACGCTGGTGCAACTGCTCACGCCGGACGAAAAACGCGGCCGCGTCTCGGCGGTCAACAGCCTGTTCATCGGCACGTCGAACGAGCTCGGCGGCTTCGAGTCCGGCATCGTGGCCCACTGGTTTGGCCCGGTCTGCTCCGTGGTGTCGGGCGGCGTGGGCACGATCCTGGTGGTGCTCGCCGTGGCCTGGGCCTGGCCGGAGATTCGCCGGTACGGGAGGCTGGACGCGGGCTAAGCGCTCGCGAACTGGGGTGAGGCGATTTCGGTCCGAACGCGTTCCGCTGATCTCGCAAACCTGGCGGCGGAACGCGGCTCGCTTTCCGTGGTCAAAACCGCTAGGCCGGATCAAGTTGTTAGCCGACTTGACGGCAGGGCGAGCTGACCCGCTCGAACCCATGCAAAGCGCGACCACACAATTCGCCGGGAGCACCCGACACGCGGCGCGCGGGATGGACTCCCGCGCTCCGGCGAAGCCGACGGTCGGGAACGCGGCTCGAACGAGCCGACCCCGCGGGCGATTCGCGCGGGGCTGGCGCTGGGCGAAACGCATTTGCCTGGGTGGCGTGCTGTGCTTGCTCGCCGCGGTGGTGTTGGAGTTCGGCTGGCGCTACGGTTTCACGCGGTTGCCTGGTCCGGTGCCGGGCTGGCAGTTCAAGCCGGTGACGTTGCTGGCCTGGTCGGCGGTCGGGCCGGACAACTTCTGGTACTGGCCCTACCAACTGGGTCAGACCAGGCTGGCGGACTCCGCGGGATACCGGCGTCTGAACGCGGCGAACGAGCTCTGGTGCCTTCTGGGTCCGGACGCGGTGACGGGTCGCGACCGCATCGCCGCCTGGCTCAATGAGCACCAGCTCATCGGCGACATGAGGGCGGTGGCCTTGAGCCGCACGAACTGCGCGCTGCCCGAAGGGGGCGCTGTCTTGGATGCCGGGTGCCGGCTCATGATTGACTTCAGCCTGTGGCAGGCGGCCGAGGCGGAACGAGCTGGGCGGACGGCCGAAGCGTTTGACGAACTGCTCCGCGCCTGGCGCTTCGATCCTCATGGGGATTGGCGGTTTCAGCAATGGCAGATCGCGGCGGCATGGCGCCGGCTCGCATTGACCGGCCCGGACATTGACCGCAACACGGCGCGGCGTTTGATGGATGAGCTGGCCGGCATCGCGGAGTCGTTGCCCAGCCCGGATTGGGCGGTGCGGCAGAGCATCGGATCCCGCTTCGAGCCGGAATGGCCGCGCGCAGAAACACCGGATCCGCTCGTCTGGCGGAACATTTCCGCTGAATTTCGCTCTGAACTCGAAGCGCTTTGGCATGAACTCCCCGCCTTACCCGACTCGATTTTCAAAGTGTTCTCCGGCAGTTCGGAGCGGGATTCGTTCCGGTTTCACGGGTTGAGCCGGCTGTTGCGACCATTTGGGGCGGTCCTGGATGTAGCGGTCCAGCGAGCCACCCGCCGCGAGGATTTGGTGCGGATGCGGGACGCCTGCTTCGGCCAGGCGCTCTCGCGGCTCGAACGCGGCGACACCGAAGCCGCACTGGCCTGGGTGCGCGAATTCAAGGCGGCGGTCGGAAAACGATCCGCCTTGCTGTGGTTCATCGACCGGCCGGTTGTTTGGGAAGAAGGCCGGTCCGTGATCGAAGTTGACATCGCGATCCGCCGGTTGCGAACCCTCCGCGCGAATCTCGAAGTGTGCCGGCTGTTGTTGGCGCTACGCCTGTATCGGGACGAACACGGTACCTGGCCGGACCGGCTCACCGAACTGGTTCCCCATTGCCTTCCAACGTTGCCCGCCGATCCGTTTGGCGCACCGTCATTCGCCTACGAATGCACGACCAACCGATGGGGGCTGTGGGCGGACGGCTTGGAACGGGTCACCGCCAAGTGGGACGCCGCAGAGCGCCCGGCGCTGGTTGCCTCACTTCACGGCTGGTTGGGCTTTGTCTCCGACGAATTCGCGATTCGTCGTTACCAATACGGGCGCACGGCCTCCGGTCAAATCCCCCTTACGATGATACTGCGCTACGGCATCGTTCCGCGGCAGGTTGTTCTCCCCGCCCCGGTCAGCGCTGCTTCAGTCGCCACGAATGTTTCCTCGACGGCCCCCAACAAGCCCGCCGAATGACGGAGCAGTTCGGACCAGGCTGGCCACGCGGCGGAAGTGGTAGCCGATCACGGCCAGTTCCATCGCCTGCCGGAATTGCGCCGGCCGTTTGAGCAGCGTGCTGCCACAGAATCGCCCGGAGGCGCGCTGGCCGCGATTGCCGCAGCCCAGCACCCAAAACGAGCGCAGGAACGCCTTGGTGGTCCGGCAAACGAGGTGTTTCTACCGCGCCAGAGCCACGCGAATGATTTTGCCGCACTGCCTCGCGGACTCGCGGACCGGGGCTTGCGCGAATCATCGACGTTGTGCCGGGACCGAGGCTTACTTGGGCGGCTCGTGGATGCCAATGGTTGCGCCCTGCGGATCCTGGATAACCGCGATGCGACCCACCCCTTGGATTGCCATGACCGGGACACACACCTTCGCGCCGAGTTCGCTTGCTTTGGCGAGGGTCGCGTCCGCGTTTTCCACCACCACATACGGCACCCATTGGGAGGGCATGCCGGGCGCGGGCGCCGGCACCATGCCGCCAGCTCCCATCTCGTCGTTCGCGCCGGACTTGAACAGGGTGTAGGGAGGCCCGCCCGCGGGCATCCCCGGCGGGGAGAACGCGGTTGCCTGCCAGCCGAACAACTTGCCGTAGAAATCGGTGGCCGCCTGGGGGTTGCTGGCAATCAGTTCGTTCCAACTGAACTGGCCGGGTTTGGCGCATTGGGATTGCGTCGGTTCGCTCATGTTATGAATTTGGTTTTGAGTGTTCTGTCCGTAGCATAATGAGTCGCCGAGGACTCATGACCGCAAACATGGCTAAACTATCGCACCAGTATCCTACCTGCAAACGGCGTGGCCGACCGGGTAGGAAACTTGGCGCACCGCGTCGTAACCCGCCGGGTCTTGGAGGCTGTGGGCTCCTGTCGTCCACGGCGCCTCACCAGCCGGGGCCGGTTCGGTGGGTGAGGAAGAACTGGTCGCGCGGCGGGTCCGCAAGCTGGTCGGGCAACCGAAAAGCTGCTGGGCGCGTCGCGTCCTTCCCGCTTGCCGGGTCGGGGCGACGCCTTATAGTCGCGGCTTCATTTGCACAGACACATGAGCACAACACCCATTCGCGTGGCGGTCACCGGCGCTGCCGGCCAGATCGGCTATTCCCTCCTGTTCCGCATCGCCTCCGGCGCCCTGTTCGGCCCGAGCCAGCCGGTGATTTTGCACCTCATCGAGATTCCGGACGAGAAGGCCCTGAACGCCCTCCAGGGCGTGTGCATGGAGCTCGACGATTGCGCGTTCCCGCTGCTGAAAGGCATCGTCCCGACCGCGGACCTGAACGAAGGTTTCAAAGGCGTCAACTGGGCGCTGCTCGTCGGGGCCGTGCCGCGCAAGCAGGGCATGGAGCGGAAAGACCTCCTCGGGATCAACGGCAAGATTTTCACCGGCCAGGGCCAGGCCATCGCGCGAAACGCCGCCGGCGACGTGCGCGTGCTGGTGGTGGGCAACCCGTGCAACACGAATGCCCTGATCACGATGAACAACGCGAAAGGCGTGCCCGCCGATCGCTTCTTCGCCATGACCATGCTCGACCAAAACCGCGCCAAGACGCAGCTCGCCAAGAAGGCCAGCGTGGACGTCACCGCGGTCAGCAACCTCGCCATCTGGGGCAATCACAGCGCCACAATGTACCCCGACTTTTTCAACGCAAAGATCAACGGCCGGCCGGTGCCGGACGTCATCGGCCACCGCGAGTGGCTGGAAAGGGATTTCATCGTGACCATCCAGCAGCGCGGGGCGGCGATCATCAAGGCGCGCGGGTTGAGCAGCGCCGCCAGCGCCGCCAATGCGGTGGTCGATACCGTGCGCAACCTCACCACGCCCACCCCGACCGGCGATTGGTTCAGCGTGGCGGTCTGCACGCCGGGCGATTACGGCATCGAGCCGGGGCTGATGTTCAGCTACCCGATTCGCGGCGACGGTAAGAAATGGGAGATCGTTCAAGGCGTGCCGCGGAACGAATTCAGCAAGGCCAGGATCGCCGCGACCGAGGCGGAGTTGAAGGAAGAGAAGTCGATGGTCGCAGATTTGTTGGGGAAGTAGCCGAAGGGCTTTGCGGTCCGGACGCTGACGGGCGTGAGGCTCTTCATGCCCGTTGTGTGCGTTCGCGCGTGGAAACATCCCGCCCGGCCGCTTCGTGAAAGGCTGGCACCTCCATCCCCGGTCTTGGAATTGGGCGAGCCTGAGCCGGCCCAAGGTGGCGGCTGGCCGGCACGTCCGCGCTCACTGAAAGCGTGGCGCTTTCGCGCTGTGCCGGACTGGTTTCAATCACCGGGCGAAGCGCTCGGCCATCGCCACGGCCTTGAGCATCGCCTGGGATTTGTTCACGGTTTCCTGGAACTCGTTTTCGGGCGTGGAATCGTTCACCCAGCCGCCGCCAGCCTGGACGTAGGCCTTGCCGTCCTTGAGCACCGCGGTCCGGATGGTGATGCAGCAATCGAGGTTTTGGTTGAACGAGAAATAGCCCACACACCCGCCGTACGGCCCGCGCTGCGTGCCCTCGAGTTCGGCGATGATTTGCATGGCCCGAATCTTCGGTGCGCCGGTGAGGGTGCCCGCCGGAAACGTGGCGCGCATGAGGTCGTAAGGCGTGCGGCCCGCGGCCAGACGCCCGCTGACGTGAGAGACGATGTGCATCACGTGGCTGTAGCGTTCGATGACCATGAGGTCCTTGACCTGCACGCTGCCAAAATCGCACACCCGCCCGAGATCGTTGCGCGCCAGGTCCACGAGCATGACGTGCTCCGCGCGCTCCTTGGGATCGGCCAGCAACTCGGCTTCCAGCTTTTGGTCTTCCTCGCCGGTCTGGCCGCGCCGACGCGTGCCGGCGATGGGGCGGATCTCCACCTGCCGCTCCTCGCAGCGAACGTGGATTTCCGGCGAGGCGCCCACGAGGGAGAACCCGTCGAGCTCGAGCAGGAACATGTAGGGCGACGGGTTGATGGTCCGGGCGGCGCGATAAATATCGAGTGGCGAGGCGCTCACCGGGGTGGCAAAGCATTGCGAACCCACCACCTGGATGATGTCGCCGGCGGTGATGTAGCGCTTGGCCTTGAGCACGTTTTCGTGAAAGCGCTCCGGTGTCACATTCGACTTGAACGGCGCCGGCGGCACTTCGTCGGGCACGGCCACGGGGGCATGTTGGACCGGGAGTTTCAACCGCTCGATCAACCGCTCGATCTCCGCCGTCGCCGCATCGTAGGCCGATTCGGGGCTGCCGCTTTCGTCGATGGCCGCATTGACCAACACGGTCAACGTCTGCGCGGCGCGATCGAAGATGAGCAGTTGGTCGGCGATGAGAAAATAGAGCGTGGGTGTGCCGAGTTCGTCCTTCGCCGGTCGCGGCACGACCGGTTCGACATCGTGGATGAACTCGTAACCGATGTAGCCTACCGCGCCGCCGGTGAAGCGTGGCAGGCCCGCCACACTGACCGGACGGAAACGCGCGAGTTCTTTCTCGACCACTTCCAGGCCGTCGCGGACGCGCTGTCGGGCATAGCCTTCGCCGGCCCCGCCGGTCAGGAAGACCTCGGTGACGCGGTTGTGTTTGAGCACTTCCACGCGGGCGCCTTGCTGGCGGATCACCGCGCGCGGATTACAGCCGAGAAACGAGTACCGGCCGACGGTTTCGCCGCCTTCGACGGATTCGAGGAGGAACGACTGGCCCTGGCCGCGGAGTTTCTGATAAGCCGAGAGCGGAGTTTCGAAGTCGGCCAGCAGCCGGCAGGTCACGGGGATCAGGTTGCCCTGCGTGGCCAGTTGCAGAAACGCTTCTTTGGTGGGGAAACAAGGATGCATCACCGGGGTTCGCGCGGGTCACGCCACATTTTCCAGGCGCCCCAGACCGGGAAGATCACGGTCGCAAGCGCGTAAGTCACGATGCCGAGGCCCACGGCGGTCGCGAGCGACTCTGCCGGGTTGAAATAAACCAGCAAAGCGCCGACGGAGGCCACCAGCGACGCCTGGGCGACGACACAGGCCAGGAAGAGGCCGCGGCGGGTTTCCGCGAGCCGTTCGCCCAGCCAGGACCGGTAAGCACTCTCGCCCAGGCTCCGCGCCAGCCAGGCGGATTGGAAATTGCGCGCCGCCACCAGCAGGCTGGCGGTGGCGACGATGACGGCCGGCAACGGCCACAAGGCCACGCAAGCGGCCAGCACGGCGTTGACGACCGTGCCCCAGCGCCAGCCCAGCGCCCGTGCCAGCGGATTGGCTTCCAGCACCAAGTGCGGCGTGGCGACCCAGGTGCTCAGGAAATCCGCCCCGCGCGCGAGCAGCACCAACCCCAGCAGGGTGAAGTAGGCGGCGCTGCCGCATGGCACGAACAAGTCCATTATTTCTGGCGGTACAGTTGGGCGGGGTCGGCGAGCTGCGGTTCGGTCACGCGCACCTCGGATTGCCCCGAACCGACCGAGCGAAAGAAGCACGATTGGTAACCCTCGTGGCACGCGGCGCCGGTCTGTTCCACCTGAATCAGCAAGGTGTCGCCGTCACAGTCGAACGCGATGTCTTTCACCACCTGAACCTGCCCGCTGGACTCGCCCTTCATCCAGAACTTCTGCCGCGAGCGGCTCCAAAACCACGTCTTGCCGGTCTCGATGGTCTTCTCGATCGAAGCGCGGTTCATCCACGCCATCATCAACACCCGGCCGGTGCGTTGTTCTTGAACGATGGCGGGGATCAATCCGTCGCCGGTGAACTTCAATTGCTCGATAAAACTCATGATTCTTAATTTGGCGAGGGAGTGTGACGCAACCCGCAGGCGTTGGCCAATCCAAACCTCGGCCACCGCGGAGCCTTTCCGCACACCGGCTATGGAGAAGCCAATTTGCGCGCCGCGATTCCGTGACGTTCCAGGAAGGCCTTCACGTCGCCGACCGTGTAGGTGCCTTCGTGGAAGATGCTCGCCGCCAGCACGGCGTCGGCCTTGCCTTCGCGGAGCACAGCCACCAGGTGCTCGAGTTTGCCGGCGCCGCCGCTGGCCACCACCGGCACCCCCACGGCCTCGCTGACCCGACGGGTGATTTCGAGATCGTATCCCTGCTTGGTTCCGTCCGCGTCGATGCTGTTGAGCACAATCTCGCCGGCGCCAAGCCGGACGGCCTCCTCGGCCCAGGCCACCGCGTCCCAAGCCGTCTCGCGTCGCCCGCCGTGCGAGAACACTTTCCACCGATCCGGTGCGATGCGGCGGGCATCGATCGAGACCACGATGCATTGGCTGCCGAATTTCTCGGCCCCCGCGCACACCAAATCCGGCGTGGCGAGGGCCGCGGAGTTGATGCTGACCTTGTCGGCGCCGGCGTGGAGCATCGCGCCCATGTCTGCGAGGGTGCGGATGCCACCGCCGACCGTGAGGGGCATGAAACACTGCTGGCCGACCTCCTCGATCACCTCGACCATCGTCGCGCGGCCGTGCGCGCTGGCGGTAATATCGAAGAACACCATTTCGTCGGCCCCTTGGGCGTTGTAGCGCAAGGCCAGGGCCACCGGATCGCCGACGTTGCGGAGTTCGCCCTTTTCGGCCTTTCCAAATTGCACGCCGCGCGTGACCTGGCGGTCATGAACGTCCAGACAAGGGATGACGCGTTTCGCAAGCACGGCGTAGTGATGACGGATCGAAACCTTCCCGGCAATACAAAGCCGGGATCAGGAAGGTGACCTCCTGGCCCCGGCTGGAAATGAACCGCTGCTGCCCCCCGATTATCGTTTGGCCGCGGGGGTGCCGGTTTGTTTAGAGGGGGGAAAACTTGCCGCCCACGTTCTTAAATTGCTTCTTCGCGTAAAGCACCGAGTTCAGCGAAGACACCGGGTTGCCGGTGTTGAAGCGGTAACCCAGCTTGGCGATGGCCGCCAGGATCTCGTCCTTGGTCATCGCCTTTTCTTTGGTGACCTTGACCACCGCCGCTTTCAACGAAAGGGCGTTGCGGATGCGTTTGCCGGTTCGCCGTGAGGGTGCCACCGCCCGAATTGCGGGCGCTGTGACCGCCGGCACGCTGATCTCGTTGACGCCCAGAGCGGCTTCGATTTCTGCGAGGCGAACCTGTAACGCTTTCTTTTCGGCCAGGAGCGATTGGCGCATGGCCACGAACTGTTTGATAGACGCTTTCATGTGCGGCCAAGATAGGATCTCGGGAGCATATAGCAAGCTCTAAGATGAAGTGGGGGGTTGGAACGGAATGCCTGATGAATAGAACCCGCTTGGGGGGTGGCGGGGCGAGGCCCTAACCAGACCGTTGATCTATGCCCGGCCACCGCTGATGGGGGCGCTCACCGGGCAGAAGCAACCGACACTTCCGTGCTCACACAATCCGGAACTGGCCCCGTTGGAACCGAGAATTTGCCTGGGAGCTGGACCTGGGTGCCGCCGCCCAACGGCCTGGGCGTTCGTTCTCTCACCGGTTCCATCTCTCGCGAGGGGTTGCGCAAACTTCTGCTATGGATCCTGGTGTCAGATCGGGAGCGCGGCGGATCGAGCCACGGGGTGAGCTGACGTTCAGGCGGTCTCGTTGGCCTTGCGCGTGCGAGGCGCGCTGGCGGTCCCGGGGCGGGCGGCTTAGAGTTTGGGGCGTGTGAACGGGCGTTTCCAATGCGGGTTTCGGTGGGGTTGTCTGGTGGAAGCCGGGCTGGTGGGGGGGGGCCTGGCCGCTGGGCCGCGGGCTGGGCGTGGACTGGCACGAAGCGCTGCGATGGAACATCGAAGCCGCGGTTGGCGGCGCGCTGGCAAGCCTGCTTTTGCTGGGGTTGTTCTGGCTGACGCTTCACGACGTGTTTCGACCGCGCGCCGCGTTGCGCACCTTCCTTGAAGAACGTCTGCGGCCATTCACGGAACACGCCTCCATTCTCCAGTTGGCTACGATCTCCATACTGGCCGGCATCGGCGAAGAGGCGTTGTTTCGAGGTGCGCTACAGGCGGGGCTCTGCGCCCGCTTCGGCAGTGGCGTGGCGCTGGCTGTGGCTTCGATGGCCTTCGGTGTCGCGCACGCGGTTTGTTCTGCTTACGCAGTGGTGGCCACTGTGATCGGCGGATTCCTCGGTCTCGAATATCTGGCCACCGGGAGCCTCTGGACGCCGATCGTTACCCACGCCTCCTATGACTTTCTCGCGTTGGTGTACTGGTTGCGCATTTACCGGCCACCGGACCGGCCGTGATGTGTCTGTTCGGAGATAAGGTCGGGTGCCCGACGGGGTTCAAGAGTGCAGTGCTGCGTCGCGGGTGTTTTCGCAACCCGACCTTGCGTCGGGCCGCAAAGCGTGTTTCTTCTGCGCAACCAGG
Organism: bacterium; assembly: GCA_021823625.1. Taxonomy (GTDB): domain Bacteria; phylum Verrucomicrobiota; class Verrucomicrobiia; order Limisphaerales; family J093; genus DSVZ01. The sequence goes on along the minus strand of JAKANS010000075.1, from coordinate 15,137 downwards.
AATCATGAAGGCGACCAAACGCTGGCGCGTGGCCGGCATCAACTTTGACCATTTCCATATGGGTGACTTGCTGCGGATGGTGGCCGACCACCCGCACGCTGAGATCGCCGGCATTGCCGACGGCGAGCCCTCCCGCCTCGCCGGGGCGGCGCGCAACTTTGGCCTCCCTGCCAGCCAGGTGTTCACCGACTACTGCGCGTGTCTGGAAAAGGCGAAACCCGACTTTGTGATTCTCTGTCCCGCGGCTGCCGAGCATGCGGTTTGGACGGAGCGGGTGGCGGCGTATCGCCTGCCGGTCTTGATCGAGAAACCGTTCGCCGCCTCGCTGTCCGAGGCCGATCGCATGATGGCCACGATGCGGGACGCCGGCCAGCCGCTGGCGATCAACTGGCCCTTGCGCTGGGTGCCGGCGCACGCCACCACCAAGCGGCTCCTCGACGAAGGGGTCATCGGTGAGCCGGTCGAAGTGCACTTTTATGACGGCAACCGCGGACCCCTCTACCACGGCGCGGACAAGGTGGAGCGAGAACCGACGGTGGCGGAGAAGGCGGCCAGTTGGTTCTACCAGCGGGCTCGCGGCGGCGGTTCACTTCTGGACTACCTCGGCTATGGAACCACGCTGGGAACCTGGTTTCATAACGGCGCCAAACCGATCGCGGTTCAGTGCATGGTGGACGAGACGCCGGGCCTTGAAGTGGATCAGCACAGTGTGACCGTGGCCCGGTACGCGCGCGGGTTTTCCAAGTTCGAGACCCGCTGGGGCACTTTCACGGACCCGTGGACGCACCAACCGCAGCCGCGGTGCGGCTTTGTGATCGTGGGCAGCGAGGGCACGATCGGCAGTTGGGATTATGCGGAGAGCGTTCGCGTGCAGACGCGCCGACAGCCGGAGGGGTTCGACGTGCCGGTGGACACGCTGACCGCGCCGTTGCGAAACCCGGTCGAATACTTCATTCATTGCCTGGACTGTGGCGTCGAGGTGGAGGGCCCCCTGAGTCCTGCCATTTCGCGCATTGGGCAACAGATCGTGGACACGGCGGTCCGCAGCGCCCGTGAGCAGCGCGTGGTCCCGCTGGTTGAGTAACCGACCCGCGCCGATGAACTCGCAGCCTGAATCGAATTACGCCCTCGCTGCCGCAAGTGACGTGGTTGAAATCCCGGCGCCGGAGCTTCCTTACCAACCGCCGGCGCCGCAACATTACCGTCCCCGCATCGGTCTGATCGGGTGCGGCGGCATTTCCGCCAGCCACCTGGACGCGTACCGGAACGCCGGCTGGGACGTGGCCGCGCTCTGCAATCGCACGCGGGCGAAGGCCGGGCAGCGGCGGCGCGAGTTCTTCCCCGCGGCCGAGGTTTATTCCGACTATCGTGAATTACTTGGCCGACCAGACATCGACGTGGTGGACATCGCCTTGCACCCCGCCGAGCGCGGGGCCGTGATCGCCGACGCTTTGCGCGCGCGAAAGCACGTGCTCAGTCAGAAGCCATTGGCGGACGACTTGGGCACCGCGCGCGAACTGGCAACCCTGGCACGGGCCCAAGGTGTGAAACTCGCGGTGAACCAAAACGGCCGGTGGGCGCCTTACTTGAGTTACGCCCGGCACGCGGTCGCCGCCGGCTTGCTGGGCGAAATCCAGACCGTCCAAATTCGCATCAACTGGGACCACACTTGGTGTGTGGGCACGCCGTTCGAGGAGGTGCGGCACCTGATCCTGTTCGACTTTGGCATCCACTGGTTCGATTTCGTGGCGCAAGCGTTTTCTGGGTGCGCGGCGCGGCGGGTGTTGGCCAGTGTCGCCCAAGCAGCGGGCCAGGCGATGAAGCCGCCGATGCTGGCGCAGGCGACCGTCGAATTCGAGGCGGGGCAGGCGTCGCTGGTCTTCGACGGGCACTCCCGCTTTGGTCCGGAGGAAACCATTCTCGTCACCGGCACACACGGGACGCTGCGCACTCGCGGGAAGGTGGTGGAAAACGATTGGGTGGAACTGCATACCGTGAACGGCGTCTGCTACCCCAAACTTTCGGGCAGATGGTTCAATGACGGTTTTCGCGGTGCAATGGGGGAACTGCTCTGCGCCATCGAAGAAGACCGTGAGCCGGCGCATTCTGCGACCAACAATCTCCGCACTCTGGCCCTCGTCCTTGCGGCCTGCCGCTCGGCGGACACTGGTCAACCACAGATTCCAGAAGTGTGAGAGTGACGCGGTGCGCGCTGAAGGCCAGTTGGCTGAGGCGCTCGAAAACAGTGTTCAGTTGCCGAAGCTTCGGAACAGGAAGTCAATGCTGACCATGCCGAAGGGCAATGCAACGTTGGCTACAGCGGGGTCAGGCCTTCATCCAATCCCAATTCCCGCAGTGCAGCTTTGGTTTCCTCCAACTTCTGTTTCGAGAGACCGCCATCTGGTTTCACTTCCGCGCTCAGCCTCAGCTTGAGCCCACGGCCGGCAGCGAATCTCGCGGGGACCTTCGTGTAGAAATTCATCCACTTCTGGGATGGAATCTCGTCCGACCAAACCAAGCCGGCGAGATTGAGTTGCTCGGTTGTCTTCGTTCCCGTGGCTTTCGTCGGCTCCGCTGGTTTGCCGACTTCGATAATCTCTTTGGTCCCGCCGGAATGGGCCGCTGGCTGCGGGTCGATGCGGTTGGCCCTGACTTTCTGATACTCGTCCGCCAAATCTTTTTGACCAGAAACATCTCTTCGGAAAACTCGATGTCTCCCGTCATCAGCGGCTTCTGGAATAGGATCGGCTCATAATCGCCTTTCGCACTCTTGTCGACAAAGGCGAAGAAGCCGTTGGCGACTCCGTTCTGAATGGCTTGCCGGATCGCCTCGACGCTTAGGAGTCGGGGAAACTTGGGCGAGGCGAAAAAGGCGTCACACACGGACTTGGTCGGCCACTCCTTCATGGCCGGCCAGTTGCGGGCGAGGAATTGCGGGCTGATGCCTTTCTCGATGTCACCGTCCTAGTTGAGTCGGTTGAGAACGAGGGGGACTTCGCCGCCGGGGGCGGTACTCGTCTTTTCGTGCTCGGCCAGGAGCGCGAACGCCTTGGCGCCGCCCAATTGCCAGGCGATCTCGCCCCACGGCGTCTTGCGCCATGGTTTGCCTTCCGCCCCACCGCGGCCTTTAACCGAGTCGAATTCAGTGCTGAGGAAGACCGGCGTGGCGGACTTGGGCTCTTCCTTGACACCGACAGCGGCGAGCAACCGAGGCACACCCGCCCATTTGTGCGAGGCCGCGCCCTGCCGGGCGAGATGGAAGAGCAGCGTGAGCGCTGCGTCATTCCGCCGCCGAACTGCGTGGCGAGCCGCGGACGCGTCCGTCGGATCGAGGCCAAGGCGCTCCGCAACATGCGGCATCCCAGCCGCATCCGCCAACTGCAAGGCTTCCTGGAAACCGAAATGTTCGAGCCGCTTCCGAAAGGCTCGTAGCCAGGCCGGGCCGGGGCTTCGCCGGTGGCGAGCGCGACCCTACGGACACACTCCAGCCGGTGCGCGACCGGCTGGAGTGTGGTGACCTCGATGACGCGCCGCACACCGCCGGGCCGTAAATGGTCATGGACGATGAGCAACTTCATAGCATAAGCAGTTTCTGAACGAGGAGATAGACATGCGAAGCTTTTCAGGTTTTGACGGATGGCTTGAAGGGTATGCTTGACGTCCACGTGCATGAAGAGTGATTGTTTAGTGATTGGGGCGCTTTGCGTTCTCAATCGAAGGGTCCGGTGGCGTGTGCTATCGGAGGAAAACCCGGGTGGTCGGGCCGCCATCCGAAGAACTAAGTTGCTTTGGCGCAATGAAGCTTCGGCTGAAGTGGCCTACGGCGAAGAGTCCTCCTCTTCCCGTGCGAACATTCATCCGCTCAAGGTCCCTTCGCGGCCGACAGGTGCATTGCTGACCGGAGCAATTGAAACCGAGTCGTTCGCGCGATGAACAAAACTACTGGTCTTCAACTGGTCGTTTACAGCCTGCTGCTCGCCGGCCTTAGCTACCTCACACATCATTTTGCCCCGTCGATTGCCCGGCTTACGCTCATTGCGGGCCTGGTCGGCGCAGGGCTTTGTTTCCTCTGGGGGCTGCAAGCGGTGCTGGGGAAGCGCGGTAAGGCGCTGTCCCTCTTGACACTCTTCCCCATCAGCTTCGTGATGCTCGCCCAGACGGTCATGACTTGGGGAAGTGGAGGTCAGGAAGAGCCGGGGCAACGGACGGCGGCGCTGGTCACCACAATTCTGTTCGCACTCTCCATCGGAATGCTGATGCGGATTGCCTACGCCGGGGCGGTGTTTGACGGGCAGCGGGCCAGCCCGACGGACGATAAGGGAGCCAAGTCCCAACCGAGCGGGAAACCGCCAGCCCAGGTCAATGTCGTCAAGCGCGCATAAGGAGCGAGTCATTACTGGCCCTGATGCCAACGCTCCCGCCGCGCACTCCGCACAACGGGTGCGAATGAGTGTGGCAGTTGTCCTGCACGCATCGAGCGCGCCTGCCAGGCCGAATTCCCCAGAATGAGTCCAACGCGCGAGTGTGCGCCACATTTGCGCACCTTTTTGGCTTGGTCACCTTCCCGAATGAAGGTATTTTCAACCCTCGGTCTGGTGGTCTCGTAGGCATCTCAGCCGAGGGCCGGACCCTGTGAAGGAGCGACTATGATGACGAATCTGAAAATGCTGTTTTGGTACGGCGCGTTCGGCGCCGTTTGTTTGGCGGCTCCAGTCGTTCACGCCGTTGTGCTCGTAGCAAACCTGGTGCTGCAAACCATTTTGTTGGTGGGCCAGTGGGTGTCGGCGCGACTGCCCGTGAAAAACCCGGTGCGCCGCGCGTTTGCCGACGAGCAGGCGATGGTGTCGATCCACGTCCCCGCCTATAACGAACCGCCGGAGGTCCTGTCCCAAACCCTCCGGAGTCTCGCGAACCTGGATTGGGACAATTACGAGGTTCTCGTAATCGACAACAACACGCAGGAGGAGGCTGTCTGGCGTCCGAGCGAGCGTCTCTGCGAAGAACTGGGGCCGCGCTTCAAGTTCTTTCATGTGGATCGGCTCTCGGGCTTTAAGGCCGGGGCGATGAATTACGTGCGTCGGCGGATGCATCGTCGCGCGGACTTCGTCCTGGTGGTGGACGCGGATTACCAGCTTGAACCGGACGCGATCCGGCAGGCACTCCGCTATGACACGGACCCGAAGATCGGCCTGCTGCAGTTCCCGCAGCACTATCGCAACGCGAGCAAGGGCAATCGCGGTGTGGTACTGGATTTCGAGCACTTCTTCAGTTGCTACATGCGGATGGCGAACCGGCTCGCCTGCGTGCCTTCGACGGGCACCTTGACCTTCATTCGGACGCGGGCGCTGGTCGAAGTCGGCGGCTTCGACGAAGAAGCCATTACCGAAGACGCGGAGATCGGGCTGCGATTGACCCTGGCGGGCCATCGCAACCTCTACCTGCACGAGGTCATCGGTCACGGGCTCCTGCCGTTCGATCTCGCCTCGCTCAAAAAACAGCGCTGGCGGTGGGCGTTCGGCAACGTCCAGATCCTCAAGCGCAGTTTCTCGAAACTGCTGTTCTCGCCGCAGCTCAGTTGGCGGCAACGCCTGGGTTTCTTGGTGCATTTGAGCGCCTGGTCGAACTTCAACCTGATTCCCAGCCTGTCGTTGCTCCTGCTGGCCCCGCTGGCATGGTTGAACTGGATCAGCCCGCTGCAGGTTTATCTGCTGGTGATTGCCGGCCTGACGCTGATGACCTTTGTCCTGGCGAAGGCGGGCGTGTTTTTCCTGACGCTGCGCCGGGATGGCTATTCGCTGCGCGAGATCGCCGAGGCGTTCGTGAGCCATCTGGGGCTGGGCATGATCTTCAGCACGGCCTGGATGAAGTGCCTCGTCAACGACCGCGAACCTTTTCTGCGCACCAATAAATTCCTGAGCCAGCGCATTCCGGGCGTGCTGAGCGTGGCGGTGACCGAGACCGCCCTGGGTGGATTGCTCCTTCTGAGTGGCCTGGCCTTGTTCGCCGCCGACTTCGTCCTCGCTCCGGTGGCCGCGCTGCTCATGGCCGGCGCTTGCCTCTCCGTGCACTGGCTGGGAATCCAGATGCGCAAGACGCGGGAATTGACCGCCGACGAGGCTGGAGTGGACGATCTGACGGGCGAAGCCGGGCTGAGCGCCTCCGACCTGGACCTCGCTTCGTCGGTCGGTGCCGCGCGTTCCTGACCCGCCGGGCGGGTAAAACTTCGACTGGACCGGCTCTGCGCAGCCGGCCTGGTCAACTGCCCGGCTGAGGCTTCCGAGGCGGGCCTGGCGGGCGCTTGGCGGGCGGTGTTTTATCGCCCGGCGCAAAGGGCTGGCGCAGCCGCCGCCAGCCTACGCCCACCAGTTCTTCGCCAACCTTGGTGCTTTGTTGAACGGATCGTAGCGAGGCGCGCGCAAAGCGCGACAGGCCGCGCGGCGTGAACATGAATTGCGCCAGCGAAATGAAACCCAGCATCGGGTTGAACTCGCGCATGTTTCGCATCACGCGCACCAGTTCGCCCACCGGCCGCTCGGCCGGTTCAGCCATCAGGTGAATGACGTGAAGCACGATCAACGCGAGGATGAACGAGCCGGCGAACAGCAGGTGAAACCGCAGCAAGGGTTGCCCCGCCAGCGTGCCCAACTGTTGCGGCAGCCAGAGCAGCAACCGCCCACCCACGAGCGGTCCGGCGGCGGTCAACAGGCTGGTCACCGCCAGGAACACCGAGATGTAATGCGCTTTGCTTTCGGTGGGCACCATTTTCAACATCAAGTTGAACTGGGCCAGTTGAAAGCCGGCCGTCATGAAGCCCGCCAGAAAATACGCGACGTAGAGGTGGTGGTAGTGTTTCGGCCCCACCAGGAGCCAGGCCGGCAGCGCGGTCAGCGCCCAGAGCAGCGCGGCGGCGAACAGCACCGGCTTGTTCCCGAACCGGTCGCTCAGCGTGCCCCAACTGCGCAGCGCCACCAGCCCGCCAAGCGACGACAGGGTCATCAACACGGTCAAGTGGCCCATCCGCATCGGCAGTTCGCGCAAGACAAAGACATTGTAGAACGGCATTCCGAGATTCAGCGCGAAGCCCCACAGACCGACGAACAGCATCAGCCACACGTAATTCCAGTCGCGGAACACGCGCAGGTAATCCGCCAGCGACTCCGCCTGCTGGCGCCGTTCCATGACCGGGGCCGGAAACTTCATCCGCCGCAAAAAGAACAGGCCGATGAGCCGGGCGCCGGCAGCCACGGCATAGATCACGCCGAAGACGTGCAGCGAACTGTTCCAGTGCTGGGCCGCGAAGCCGGCCACCAGCACCGCCAGCAGCGTCCAAAAACCGAAGATCAAGTTGCGCGTGCCGAAGTACCGGCCGCGGATGCTGAGCGGAACCAGCACGGACATGGCCGCGGACCAGGCCACCGAACAGACGCTGTTGGCCAGTGTGGCCACGATGACGATCGCCAGGAAGGTGACGTCGCGGAAGCGGCCGATCCAGGGCAGCACCCAGACGAAGGTCCAGGGCAGGGCGTTCAACAAGAAACCCCACACCATGATCCGGTGGGTGGAGAAGCGCCGCTGCAAGAAGTTCGTGAGCGGGGGCTGCGCGGCGTTGGCCAGGTGGTACACCGCCGCGAGCAGGCCGATCGCGCCCGACCGCCAAGCCAGCGCCTGCACCGCAAAGCCGATCACGAAGGGAAACTGGCTGAGCGTCAGATTGAGCATGGGCACGCTGAAACACGCCTCGATGGTGGCGTTTTTCAGCGACAGCAAGAGCTCGCGTTTGCTCAACCCGGCCATGATCTCCCGACGACTGCGCGGCGCTTTGGTGCGGTCTGCGCGCACCCAACTTAGGCAACGGAACCCCGGTTGTCAGGGACGGAGTCTCCCCGCGCTCGCGCCCCGGTTCACGCTGCACCTGCAATCGCGGTACGAGGAAACGGGCTTTGCCGCGACACCCATCGAATTGGACATCGACAAGCTGCCGTTTCTGATCGGGCGCAGCACAGGTGTGGCGGACAGCCCGTTTTCGAGCAACCACCTCAACGTGTCGGACGAGATGCCGTTCGAAGTCTCCCGCCATCATTGCGCGATCGAGCAACGAGGACGCCAGCTTGTCGTCCGCGACCGCGGCAGCACGGTGGGCACGCGCGTCAACGGCAAACCGATCGGCGTGCGCTTCCAGGGGGTCGAGGCTCCGCTGGTGGTGGGCCCCAGCGAAATTGTGCTCGGCTGCGAACGAAGCCCTCATCGGTTCGCGGTGACCGTGCGCGCGGCCGAACCGCCCGCTCCGCCGCCCGCTCAGTAGCGCACCGCGCGATAGAAGACCGGCCCGGCGGTTGGCGCGTTGGTGTCCTGCACGGTGACGACCACGCCCGGCGGGGTCACGGTGACGAACGGCGTCCAGGCGATCAGGTTGGTCGAGCGCTCGCAGGAAATTGCCACGCGCGGCTCGGTCTTGAGAGTGAGTTCCACCGTGCCGAAGACAGGCAGGTGGATGGCTTCGAAGCGAGGTGGTGTCGGCGGCGGTGCCACCTCCAGATAAATCGACACCGTCCTGATTTCGCTGTAGATGTGCCCGTCCCAGGCCTTGTAAGTGAAGCTGTCGCTGCCGCTGCTGCCAGCCTTCGGGGTGTAAACGAAGTTCGTTCCCAACCCCGCAATCCGCCCTTGGCGCGGGCCTTTCAAGATCGCGATGCGGAGCGGGTCGCCATCGGGGTCAGACAAGTCGAACGGGATGAGGGAGGGGCGGTCGCCGGGGAGCGTGAGGGTTTGATCCTTGGCGACCGGCATGCGGTTGGGCGGCACCACCTGCACCGTCACCGTCGCGGGGTCGCTGTCCAATTCGCCGTCGTTGACGCGGAAGCTGAACCGGTCCGGCCCGACGTAATCCGGGAGTGGCGTGTAAAGGACAGCGGGTCCGATACCGCTGAGCTGGCCAGCCACGGGGTTGGTCAGGACGGTGTAGCGGAGCGCGTCGCCTTCACCATCGGTGGCTTGCAGGTAAATCTCGGTGGGCGTGTTGACGCGCACCTCCGCGCTGAAATCTTTGGCGACGGGCGCGGTGTTTTTGTCGGTGACGGTGATTTTTACCGGCGTGGGCGAACTGAAGTCCTGGCCGTCGCTGGCGCGGAAGGTGAAGGCATCTTCGCCCAGGTAATCCCTGGCGGGCGTGTACACGAAGTTCGTCCCGGCCGGCGCCACCGCTCCGTGCTGGGGCGGTGAAAGGATTTCAAAGGTCAGCGGATCCTGGTCGGCGTCGTTCGCGGACAAGGCGAATGTCAGCGGCTGGTTGACCTTGTTCGTGAGGTCCATCGGTTCCGTGGTTGGCGGATTGTTCACCGGGAACACGTCGAACGTCACCGTGGCGACGATGCTGGTCAACGTGCCATCGCTGGCCACGTAGGTGAACCGGTCGGTGCCGGCGAAGCCTTTGGGCGGGTAGTACGTGGCGATGTCGGGGTAGGTCCACAATTCGCCGTGCTCCGGACCATCCACGATGGCGTAGGTCAGTTCGGCACCCTCCGGATCGTGAGCATCGTAGATCACGTCCCGCGAGGTGTTGCGGTTGAGCGTGAAGTGCTGGTCGTGCACGGCGGGCGGGTCATTCACCGGCTTGGTCACAATGTCCACCCGGCCGGTGGCCTGCAGGCCGCCGGGGTCGGCGACGACGTAGTCGAAACCGTCCGGCCCGTTCCAGTCCGCGGTCGGCACGTACCGCAGCCAGCCTTCGAGCGTAAGCGAAACGGCGCCATTGGTCGGCTGGGAGAAGCTCACGAGGCGGAGTCGGTCGCCATCCGCGTCGTGGTCGTTGGCGAGCACGTCGAGTTCCACCGGCGTGTCTTCGTCGATGCTGGCATGGTCTGGTTCCGCAACGGGCGCGTCCGGCACGGGAACCACCGTCACGTTTACCGTCGCCAGCGCCATGCCCTCGCGGCCATCGACCACCAGGTAGGTGAACGAGTCCAAGCCGTTGAAGTCCGCTGCCGGCGTGTAGCGCAAGCGGGCGTCTGCCGTGAACACCACCCGGCCGTGCAACGGGCGGCCGACACTCTCCACGCGCAGTGGCAAACCCAGCGGATGCGAGTCGTTGGCCAGTACGTCCAGTTCCGCCGGTTCATCCTCGAGGGTCACGAGCGCATCATCGCGCGCGGCTGGCGGATCGTAGTCGGTCCGCACCGCATAGACCGCGGTCGTTTCGCTGGCGGCGCCTTCCGGATCTTGCACGCGGATGCGCAACGTCTCCGCGCCGGTCCAATCCGGCGTCGGCGGCGTGACCGTGAGGACGCGCTGCGGACTGAGGCTGACGCGGAGTTCGACATTGCCGGTGATCGTCCAACGCAGTTGCGCCGGGCCGTTGTCCGGATCGTCCACGTAACGGTCGAGCACGATCGGAAAGAACTCGCTGCCGACGCGCACGGTTTGACTGGGGATCGCGCTCACGACCGGCGGGTGGTTGGTGGCTTGCGGCGAGGCGAAGTAGCCGGTGCAACGCGGGTCGCGTTGAAAGGCCGGCCACGGCAGGTTGTCGGGCTGGTACGCGGCGTCGGTCCGCCACGCGTAAAGGCTGTAACGCTCCTTGCGGGTGGCCACCGGCGGCGTGGGCGAATAGGCCGCGTCGTCGATGCTCGCGGCCACGAGGTCCAACTGGCCGTCGCCGTCCAGATCGGTTAGCGCCACCTGCGCCGACTTGAGGCGGTCGGTGCCGCCGGTGGATTCCATGAACAGGCCGGGCAACTCCGGTTTCGGATGCAGGTCGATTCGCGATCCGTCCAGCCGCCAGGCCCGCACCCCGCCCAGCGTGTTCAAGTTGCCCGACGCCATCACCGGCGAAAGCTGGCTGGGTAGCGGCATCACAATGTCCGCTCGGCCGTCACCGTCGATGTCGCCCATCACCGGCGCGGTGCGCAACGACGGCCAACTGGCCAGCGACACCGGCCAGCCGTCGGCGTCGAAACCGTCGCGGCGGAGCAGGTGCAACTTCCGCTGGCCGGGATCGACCGCGACGATTTCGAGGCTGCCATCGCCATCGAAATCCGCGAGCGCGAGCGGCGTGGGAAAGGAGCCATCCACCATCACCGGCCAGCCAGGCAGGGCGTTGCCGTCGCCGTCGAAGGCGTAAAGTCCGCCGGCCACGCCCCGGCCATCCGTCGCGTAAGGATCGTTGGTGCCGACGACGATTTCGTCCCGGCCGTCGCCGTCCAGATCGCCCACGACAGGCGAGGCGAGGATTTCGCCGCTCACGTTGTGTTGCCAGATCGGCCCCTCGGGGTGGCTCAGCGTGAAGAGCGCGAGCGTGCTGCAGCCGGTGGGCGCCACGATGCCCAGCTCGCCCTCCGGCCCGAACCGGCCCACCGCCGGCAGGCGCCGCGGCCAACCGCTCGTGCTCCAGCAACTCTCCAGCCGCCACGAAGCGCGCAGTTTGCCGCTGCGCGCGTCCAGGACGAACAGCAGCGAGGCCCGGTCTGGGTTGCTGGTCCAGTTGTTGCCCAGGCCGACCAGTTCCAACTGGCCATCGCGGTCCAGGTCCGCCAGCAGCTTGCCGGGCGCGGCGGCGGGCAACGCCACCGGCCAGTCGCCGCCCAGCGGCGTGCCATCGGCATGAAACGCGTACAGCCAGCCTTGTTCGCCGGCGTCGGTGAAGATTTCCGGTTTGCCGTCCCCGTCCACGTCACCCACGACGGGGATGTCCGACGACGGTTCGCCCGGCGCCAGATCGCGCGACCAGCGCACCGCGCCGTCCGCATCGATGACCAGCAGGCGGTTCGGCGAACCGGGCGGCGAACCCGGTTGAACGCGCACGATTTCGTGCCGCCCGTCGCCGTCGAGGTCGGCCACGGTGAACTGCCGCCAGTCGTTCGTGGAGTACAAGCCGGTGGCCGCCAGATGCACCGGCCAGCCGGGCCGCAACTGGCTGTCCAAATGCACCATCCGGGTCAGCCACTCACCGACCACCACGCCGTTCGTGCGGGCGGTGAGCCGGAGCGTGTGAAACTCGTCTGGCGCAGCGAGCGCCGTGTTCCAGGAGCCGAGCACGTCGTTGAAAACTTCCTGGTTGCCGCCGTTGGCCAGCGTGATGCCCTCGGTTGACCAGGCGCCTGGATTCAAACCGACGCCGTGTTCGAGCGTGTAAGTGCGACCCGCGCCAAACACCGTCCCGCGAATCTCGACCTGTTCACCGGCGCGAATGGAATCGTTGTTCAGGGGCGCCGTGATTTCGACGTTGCGCACGGTCAGCACCGCCCGGTCCTGCGCCGCCTGGCCGAGCGTGTCCGTGACCACCAGCCGGATCGAGTGTGTGCCTTCGCCGAGAGCGGCGCTGGAGAAACCGGAGTAAAGCGCCCCGTCCACCACCGGCTTGTCGCCTTCGTAAAGCTGCGTCCAATTCGTCGGGTACGTGCCGCGGCCGAATTCGAGCCGGTAGGACGCAAAGTTTGTCCCGGCGGCCGTGCCCGGCAGGTCCACCACGCCCGCGATGACCGCGGGCAGACGCAGTGTCGCCGTCGGCAGCGGGCCTTGCACCGCGACGGCCTTCGCCGCGTTCAGCCGCCCGGTGCCGACGTACTGGTCCGTGCCGATTTCATCGACCGAGTTGCGCAGAATGGTCGCCACCTGTTCGTTCGTGAACTCCGGGTGGAGCGACAAAATGAGCGCGGCCGTGCCGGTGACGTGAGGCGCGGCCATCGACGTGCCGCTCAACAAGTCGTAGCGAGCGTTGGGAAGGGTCGAGAGGATCGCTTCGCCCGGCGCGGCCAGGTCCACGAACGCGCCGAAATTCGAGAAATAGGCCCGCGCGCCGTTCTTGTTCAGTGCCGCCACCGCCACGACCGGTTCGTAAGCCGCCGGAAACGGCGCGATGTCCGTCCGTTCGTTGCCCGCGGCGGCCACGATCAGCACGCCGGCCTGCCAGGCTTCGGTGAGCGCGTCCTGGAGCGCGAGGCTTTTGTCGGTCTGACCCCAACTCGCGTTGATCACCCGCGCGCCGTTGGCAATCGCGTACTGGATCGCCTCGACGACCGCGGCAACCGTGCCTTCGCCGTGATCGTCGAACGCCTTCACCGCCAGCATTCGGACGTTCCAGCAAATGCCGGCCACGCCAATGCGGTTGTTGCTGACGGCGCCGATGATACCCGCGACGTGCGTGCCGTGCGACTGGTCGTCCATCGGATCGCTGTCGTCGCTGACGAAATCGTAGCCGTGCACGTCGTCCGGATAACCGTTGCCGTCGTCGTCCAGACCGTTGCCGGCGGTTTCGCCGGGATTGACCCAGATGTTCGCTTCGAGGTCGGGATGATAATAGTCGATGCCGGTGTCGATCACCGCCACCCGCACGTCCGGCGATCCGGTGGTGACCGGCCAGGCCTCGGTGGCATCGATGTCGTTGCCCGGCTTGCCGTCGCCTTGGCCGGAGTTGAGCAAGCCCCATTGCGTGCCGAAGTCGAAGTCGTTGGGTACAACCGGCGGCGGCCCGGTGAACAGCCTCAGCCGGTAATTCGGCTCCGCGTAAACCACGTCCGGCCGCGCCGCGAGCTGGGCGCGCGCGCGCGCGGCTTCCACGGCATCGGCGGTCTCTACCACCACCAGGTTCGCGAAGACCGAGTCGGCCCGGAACCTTGTTTGGAGCCGCACGCTCGGCTGGCGCAGATGGCGAATGCGCTTCAAACCGGGAGCGGCTTTGCGCAAGACGCTTTCTTGTGTTGTCGGCGTCATACCGGCGCGAAAACGGACAAGCAGTTGATTCGGCACCGGCGGGGGAGCCGGCGCGGTCGCGGCACCAACCAGGAGCGCGGGTGTCCAACCCACGTCCCCGCAGGCGGCCCCCGCCGTCGCGGAAGCGGCGCCAGTGCTGGACGGCGCGGCGGGGCGGTTCACGGGCAGATCGGCGGCAGACAACAGCATCGCGCCCGACCAAACAAGCGCGCAAATCACCGAACGCCGGCTTCGGCAGAAGAACTGCACAGCCGCGAATCTACGAGCCGCGCCCCGCCCCGCCAACAGCGGTTGCGCCGGCGTTTGGGATTGGAACTCACCAGGCATCGCCTGCCCGAGTCAGCAGGCAAGACCTGTGCCATAGTTGCCGAAGACACCAACACCAACGGGATTTTCAACCGCCAAGCCGCCGAGGGAAAACGGTTACGCCGCAGCTTTCAGTCGCTACTCGAAGTCGGAAAAGCTTTCGGTTTCAGCCGATCAACTCGTGAGCCTTGGCGGTCTGGTTCTACTGGTAGCCGTGGGCGTTGAGCACCGCCCCGCCGCTGGTGCGCAGCTCGGTGCGGGTGAGGCGGGCGAGGGTGTCGTAGGTGTTGGTGAGATAACCGCCGCCCAGCAGCGTGATCCCCAGCGGCAAGGCCCACGCCGGGTTGCCGGCCGCGGGCGCCGGGTAGCCGTAGGTGAAGGTGCCCGCCGTGCCGCCCACGACGCGCCAACGCCGGCTGGCGTCCCAGGTGTGGGTGACCACGAACTGCCCGCTGGGTTGGGTGATCGTCAACCCGGCGCGCAGGCCGTAGCGGTGGGTCACGGTCACGTCGTCGCTGCTCTACGGGCACGTTCTTCGGCGAACGTGCGCTGGCCGTTCCCAAGCACGGCGTAGGTGTACTTGGTCTGGCCCAGGCCGTCCAGCCGATTCAGCCGTGATCAACGTTTCGTCAAAGGCTCGTCGCGGTCTGACTGGTTCGTTTGGCATAGGGACTTTCTCGCGCCCTTGCCCCTCCCGTGTCCCTGAAATCAAGTCAACTTCAGCGGCAAAAAGGAGGCGGCAGCGCCACGAACTCCCGCGGCCGCCCGTTTTCGCTCCCGGGCACGCCTGAAACTCCAATCCGCCGCAACGTTTCGGGAACCAAAGACCCCGAGCGCACGGCTAATCCCAGCGGTTATCGCGGACACCACAACCGCCCTCACTTGCCTGTCGATCTAATTCCAGTTCGCTTTCAAGTTGATACTAACAATCCAAGGCCAAGCCGTGACGGTGCGCACCCGAGCGGGGCTCGGCCGCCAGCCCGCTCAACGCGGCCTTCAACCGCGCCCCCCCAAATCCCTCCGGTCCAGGACCGGATTGGAAAAGGCCTTCTCCCGCACTTCATCCCCAAGGTGTTCTTCGGGATTGAGTTCCGGTGCGGATCCCGGCAACCGGATCAACCGGATAT
>JAKANS010000074.1 GCA_021823625.1 bacterium | reverse complement strand
TGGGGAACGGGATCAAGGCGGCTGGCCGCGCGGAGCGGCTGGCGGGGAAAAGGAGTCAGGAGAAACAAACCACCAAGGGGACATTCTCTCGTGAGTTAAACCGGGGACATTTCTAAAGAGTTTTGACAAGAAATGGAATCAGGGGCTGGAAACGGTATCCGGTCCGGGCGGACAACTCTCAGCCCGAAGAGCGCCCGCTGCCGTTGGATCGCCAAAGGAAAGTCAACTTGGACGTGGTTACGCGATTCCGCCCTCTCGACGCCCATGTCCGGTTCTCCGGGCGCATTCATGTTCACAATCTCCGGCCCGTCGAGCTTGGGGCGGTTCTCTGGGCGCTGACCTGGGGCAGCAGAACGAACCTCCGGCACCGGTTGGGAATGGGCAAGCCGTTGGGCTACGGCAATGTGGTCATCCGCGTGGCTAGCCAGCACGGACTCGTCCGGCAGGGTCCGTGTCTGGAAAAGCTTCCCGAAAATGAGATCGACGCCGCGCAGGCCGACTTTGTGGACAAGCTGGACGCTTGGTGCCGAAAGGAGAATCTAGGACAGTGGGAGAAAACCGACCAGATCAAGGCCCTCCTCGCTCTTGCCAACCCCGCCACCAACTGGCCCATGTCGCTCCGCCATCCCCTCCGGGTCAAGGACTTCGCGGAGTACAAGAACGGGCGGCTTGCACTGCTGCCCGTTCCCGGCGTTACGTTCCCTACCCGGGAACCACTGTCGCCGAACAACTCGACCGCCCCGCACCCTTCCCGTCCCGCTCCTACGGTTCCAGCCCTCCCATTTCCTGACCGCGATGGCCAAGAGGTCGAGGCGCGCGACGGTGCCGAAGCTGTGTTCAAGTTTACCGTGGAAGGGCGAGAACTGACCGGCCTGGCCGTGCCGGAGCTTCGCCCCGCCTTTCGCAAATCGCTGTCCGCCGGCAAGGTGTTCCGCTTTCGCATCGCCGGGCTGCCCGATGCAGCCGGACGGTATCCGCTCTGCAAGCCCGGAGACTAATTGCCGTCGTTGCTAACCGTGCCTTCCGCAGCATCTCAACCCGCCCCGCTCAGGCCCGTGAGCCACCAAGCCGACCACGGCTCACCCGGCCGCCTGCGGGTTCGCTGCAAGACTTTCCCTTGGGTTCTGTTCCTCTTGGCCTCAACCGCCCTGCTGGCTTTGCACTGGACTGCCGGCACCTCGGAGAAATGGCATGCTCGAAGCCGACAAGCATGCCGGCCACATCGCCTGGCTTGCCGCAGCGCTCTTCTTGGTGGCGTCGCTGGCCGCCTACTGGACCCGCCACCCTTTTCACGGCGCCCGCAGCATCGCCCACCACGCCAGCGCCGAACCGCCCAAGACCGCCCTCGTCTTCTGCGTCTCCACCCAGTTCCTCAATCTCGGTCCTCAGCCGGATGGCCGGATGCTCCTCTCCTGGAAGGACCGGGAGGGCCATGAGAAGCAGCGTGTGCTGTTGCGCCAGAACATCGGCGATGACATCCAGGAACTCGATAAACTCGGTTTCAACTGGCCCTGGCAGCAGTTGCTGCGCGGCCTGGAAGACCCTTTCGCCACGGTGCGCCACATCCACCTCGTGGGATCGCAGGACCATCCTGAAAGCGGCCCCGGTTCGCATCGGCAGCTTCGCGAGTGCCGGGAGTTCCTCGCCGCCTACTTCCGGCATCGGGACAAGTCCGAGCGCGTCGTCTTCACCGTGGACCACCTCCCGCAGGACTTCGAGAACTTCAAACAACTGGCCGATTTGTTCGACCAGATCATCCGCCTTGAGCGTGAAGCCCAGGTGCCCGAGCGCGACCTCGCCATCGACATCACCGGCGGCCTCAAGCCCGTCAGCGTCGCCGGCGCGATGGCTACGCTGAACAACGATGTCGCCGTGCAATACGTTCAGACCAATCGGCCCAAGAAGGCCTACCTCTACGACCTCCTTTACTTGGCCAAACCAGAGTTGCACTAGGCTTGAAACGCTTCTTCCGTATCTTGTTCTTCGCCGCGCGGAACCAGCGGGTTTCCTTGAGTGCCTTCTTTGTTGGTGCGGTCGTCCTGCTGGTGATCATCCGGCTCGTCGGGCTGACTACCGTAGGGGTGGCTTGGCAATGGGCGGACACCATCCTGGGCATCCTCACCCTGTTCGTCGCTACCGTGGTGTGGTACGGCGAAGCGGCGGAGAATTGGGAAGCCAGCCTGCCCAAACGGCTCCGCGCCGTGTTCTTTCACGCAGGTCGCCCCGCCATGATCTGCGAGAATGCCGTGCTCGTGTCCCCGGACGACCAGCGGGGCTGGCGCAACAGTTGGGCACCCAGATGGCGGGTGAGCGAACGCTCGCCTTCGCGCCGTTCTTCACCCTTCGAAACCCCGAACTCGTGCGCGAAGGCGGCAGCCTCTGCAAGCGCTACGAGATCCACCTGCATCTGCGCGTGGTGCCCGAGCGGATTCTCCAGTGGCGCGCACTTTGCGGCCCATCGGCCTGCCTCGTGTGGCGGCAGGAAGGCCCGGACTGCCGCGAGAGCATTCGACTCGCCAAGTGCGGCGACCCCGCTTCGGCACTCACCGAAAACCTTGAAAATTGAAAACCTCTAGGGTTTTCGAGAAGCTGAAAGGCCTGTCCGGTATGCACAGATGGGGCTGGGTTTCGGCGTCTTGGCGATTCCTGAATGCGTTTGCCCGGTCCGGTGGGCCGGGTTGTGACATCTCAGCCTTTGCTTCACCACTCAACCCGTAAACTTTCGGCCTCCCGTCTCCGGCTTCCAACCGCCCACTCACTGGAACCCTTGTCAACCTCGTTCTTCATCTTTTTCCGGGCCCGAAGTTGCGCGCAGACGTACCCGCCGTGCCTTTTCACGCATCGCTCCGCCACAGACCTGGTACTGTTTGCTGGCGCCATCGCCTTTGCGCTTGGAACTTCCGCTCGCCCCGGCACACTCCGGGCCGCCGTGCAAACCGACTTGCAGCCGCTCCAGGATTCCATCGCCACCCACCAACCCCGCCTCGAAGCGCTCCGCGCCGAGATGGCCCGCAACATTGTCGGGCAGCAGACGCTCATCGAGCGCCTGCTCGTGGGTCTGCTGGCCAACGGCCACGTCCTGCTCGAAGGCGTCCCCGGCCTGGCCAAGACCGCCACGGTGAACGCGCTGGCCCAGAGCCTGCACCTCAAGTTCGCCCGCGTGCAGTTCACGCCGGATTTGCTGCCGGGCGACCTGGTCGGCAACCTCGTTTTCAACCCGCGCGACAACACTTATCACACGCGCAAAGGACCAATTTTCGCGAACCTCGTGCTCGCCGACGAAATCAACCGCGCGCCCGCGAAGGTGCAGAGTGCTTTGCTCGAAGCGATGCAGGAACGGCAGGTGACCATCGGCGAGGAAAGCTTCGCGCTGCCGGCGCCGTTCCTCGTGCTGGCCACGATGAACCCGATCGAGCAGGAAGGCACCTACTCGCTGCCCGAGGCGCAGGTGGACCGGTTCATGTTGAAGGTGGTGGTGACTTATCCCAACGAAACCGAGGAACGGCAGATCATGGCGCTCATGGCCCGCACGGCGGCGCGTCCGCCGCTCAACGCGGTGATTCATCCGAAAGACATCCTCGCCATGCGCGCGCTCGTGGACGAGGTGTTCGTGGACGAACAGGTTTCCGACTACATCGTGCGTCTGGTTTTCGCCACCCGCGACCCATCCAAGGTGGCGCCGAAGATGAAACCGATGATCCGCTTCGGCGGCTCGCCGCGCGCCTCGATCAACCTCTCGCTTGCCGCCAAGGCGCTCGCCTTCCTGCACGGCCGGCCGCACGTCACGCCGATGGACGTGAAGAGCATCGCGCCGGACGTGCTCCGCCATCGCATCCTGACCACCTTCGAGGCGGATGCCGACGGCGTGACCGCCGAGCAAATCGTCGCCCATTTGCTCGAGCAAGTGCCCGTGCCATGACCGCGGCGGCGCTCACTCCCGCCGACCTGTTGCGGCGTGTGCGACTGGTCGAACTACGCGCCCGACGGCTGGTGGAAGACTTGCTGGCCGGGCCGTACCGGTCGGTGTTTCGCGGCCGCGGGATCGAGTTCGACGACATCCGCGAATATCAGCCCGGCGACGACGTGCGGTCGATCGACTGGCACACCACCGCCCGCACCGGCACCGTCCAGATCAAGCAAAACGTCGAGGAGCGCTGCCTCACCGTGATGCTGGCCGTGGACCTGAGCGCGTCCGGCGACTTCGGTTCGGGGCCGCAGAGCAAACGCGAGCTCGCCGCCGAGCTCGCCGCTGTCCTCGCGCTCAGCGCCGTGTTCAACAACGACCGCGTGGGGCTGCTTCTTTTCACCGATACCGTCGAGCGTTACCTCGCGCCGCGGACGGGCCGGCGTCAGGCGCTGGCCATCGTGGCCGCCATTCTTGGTTACGAACCGCGGTCGCCGCGCACGTCGCTTTCCAATCTGTTGCAGACCCTCGGTAGCGCGCTGCGCCGCCGTGCCACGGTGTTTCTGCTCTCCGATTTTCTCGACACGAACTTCGACCGAGCACTGCGCCTGGCCGGCCGCCGGCACGACATCGTAGCCGTCTCGATCGCGGACGGCACCGAAAGCCACTTGCCCGACCTCGGCTGGCTGGTTTGCGAGGATGCCGAGACCGGCGAGCTGCTCCAACTCGACACCAGCGATCCCGCTGTGCGCCACGCCTTCGAGGTCGAACGCCTGGCCCGCACAGACCGGCTCCGGGAAGCCTTCCGCCGCGCCGGCGTGGACACGATTCCGTGCGAGACCGGCCGGCCTTACCAGCACGCGTTGCTGCGCTTCTTTGAACAACGCCAACGGCGTCGATGAACGACACGAACCTGATCGAAGACCTGCGCTTGCTGTCGCCGCCGAACTACGGCTGGGTGCTGATCGTCGCGCTGGTGGTTCTGGCCTTGGTGGTGGCAGTGCTGATTTCGCGCACCTTTCGCCGGCCCGCGCCCACCGCGCTGGCCACGGCCAGGCCGGAGCCGTGGACCGTCGCCCTGGACGCGCTGGAACGGCTGGCGCCGCTGCTTTGCACCGAGCGGTCGCGCGACTACGGCATCGCGGCCACTGGCGTGCTGCGAAGCTACATTGAAACCCGCTACGGCTGGCACGCGCCGAAACTGGCGACGGAAGAATTCCTGATTGCGGCGGGCACCTCGCCGGTTTTGCCGGCAGAACACCGCGCCAGCCTGGGGCGGTTTCTCGAATTGTGCGACTTGTTCAAGTTTGGCCGCTACGTGGCGGCGGCGGATGAGCTGCAACAACTCCACGCCGCAGCGGTGGCCTTTGTGCTTGCGTCGCGACCGCCAAACCCCGTGGTGGCGGAAACGGAGGGCAGCGTGTGAACGGTGCCGTCCGTCTGGCCTCGCCTTGGTGGCTGCTGGCGCTGCTGTGCGTCGCGCTGCTGGCCTGGTGGCGCGGACGCCGCGGGCAGACCGCGGCGCTGACGTTCAGTTCCAATGCCCTACTCGGCGCCGCGACGCAGGCGGTCCGCCAAAAGCCGGGACGCTGGCTCGGCGCTTTGCGACTTGCCGCGCTCGCGCTGGTTGTCCTCACCCTCGCGCGGCCGCAGCTTGAAAAGGCCGAGATGCGTGAGGACACCCGCGGGATCAACATCATGCTCGCCCTGGACTTCTCCGGCTCGATGCAAAGCCGCGATTTCTTCCTCGACGGACGCCGCGTTCCGCGTTCGGCGGGCTTGTCGCTGCTTTCCGCCGAGTTCATCCGCTCGCGCCCGAACGACCGCATCGGCCTGGTGAGTTTCGACCGCGACGCCTACCTCGCCTGCCCGTTGACCCTGGACCACGACTGGCTGCTGGAACGCCTCGCGCACGAAACCAACGGCCATGGAACCGAAATCGGCGGTGGCCTGATCGTCGGCGCCGAGCACCTCCAGCGTTACACGAACGAGTCGCGCGTGCTGGTGTTGATGACCGACGCCGAAAACATCAGCGGCGGACCGGACCTGGAAACCGTGGCCGAATCGCTGCGGGCGCTGGGCATCCGCGCCCACTGCATCCAGGTGCTCAGCCCCAGCAAGAGCAATCCGCGGGGCGACCTGAGCGAGTTGCTCACGCACACCGCCGTGCGGACGGGCGGCGAATTCTTCCGCGTTCGGAACGGACCGGATTTGCGCGCGGTCTATGCGCAAATCGACAAACTGGAAAAACAGAAGCTCAGCGACCGCAAACAGAAGGCCTGGCGCGAATTGTTTCCCTGGCTGGCGCTGACGGCGCTGGGGCTGTTATTGGCCGAACAGACGCTGGCGCACACCCGCTGGAGGCGGCTGCCATGAAGTTCGGCGCGCCAGCCTGGCTCGTGGTTACCCCGCTCATCGTGGCGGCGTTGCTGGCTTTGTGGATTTGGTCCGGCCGCCGCGCCCGCGCCACGCTGCAGCGCGTCTTCAACACTCCCCTGCTCGGCCGGCTGTTGCGCTCCGTGAATCTGCCGCGGCGACGCTGGAAGCGCGTGCAGTTCGCGCTGGGCTTGATCGCGCTCGGACTGGCGCTTGCCCGCCCACAGTGCGGTCGCAAAGAAATCGAGCTGGAACGCACGGGTGCGGACCTGGTGATCGCCCTCGATGTTTCACGCTCGATGCTGGCCGCGGACATGGAATCCACGAACCGGCTGGCGGCAGCGACCACGGCGGTTCGGCGATTGCTCGACGAACTGGGCGGCGACCGTGCCGCGCTGGTGGTCTTCGCCGGCGAGGCGTTTGTGGCGGCACCGCTGACACGCGACCACACGGCGGTGGAGCGCGCCCTCGAGTTCGCCAATCCCAACGCCGTGTCCGAACAAGGCAGCAATCTGGGCGAGGCCATCAAACGCGCCCGTGAGTGTTTCGACCGTGCCGCCCGCGGCCCGCGCGCCCTGCTGGTGGTGAGCGACGGCGAGCAACTGCAAGGCGATGCGCTCGAAGCCGCCCGAGCCGCGGCCCGCGAGGGAATTCAAATTCACACCGCCGGGGTGGGCTCCGCGGCTGGGGCGCGCGTGCCCCGCCAGAACGGCGAGGCAAAGAATTTTCTGCGGAATGCCGTGGGTCGCGAAGTGGTATCGCGCCGCGACGAGCAGCGGCTCCAGCGGATCGCGAGCGCGGGCGGCGGGCTTTACACGCGCATCGAAGACGCCGACAGTCTGGTGCTCGTGACCTGGTTTCAGCGGGCTTCGGCGACCTTGTCCCGGACTACGGAGAAGCGCACCGTGGACGAGCCGCGGGAGCAATTCCAATGGCCGCTGGCCGCGGCGCTGGCGCTGCTCGGTGTCGAGTGGCTGCTCGGTGAACGCGGTCGGCGCGAGCCACGCCAGGCACAGACGATCCGATCGCAAGGCGAGGCAACATTGAAGGCTTGAAATCATGAACGACGCCAAGCCATTTGAGCCAACGCGAAGGCCGAAGGCCTGGTCAGCCGTGGTTTTTCTCGCGCTCGCGTTGTTCGCTCCTTCGTTTGTCACCCTCGCCGGTGATGCCGCTGCAGCCGCGCCCTCGCCCTGGACGAATTACAACGCCGCCGTCCTGGCTTATTCGCGGAAGGACTACGCCGAGGCGCTGCAACGCTGGCAGGATTTGTCGCTTCAACCGCTGCCGCGCGGGTTGCGAGGGCCGGTCTGGTTCCAACTTGGCAACGCTGAATTCCGCCTCGGCGAACCGCTGGAGTCAAACGCGCCGGAACAAGCCGCCGAGCTCTGGCGGCGGAGTTGCGCGGACTACCGCGTGGTGCTCGCCGCCACGCCGCGCGACGCCGGTGCCCGCCACAACCTCGCGCTGGTCGAGCGCCGACTCGCCCGCCTGTTGCACCGGCTGGGGATGGAGTCGTTCACCGCGGCAAAAGACAAGCCGCCCGACGCAGCGATTAATCTCCTTCGCGCCAGCATCGAGGACTTGAACGAGGCCGTCACGCTCGCGCCGGCAGACCCGGAGATGCGCACCGACCGTGACAAAGCGGAGCAGGCGCTGCGCGAGCGCTTGGTCGAACGTGCGCGGCGGGCCGAAACGAAAGGTGACGACTCCGCGCGCCAAACCAATTCGTGGGCGGACCGCAACGCGGAAGAACAGTATCGCGCCGCTCTCGAAGACCTCGGTGATGCCCGCCGCGAGCCGGCGAATGAAGCTTCGGCGCGCACGCCGGATTCGCCACCCCAACCGGCCGCGCTGGACCAGTCGATCGCGCAGGCGGAGCCGCGGGTTAACCAGAAACTCGCCGACCTGCTGACCCGCCTCGGCCAGCGCGAGCAGAAGCAAGGCTTCGCGCAGGCCGAGTGGAATCCCGACCAGGCCCTCGACCACTACGAGTCCGCGCTCGACCGTTTCCAGGCCGCGCAGCAGGCGCAACCAAACCACGAGGCGGCCCAGCGTGGCGAGCGCGAGGTGCGGGCCGCGAGGGAGCAACTCCACGTCCGCGAAGGCCAGGACGCGTTGAAGCAAGGGAAGGCAGAACTCGCCCAGCAAAACCCGCCGGCAGCGCCGCTACTCACCACTGCGCTGGGCCATTACCAAGCCGCGCTCGAGTTGAACGAGAACAACGCCGAGGCCCGCACCGGTGCCGACGAAGCGCAGCGCCTGCTGCCCGATGCGCTCGCGCTGGCCGGTCAGAACGAAATGCGTGCCGGCGACCGCGCCGAACGCCGTTCCGTCAGCGACGCCCTGAATCGCTACCAGCAGGCCCAAACCGATTTCCAGCAGGCGTTGGCACTCAAGCCCGGCCAGCCGCAGGCCGGGCAAGGCTTGCGCGAGGTCGAACCGAAGCTGGCGCGAATGCACGAGCGGATGGCGAAGGAAGCCGATTCGCTCGCCCAGCAAAACCAGCCGGCGAACCGCCCGCCCGAAACGCTGCAATCGCTGCTCGGCCAGGTCAACGAACGCGAACGCATGCCCGAGGCCGACCGCCAGCGCCAGCGCGCCCGCAGAGACCGTAACCTGCGGAAAAACTATCCGGATTGGTAGGCGGCATCGCATCCGGCGCTGCCGGACGTCGCTGCCATTCCGACTGCGCAACCTGCTCGGGCTGCTCCTTACCTACAGCACCGGCTGGCCGGTCACCTGGCAACTCGTGCGGTTTCGCCTCCAGCACAAACTCCCGCGCATGACTTTTTACCACCTGAACGAGCTGCCCCCGAGCCTCGTGCAAGTCGCCCAACAGCCCGCGTTCCTCGACTTTCCCCGCCGACATCTGCCCGACCACTTCCACTACACCGGGCCGTGGGCAGAGCGCGGAGATGGAGCGGATGGGGCTGTTCCCTGGGACCGGCTGGATGGACACCCGCTGATTTATGCCTCGCTGGGCACGTTGCAGAATCGGATGGCCCACGTCTTTCGGATCATTGCGGAAGCCTGCTCCGGACTCGAGGCGCAACTGGTGTTGGCGCTTGGACGCCAGGGCGCGCCCGCTCCGGAAAACTTGCCGGGCGATCCGATTGTGGTGGGCTATGCGCCGCAAGGGGCGTTGCTGCGTCGGGCCAGTCTGGTGATCACGCAGGGAGGCCTGAACACGACTCTGGAAAGCCTGAGCGAGGGCTTGCCGATGGTGGTTGTGCCCATCGCCAACGACCAGCCCGGTATCGCAGCCCGCGTGGCCCACCGGGGGGGCGGCGAATTCATTCCGGTGCGGAGGCTGACCGCTCCCAAGCTGCGAGAGGCGGTGCGCCGTGGGTTGGCGACGCCAGGTTATCGGGAACGATCAGCGAAGTTTGCCGGGGACCTTCGGCGCGCGAACGGCCAGGCCGAAGCCGCTGCCTTGATCGAGACCGCCTTCACGAGTCGGCAACGAGTCACGCAAGTTCGGCGGCGAGAATGGCCTCAAAACGGCACGCTCCCTTTGCGGAAGTGATGCCACGTGGTCTGGTTCTGGGGGCCTGGCCTGGCCACCCTCGCGCATCATCCTGCGGCGTGCGCGAGACTCAATGACTGGCCGGCGACTGGTTAACGGCCGTCTTGCCGGTGGCCGGGGCATCAATCCACCGCCTCCCGCTGCCGGCCCTGCCGGAATCTTCGCCGCGCCCCCAATGTCTGCGGCCTGCCACGCTCGACAACCGGCCGGCGTCTCGCTTCAATCCCTGCACGCCGAAGCCAATGACACCAGCCGAGTTCAAACGCAAGTGGTCCCGCTACCAGGGGAAGGAAACGTCCGCCTATTCGGAACACTTCAACGACTTGTGCCGCCTCTTGGGCCACCCCACGCCCGCCGAAGCCGATCCCAGCGGCAGCGACTTCTTTTGTTTCCAGAAGCGCGTGACCAAGGACGCCGAGTTGTTCCAATTGAACGAGGCCGGCGAGGAATCCCCCGCCGAAGAACGCGGCTTTGCCGACGTGTGGAAACGGGGCTGCTTCGGCTGGGAATACAAGGGCAAGCGCAAGAATCTGGACGAAGCCTACAAGCAACTCCTCCGCTACCGCGAAGCCCTGCTCAATCCGCCCTTG
Source organism: bacterium (assembly GCA_021823625.1). Lineage (GTDB taxonomy): Bacteria > Verrucomicrobiota > Verrucomicrobiia > Limisphaerales > J093 > DSVZ01. Next base: position 18,713 of record JAKANS010000074.1, on the reverse strand, counting down.
CTGGTCGTCTGCGATTTCGATCGCTACCTCATCCGCACCAACTTCAACGGCACGGTGCAGAAAACTTTCGAGTTTACCAACGACCAGATTGACCGCCCAGAGAACTGGCGGATTCTCCGCGCCCTGTTTACCGATCCCGACTTCCTCAAACCGCAGCGCACCACCGCCCAAGTTACCGAAGCTTTGGCCGAGACGATTGCCGAGGTAGCCAAGTCCCTGCAAAAGCGCGAGGCGGTCGAGTTGGCCGACGCCCGGACGCGCGCGGAAATGAACTTTGCCCAACGCAAGAACCTCCGCATTGCCCGCTTCCTCAACCGCATTGTCTTTTGCTTCTTCGCCGAAGACACCGGCCTGTTGCCGAAACACCTGTTCAGCGAAGTGCTCAAGACCGGCATTGACGACCCGCCCCACTTGGCCCAGACGCTCGAAAGCCTCTTCGCCGTCATGGCCAGGGGCGGCCCGTTCGGGCACCACAAAATCCGCCACTTCAACGGTCATCTGTTCGAGGAATCCACCGTCTTTGAACTCACCGAAGGCGAATTGCGGAAGCTGGCCGACGCGGGCGAGGCGGACTGGCAATTCATCCAGCCCAGCATCATGGGCACGCTGTTCGAGCGCGCCCTGGAGCCGGAGCAACGCGCGCAACTGGGCGCGCACTACACCAGCGAGGCGGACATCAAAACGCTGGTGGAGCCCGTGCTGATGGCCCCGCTGCGCCGCGAATGGGCCGCGCTCAAAGGCGAACTCGCCGCCTTCCTTGGTAGGGACGCGCTGCCGCGCGTCCGGCGTCGTGGCAGCGACGCCCTACCGGACGCCCGCGACATGCTCGCCGCGTTTCAGAAGAAACTCGCCGCCGTGAGCGTGCTAGACCCCGCGTGCGGCAGCGGCAACTTCCTTTACGTCTCCCTGCAATTGCTGCTCGACCTGGAAAAGGAAATCGTCACCTGCGCCACGCAACTCGGCTTCAAGCTCGCGCCGCAAGTGAGTGTGCAGCAACTCCGCGCCATCGAAATCAATCCCTACGCTTTCGAGCTGGCGCAAGTCTCCGTGCAAATCGGCTTCCTGCAATGGCGGCGCGACAACGGTTTCGACAACGACCGCTCGCCCGTCCTGCAAAATCTCGACGGCTTCCAAAACGAAGACGCCTTGCTCGTGCCGCACTTCCGCAGCAAGGCCAAGACGTTGAAGGAGGCGCAGGCGGGCGAACACGCGGGCGACGACGCCTTGAAGTTCTACACCGAACGCGACTGGCCGAAATGTGACGTGATCGTGAGCAACCCGCCGTTTCTGGGCGGCAAGCTGATTCGTCGCGAGCTTGGCGACGCCTACGTTGACGCACTCTTTGAGAATCTCGGAAAGCGCGTGCCCCCGGAAGCCGATCTTTGCTGCTACTGGTTTGAGAAAGCGCGGCAGCAAATCGAAAAGGCCAAATGCAATCGCGCTGGCTTGCTGGCAACGCAAGGGATTCGTGGCGGGGCAAATCGCGAAGTCCTCAAACGCATCAAAGAAACGGGCGACATTTTCTTTGCTGAGAGCGACCGGCCTTGGATTCTTGCCGGTGCAAATGTCCACGTCAGCATGGTTGGTTTCGACAACGGCGCGGAAACCTCGCGCATTCTGGATGGGAAGAAGGCCAAAGAAATCACTCCACAACTTAATGGCGAAACCAAGATTCACACGGCAGCCGTCATCGAAGCGAACACTGAAATTAGCTTCATGGGGATCACGCCAGCAGGGCCGTTTGACGTGTCATCGGAAGCAGCTCAAGAATGGCTTGCCGCTCCCAATCCGTCGGGGAGGCCAAACAGTGATGTTCTGCGCCCCTATTTCAACGGAAACGACCTGACCAAGCGTGCCCGCCAAGCGTGGACAATTGACTTTGGCGTGGACATGCCGCTCGAAGAAGCCGCTTCCTACGACAAACCGTTTGGCTATCTCGAAAAGGAAATCAAACCGATACGCCAAAAGAACCGGCGTGAAGCATACGCAAGAAACTGGTGGATTTACGCCGAAAGCAGGCCGGCAATGCGCAAGTCGTTTGCTTCACATCCTCGCTACCTCGCCACTTGCATGGTTGCCAAGCACCGGATGTTTGTCTGGCTGGATTCCGCTTCGCTTCCGGCAAACGTCGTGATCGTCTTCGGGCGTTCGGATGACTATTTCCTTGGCGTGCTTCAATGCAGGTTTCACGGCCTTTGGGCATTGCAGCAAGGCACACGGCTTGAAACACGCCCGCGTTACACGCCGACAACTTGTTTTGAAACATTCCCGTTTCCGTTCCCAGATGATTTACAGTTGCCGCCAACCACGCTGGCCCCGCCCCCGGCAGAGCCGGAGTCAAGGGAACTGAACGGCGGCATGGCAAACATGGTGAAGCGGCGGTTCCTCGAACTGAAAGAAGAACCGCCGCCTTACGGCAGCGGCGCTTCGCGCAAACTCACTCGCGAGCAACACCGCGCCGCGATTGCCGCCGCCGCGAAGGAGTTGAACGAATTGCGCGAACGCTGGCTCAATCCACCCGAATGGACGGAAACCCGCGTGCTGGAATTCTCCGGCACCGTGGGCGGCCCGTGGGACCGCTACCTTGACCGCGCCACCCTCACCCGGCCGGCCGGCCACCCTCTCCCATCCGATGGGAGAGGGGCTGGAGGTGAGGGCGTCTTGATCGGCACCGTCCGCTATCCCCGCCTGGAACCGCGCGACGCCGATTGCGCCGCCAAGCTCAAAAAGCGCACGCTCACGAACCTTTACAACGAGCGCCCCGCCTGGCTTGACCGCGCGCACAAGAAACTGGACGCCGCCGTTGCCGCCGCCTACGGCTTCCCCGCCGATCTAACCGACGAACAAATCTTGGAACGCTTGCTGGCCCTGAACCTTGAGCGCGCCGCCGAAGAAGCGAAAACCGCGAAGACAACGAAGCCAAAGCTCTCGCGTCAGAAACAAGACGATGAATTGCTGTAACCCCGGCCGCCGAGTCACCTGAAAGGACTGCCGGCACGATCCGATGAAGCTGAAGACCTCGCTCGGGCGCGCATGGAACTGGCCCTCACGGGGCTGGAGATGGTTCTGGCATGCGCCCCAGTCCAAGCCGCGGCCGGTTCATCCGCGCCAGGCGGAATTGGACGCCGCCCTGGCCCACCATCAACTTTGGCTGGACACTCGTGGAGAGCAAGGAGGCAGGCTGGCCGTTCGCGGCGACACCTTCGCGGGAGCGGAATTCCACGGCGCCTGTCTCGACAACGCAGATTTCTCCGGGGCATGTCTCGATCGAGCGGTCCTGGATCTCTGTTCCTTCAAGGATGTGGCCCTGGCTGGAACTTCCTTGTTGGACACCAGTCTGGTCGGGGCCGACTTGTCGGGCGCCAAAGGGCTGCTGGCCAGGCAACTGGCCGGAGCCGATTTGCGCGGCGCGCGGGTGCCCGCTTCGGTGAAGGAGTTTCCGCTCATCGCGGTCGCCAAAAACGCCGCGGAAAGCGCCCAGAAGGTTTCGTTGGGCCTGCTGGCAGGGTGCCTCTACTGCTGGCTGACGATTGCGGCGACGACGGACGCCAGCTTGATCACCAATTCCGGTTCCACCCAGTTACCGTTTGTCGGGGTCAGCATTCCCGCCGGCACGTTCTACGTGGTGCCCCCCGCGTTGCTGCTGGGTGTTTTCGGGTACCTGCACCTTTACTTGGTGCGGCTTTGGGAGGCATTGGCTTTCCTCCCGGCTTACTTTCCGAATGGCCAGTCGCTGGACCAGCAGTCATCGGCCCGGCTCCTGACCGAAATGCTGCGGCGCCTGGTGGTCCGGCTGCGTCCAGAGCGGGTTCGTTTTGCCCGGTTGCGGACGTGGCTGCCCAGATTGCTGGCGTGGTGGATGGTTCCCGCCACGATGCTGTTGTTCTGGCAACGTTACCTCGCCAGCCATGATTGGGGCTTTAGCGGGATTCAGGGCTTCCTGGCGGGCGGCGCATTCTCCCTGGCATTCGCGTCTTACCGCGCCATGCGCAGTGCTTTCCGACGAACGGATCCTCCGCGACGGTCGTTGGCCGGGCGGCTGGGACGATTGGCACTGGCGACGGCTGGCGTGACGGGGTTCGCGTATGGCCTGATGATACTCGCCGCGCTTGGTCTCGCTGTCTTGCCGGAGCGCGCCGCAAACTTCGAATATCAAGGACCTGAAGGGTATGTCGGGTCCCGGCAGTGGGCCGACGAAGAGGCGCCCTTGATCTGTAAGATCGCCCTGGCGACCCTGTCATTCGGCAGAAATCACCTGGTGGCAGACCTGCGCGGGGAGCATCTGTCCCGCGCACCCGAGGGCTGGACCGCTACCGAAGATCCTGGCCTCGCAAAGGTCACCGGCGTGAACTTGTCCGGCCGGGATCTGACCGGCGCTAACCTGCGCGGGACTTTTCTGGCTCGGGCCGATATGAGGGGCGCGGACCTCAAGGCGGCGGACCTTGCCCGAGCGGACCTGCGCCAGGCCTTCATTGGCTGGTTCCGCCAAGGATCCCAAGGCTGGGGATTGATCGTGCGCCCCAACGATATCATGTTCGGCTGGAGCCGTTGGGATTCGGTGAGCTCGGCAAGTCTGAGCGGCGCAAGTCTGCTGCAGGCGGATTTGCGGGAGCCCCTGCTCGTGGGAGTTTTTCTAACCGATACGGATCTTCTTCTGGCCGATCTCCGCGGCACGACGCTGAGCGACTGCCAGTTGAACCAGACCTCTTTCATCGGGGCGGATCTGCGCGGTGTCAAGATCACTGGCCAGTTCGGGCCGCACGCCGCGCTGTTCTTCGGCGCCCGACTCGAAGAAACGGACCAGAGCCAGCTCCAGGGTCTGGAAACGGCCGACGTGGTATTCTCTACTTTCGATGAAAAAACCCGGTTTCCTGAGAAGTTCGTGCGCCCCGAACGCTGCTACCTGTCGTTGTCGCCCATCGACGCCGTTGTTTTGAGCCAGCTCGTATTCGCGACCGAAAGCAACCGGACCTCCAGCCGAAACGGCGGCGAGTCCTCCAGAGCGGCGGAGCCAGCGACGAGTCCCAGATATCGAGCATTCGCCTCTGCGCAAACGGTTGCGGTGAAATTCTTCGCCGACCGGCCTTTCAGACCGCCGGGGTTGGAAGGGAACGGCGGCCCAACGCATTGAACACGGCGCCAGCGAAGGGTGCTACTTCTTAGTCCATCCCAGCAGTCACCATTCGATGGCGTGGACCACCATTTTTCGCCCCGCTACACCGGGCAGAACAACGCAGCGTGGATCCGGCAGGAAGAAAGGAAGGTTGGGCGCTTTTGCCCCCTCCCGCGTTAAGCGGGCTCCCGTCAAAGTGGATGCGCCCGATCGAGACCGCCTTGGCTCGTCATGCTGGAGCCGCAGGCGCTCGCCGGCCGGAATCCAACGCCCCGCTCCGCTTCCGTCTCACCACCACTTGAAGTTGATGTCCGGCGCCACGCCGATCCAGTTGTCCATCTCGGCGGGGAAATGGATGTACTCCACGTGAGTGTCCCCGAAGAGCATGTTCTCGAACCGCTTGCCCTTGTAATTGTGCCACTCGGTGCGGCGATCCACGCTGCTCCTGTTCGCGTGCCAGGGCCAGTCGCCCAGGAGAATCTTCGTCGTTGGCCGCTGCGCCACCTCGCTGGCTTTGATGGGCTTGCCGTATTCCTGGTTCGGATTCTTCGAGTCGCCGGTCACCTTCTTCACTCGAAACGCGTCGCCGGCCCACTCGACGAGGTAGCTGTTGCCCCAGCCGAGGTAGCAGCTTTTGGGCACCGGGTTGAGTGCGTCGCCTTTGTCGGCCGGGCAACTGAACAACTCGGCGGCGCCGACGTACCTGTTGAGCGGCCGGTTGGTCTCGGTCACTCTGCCACCGTAATCCCCGGCAAAGTTCGCCGTGTAGGCGTTCGTCCAGTACTTGCCACCCACCGCCGCCCAACCGTCGTGGACCGGGTAGTTGTCCAGATTGTCGTCGGTGTACATGGTGAAAGCGATGCCGATCTGGTGTTCGTTGCTGGCGCACTTGATTTGCTGGGCCTTGGCCTTCGACCGCGCCAGCGCGGGCAGCAGCATCCCGGCCAGGATCGCGATGATGGCGATCACCACGAGGAGTTCGATCAGGGTAAATGCCGTCCGGCGGCTTCGGCAGGAAACGAGGCGTGGCATAAGCTTGGTCAAGTCAGGTGAATTTATACCACAGGCCGGACTTTCGCGCGAGTGCCGCATGTCAGTGGCTTTTCACCCCCGCGATCACGGCCACCGGATTGGCGTTGGCACACCCGGCAGTTCGCCGACGTTACCACGCTCGTTCGATCGACCGCCGTCTCCAGAGAAACTCGAACAGGTTGCCTTCGTGCGGCTGATCCCACGAAATCTTCATCGTCGAGACCGGACCGATGTTCAACCGTTCGATTTCCGGGAACGCCTGCAATTCGTCGATAAAGGCCGGGTTCTTGGTAATCGCCGTCGCGGCCAGGCTGTAACCGATCCGCTTGAGCATTTCGGCCTGTGGCACCTGGATGACGCTGGCGTACGGACACAGGAATTCGCGATTGGCCAGCGGGTGCTCGAAGGAGTCGCACTGCACGATGGTCGGCCGCAGGTACACGCCCCCATCGAACCCGACCTTCCGGGGGCCGTGGCGGTACTTCGCCGTCACCTCGATCGCCCCCGGGGTCTTGAGGCCCTCCTCGATCTGCGTCTCGATGGACTCGGCCATCCGGGGATTCGCGAAGCCCGACAGCTGCGCGTCCGGATCGTCGGCGCGGGCGGGTTGGACGGGGCCGAGCCTCTCTGCGAGGGCGTCGGCGATTTCCGCGGCGTATTTCGGCACGACGATGGCGCTGGCGTTGACGCACGAGCGGCCGCCGTTTTCGCTGATCGAGGAGACCATCACGTCCAGATAGTCGCGCCAATACTCGATGCAATCCTCGCCAATCAGAATCTTGCTCCAGCCGGGGCCGTGGATCTGGATGGCCGGGTTGTTGGCGTATTGCTGGGCCGTGGATTTGTCCCCGAAGATCAGCGCCCGGCCGCAAGTATTGAGGATCGTGGCGGCGCCTTCGTGGTCGGTGGGGTAAAAGCCGAACGCCTCGGCCGGCACGCCCGCCGCCATGAACGCCTGGATCAGCCGGTACGGCGTCCACGGCTCTTCCTTGCCCGGCTTGATCACGACCGGCGTTTTGAGCGCGATGGCCGGCAGCCAGAGCGAATTCACCGCCGGCGAATTGCTGGGCATGACCAGGCCCAACGCCTGGGTGGTGGGGAAGAAACTCAGCCGCGTGCCGAACTGCTCGCCCACGCCGGTGTCGAGGATGCCGAGGTCCAGCCCGCGCGTGAGACCATTGAGGACGGTCCGCAGGTTCGTGAGCGCAAAATGGATCTTGGCCAGGTTGCGCCGGACCAGGTTCCACGGCAGCCCGCTGGTGGCGCTGAGGGTGACGATGTATGCCTCCGGCGATTGCGTGTGGCCTTTGTCGCCGAGCGGCAGGGTGCCGTTCAGAAACAAGTCGCCCGCCTTCGCGGAGAGTTCGATGAGTTGGGCGACGGTGAACCGTTTCAAGGCCGCGTGGGCGGCGCCGATCTTCGCCAGGTCGCGTCTGACGATGCCGCCGTTGACGGTGGAAACGACGGCCTTCAGTTCGCCCGAGCGGTGGTCTTTGACCTCGAGTTTGTCGAGGCTTTCGTAAGCGCGGCCAAGCCGCAGTGCCGGGATGTGCGGAACAGTGTTCATGGTCCTCAGATGCCGCCCAGTATAATGGCGAAACGTCCGCCCGCCAGCGGGGAGATCCAGATGACCAAAAACCGCTCGGGTGCGGCTGACGCGGGGTTACCGCGGTCTGCCCGGCGTCGGTTTGCCCAGCAGCCGGTCCAGCCCCGTCCAGGCCAGCAAGGCCAACCCGATCGGCGTGCCGGTGACGGAGGTCGGCACCGCGGCGATCGTGCCGAGCAGCAACGCGAGTCCGAAAGCGCGCGCGAACCGGTCCTTGTTCACGAGTTTCTGGATGAAGAACGTCGGCACCGCCACGCTCACGAAACTCAGCGGGATCGTGAAGATCCAAGTCACCACCGCCCAGTCCTCCAACATCCAGAGATTGTCCACTGCCAGGAGGAGGATGGCCGAGAGCGGATGCACCGGCGCGCGTCCAGACCGGGGCGCTTCCTGCGATCCGGCGCGCGGCCCTTCCGGGACAACTTCAACGTCAATGACAGGTGGCTTTCCCATCGCACATCGGTGGCTGGGCGGTTGCAGCTACTAGTCCGAGTGAACTTCCAACCGCTCGGGCCAATGCCGGAGCAGCGTAAACGATGTCGTCGGAGGGAGCAACCTCGCCTGCCGTGCTGCTGGCGCCGTTGGCGGTTCCGCAGGCCCCTGGCGGTGGATTGGGTTTCCCGTCGCTGGACATCAGCGTCCGTCCCCGGCAACGGTCGATCGGACCCGAGCGCCAACGCGCGTCAGATCTCTACGCGAAAGGCCTCGCCCTTTTTGACGGAGAGGACGAAGCCGGCGAGCAGTTGAGGAATCCGCTCCAGGTCTTTCAAACTCACCAGTTCCACCGGCGAGTGCATGTAGCGGTTGGGCAGGCTCACCAGCGCGCTGGGAATGCCGCCGCGGGTCCAGAAGATCACGTCCGTGTCCGTGCCGCTGCTGGCGGACATGGCCTCGTGCTGGAGCTCGATCCCCGCCTTGCGCGCCACGGCTTCGAGGCGGGCCACCACCGCGGGATGGTTGCAGCCGCCGTGCGTGATGGCTGGGCCGTGCCCGAGCTTGATGTCGCCATGCATCTGCTGGCTCACCGTCGGGTAGTCGGTGGCGTGGGTCACATCGACCACCAGCGCAACATCCGGCTTGAGCGAATACGCGATCTGGCGGGCGCCCAACAGGCCCACCTCCTCCATGATGTTCGACACGGCGCAGACTTCGGGCGCGAGCTTCTTCTTCGAGCCGGCGAGCAGCCGCAGCGCCTCCGCCACCGCGAAGGTGCCGATCCGGTTGTCGAAGGCGCGCGCCACCGCCACGTCGCCGCGCAGCAGCTCGAATTCCTGCGTGAGCGTGATCGGGTCGCCGATGCGGACGAGCTTCTCGGCCTCGCGGCGATTGGCGGCGCCGATATCGATGAACAGGTCGCTGATCTCCGGCACCTTGCGCTCCTTGTCGGCTTTGGTCAGGTGCGGGGCGACGTTGCCGACCACGCCTTTCACCGGCCCGTTCCGGGTGTGGACGACCACCCGCTGCGCCCGCGCCACGATGGGGTCCACGCCGCCCAGTTTGCGCACGTAAAGAAAACCTTCCTTGGCGATGAAGTTCACCGTGAGCGCGATCTCGTCGGCGTGCGCGGCGAGCATGATCCGGGGCAAACCGCCTTTGTTGAGCACCGCCACGCAATTGCCGTAAGCGTCGGAGAACGTCTCGTCGGCGTGCGCCCGCACGTAATCCAGCCACACGCGCTGGCCGCGGGCTTCGTGGCCAGAAGGGCTGGGGGTGTTGGCCAGGGTTCGGAGGAATTCGAGCGATTCGTCTCGCATGGCCGAAGGATGCCGCGAGCCGGCGGAAACGAAAGCCCGAAAAGGCGATGGATCGGCGATCTCGAGGCCACCATCCGCCTTCGCCCAGCAAATCTCGACCGGCGTGCGGGCATGGAAGGTCACTCGCCCCTGCGCAGGTGTCTTTCCCAGCGGGAGAGAACCGCGGCGTAACTTCGTTGCCGCGCGGTGCCGGCTACGGCATTCGCGGGGTGACGAGGCGGTAAAAGCGCGTCGCCTTGCGGGCTGGGTCGCGTACGGTGACTTCGCCGGTGGCGGGCTGGGCGGTCACATCCGCCAACCGCTGCCAAGTGCCGGTGTGCAAGTCATCGCTGAAGGACACGGTGTAGCTCCTGCCTTCGACGGCGACGAACCGGATCGAGGTCTCGGCGTCGTTCAGGTCCACGGCGCCGATCTCGAGGCGGCTGGCCGTGGCCCGCGGGTCGGTGCCCGCGAGGTACTCTTGGGCGTTGGTGAGACCGTCGTGATCGGGATCGCCAGACGCGCCGTTGTCTCCGTTGGCGTCGCGCGGATCGAGGTTGTGCGCAGTCTCCCAGTCGTTTGGCAAACCGTCGCCGTCCCAATCGGGAGTGGTGTCGCCGGCGTTCGATTGACCGGCGGTGGGTTCGGCGGCCTGCCAGCTCGCCGGGTCGTCCGCGAACGCGGTGGGCGCCAGGCGCTGAAGGGATCTGCCCGTGCCGTCGGCAGCCGCGGGCCACGGCGCGGCGGGTTGGTAGTGGACGTCCTCAACCAGCACGTACGGCACCGAGCCGGGGTTTGGGTCGGTGGCAGTCTGGGGCGGATCGGGCTTGTAGAGCGCCACCCGATCGCCGGCGTTGTCGAGGTTGCCGCTGTACGGGCCGAAGATCGGCACACCGGCGGGCACGGCGTATTTCGCGCGGAACGCGTCGAGTTGGCCAAAGTCACGGCTGGGGTCGAAGTTCACCACCAGCGCAAAGCCATTGGCCGGCAGCGTGACGCTCGCAGGAAATTGGAAGGCGATGCCGCCGTCGATTTGCCAGGGGTTGGTCACGTGAGCGGGATCGAACAGCGGAGCCGGTTGGGCCGTGACGTTTCGCAGCTCGACATATTCGTTCAACGTATCGTTCACCACGCCGAGAGGCGGCGGGCGGTACATGATTTCGTTGATAATCACCGGGCCAACGCGTGGGCCGGTGTTGGTTTGACCCAGCGTGGCTTGGGTTTGAGCAACAAAATGCTCGCGGCCCAGGCTGTCCACAAAGCGGCCGAAGGTCACGCCGTTGGCCGCGGCCCCGTACTTGAAGCCGTGGACATAGCCGGTCAGGTTCGGGCCATCGCCGGAGAAGAGATACACCTCGTCGCCGAGCGCACTGAACGAGAAACCGTTCGGGCCGCCGGCGTTGAACTGGGTTTCGTCAAACAGCACATAACCGCCGGCCGGCACGATCGTAGGGTCGGGAATGCGGAACTTGCGCGGCTCGCCGAAATCGTCGCTGAGGAACCAGCCACCGAGGTTCACGGGGCTGGCGCCGGGGTTGAACAACTCCACCGTGTCCACCTGCGGCGGATCGGTGTGCGTCAGTGCTTCGTTGACCAGAACGGTGGGCACGTCCACCAACGCGGAATCGGCGGCGCCGGGCGATCCACCGGGCTGGCTGCTGCGACGCCAGGCGGCGGCGCTGGCCCACGCGCTCGCCGGCAGACTTTCGTCGGCTAACACCAGCGAAAAGCCCAGGCCATCCGCGGCGGGATACCAATTGTTGTCGTAAACGAAGTTCGCGATCGGCTCTTTCAATGGGCCTTCGAGATAGAGACGTTCGCCACCGTTGTTGAGGCTGCCTTCGTACTCGCCCGCGAGGTTAGAAACGCCGGGATAGCGGCTCAGGAAGGCTGCCTTGTCCTTCACGATCAGAGCGTAGGCGTTCGGCGCCAAACTGGTCACACCGCTGGCGGCGGTGAAGGTGTAGTGGATGCCGTTGGTGAAACTGAAGCCCACAAGATTTAGCGCGCTGCTGCCGATGTTCTTGATCTCCACGAACGCGAAGTTCTCCACGTCGTTGGTGTCGCTGGCTGGCGGTGCGGCCGGGTGATACATGATTTCGGTGATGGCGAGCGGCGGCGTCTTCACGACGTAGGTTGCTGCGGTCGGCCCCGACCAAGGACTGGACAAAGGCGGTTTGCCGTCGCGGGCGACTTTGTTGGTCAAGTTGAAATGGTTGAGATCACGCGCCCGCGCCACCAGTCGGGCGTTTGCGGTGATGATAATGGACTGAGAGTACTGGCGCGCGGCCGGCGAGCGCCCGCCGCCGGGCAGGCGCGGATCGTTGCCGTCGAGGGTGTAATAAACCGTCGCGCCGGCCGGGCCGGATAGCGTCACCGCCGTGCCGGGCACGACGTTTCCGGCGGGCAGGCTCAGCGTGGGCTTGCGGACGAAGTTCGTGTCGATGAAATCCACGCGGTTCGAGAGCCAGATTTTGAGCGAGTTGATCTCGCCTTGAAAACCGCCGCGTGGCGACACGTTCCAGCGGGACTGCTCGCGGGGTTGCTCTTTCCGGACCTCGCCGGTCAGGCTATCGACCAACGCGTTCAGGTTCGTCAGCGCGAACTTGTTTTCGCGCAGCTCCTGCCAGCGGTCGATCCAGCGTTGCCAGAAGTCGATGTCCTCGAATAAACGACCCCACCATGCCTGGGTGTCATACCGGAAGAAGTCCGTGCCGCGGTCGCCGACGGCGGAGCGCCAAACCCGTGGGCTCGCATCGCGCCCGTCGGTCGAGTTCAGCGTACGGTCGAAGTCCCACAACGGTCCGAAGAACAATTTGCCTTCCCGCTGTTTGTAGAAGTAGGCGCTGAGGCGGAGGGCATCCACGTTGAACGTGATGATATTCAGGATGTGATGGTCGATCCACGATCCGACGTCGATGTAGCCCGCGTAGCCGGTTTGCGGGTCGGCAAAGTTCGGGCCGTTCAGCGCATTGCCAAAGGCATTGAGGTAGCTTTGCAGATAGTTCACCTGCGGTTGGCGTTGGGGAAGATACCAATCCTCCGCCTTGGGGTAGGTGATAACCTCGTAGGCGCCCCCGGCCCAAAGGCCGCTTTCACCGGGGCCCTGCCGGTCGATCTTCATGAGATAGCCACCGGTCACCTTGGGTGGTGTCGTGTGCTCGGGTTCGAGAGCTGGGACATCCACGCGGTCGGGACCGCGCTTGATCTTCTCCTCCACTACATAGATGCCGAAGTAATCGGCCGGGTAGGAAATCGCGCCCTTGGACCGCTTCAGATAGACCACCACGAACCGCGTCCGGGGCGAGTAGCGGCCGAGGTTGCGGCTGAGCTGGTGAGCCAGAGGGTTGTGAATCAGAATCGGCTCGAAATTGTTTGGCGCGTAAAGGATCCAGTCGGACTCGGCCGGCATGCCCAGGAACGGGACGTGCTTGTCGTCGTCGAACTCGTTGCGTAATTCCACCGAGAGGCTGGGCTTGGGATAGCCAAGCGTGCTCGAGCCGCGGAGGTTGATGCCTGACCGGGCGCGGACAACGGATGCGTTGGTCAGCGAGGCGACTCCGTTGCGGGGCTCGAAGACATCGATTTGGGCGAAGACATCGCCATCAGCCGGGATGTTCGCGTTGCCGAACGTGTGAACCACCATGATCGGCAAATCCGACGTATAGGAGATGGCCGCAGGGCCGAGCTGCAGGTAACTCTCGCTGTGCGGTTGGCCGGGCAGCAGGCCCGGCACAAACGCACGCGCGCGTACCTGGACGGTGTTGGTGAGGCTGATCGGACCGGTGTAGAGCGTCGAAGTGTTGGTCAGCGCGCTGCCGTTGAGGGTGTAATAAATGGCCGCGTCCGGGTGGGCGGCGGTGAGCGTGAGCGCGAACGGCGTCGAGAAGCAACCGCCCTTGACGGAGAACTCGACCTCCGGCGCAAAGCCGGGCCCCCCGACGGCGTTGGCACTACCAGGAGTCGCCTGCGGAAAGTAACCGACAAGCGAAGGATCCAGCCGATCTCGCCCGTAAGCCACGTCGTCGAACTGTACCGGATAGGCTGCGAACTCCGAGACCACCCCACCGCTGGAATCCACCAGGGCAAGGTACCCGCCGGCGTCGTTTTCCAGCTTGAAGTTAGTGTGCAGGCGGCCGGTCGGGTTTACCCGGTTCTTGCCGGAGGCGAATACCAACAGATAACCCTTCGCGGGCAGGCCGACGTTCGGAAACCGCCACTTCGTGAGGTTGTTCGTCGAGTCGGTCAGGTACCAGCCGCCCAGGTTGGCCGTGTTCGCCGTGGGATTGTAGAGTTCGATCCAGTCCGAGCTGTCGCCATCTTCGTCATTCAGGGTTTCGTCGTTGTCGGCCATGAACTCGGAGATCGTCACCCCCGGCACGGGCAGGTCAGGATTGAGCGTGTAAGTCCAACCTGGCGGGGGCTGGAAGGCATTCGGCTGGTTGGCCTGGTCCGTGATTCCCGCGTTCGTAGCCCAGGAAACCTGCACCGGACCTTTCGACGGCTGGGGAAACTCGAAGACAAAAACGTCCGGCGCAAAGTTCAGGACGTTCGTCGCGGCCTGGCCGTCGATCAAGAGGTCGCCAGCGTCCACGCCCTGGACGGCTTCGCTGAAATGCACTTCCACGGAATGCAGCGCGCGAACGGCAGAACCTGGCGCCGGGCTTATCTCCGTCACAACGGGTGGCACAGCGTCCACCGCCGCGCTCAACGAGGCGTTGAAGAGAAAGTCGCTGCTGCCGCTGAGGGAAGAATTGAAGGCCTGGACGGTGAGGACATTCACGCCGGGGACGAGGTAACGGCCCGGGTTCGTGTCCGGGTAGGTGACCGGCGGGATGGGTTCGGCCAATGCGGACAAGCTCGTGCCGGCAAACGCGATGTTGCCGTCCGGCATGTTGAACCGGGCGATTTCCTCGCCGTTGATCCAGGCGATGAAACCGTCGTCCGATTCCGCGGTCAGGTCGAGTTCGCTGATAGCGGCGGGGTCGCTCAACACGAACGTCTTGCGCAGGAACACGCAAGTGTAGCCGCCGTTCATGTCTGGCAGTTCGGTATTGCCGGTGTAGGCGGTGCCACTCGCGGGCTGGTTCTCGTAGTAGAATGCCCCCCGGCCCGAAGCCCAGGCGGAGTCGTCGAAACCCACCTGCCGCCACGTCGCGGTGTCCGGCGATGACGCCTCAGCGGTGCCTTTCAGGTATTTCCACTCCGCGTCCAGCGGGATGACTTCGGCCGCCTGGAGCGGGCGGCCCAGCCCACTGGACGCGATCACGATCCCGAAGGCGACAGCGACAAAACGGTGCAGGTACATGGCATTAAATGCGAAGCAAGGATCTTACCAAGTCGTGTGCCGGCGTAAAGCCCGCCGCCGCCGCCACCCCGGCCCTGCCGGCGTCCGGATGGACCTTGATGGGAGTCGCGTCGCGGGGCCGGAATTAGCCCGCGGTCACTTCCGTGAGCGGCGCGAGCATCTTGGGCCAGAGCCCGCTGAGGTTCCACCGACGCCATCGCGTGTCAACGCTGCGCCAAGGACTGAAAACAGGCGGCCGGTCGCGTCCGGGACACCCCCCGCACAGGCGGCGAATCTTGGCCGCATCCCTGCGGCGATGAGCACGCGGCGGCCATGAACTGGAGCCGCCGGTCGTGCGACGGCGGAATGAAGGCGGCCAGTTGCGGGCGGCAGAAATTCGAGAGCATCCGATGGATGTGCGGGCGCATGGCCGGGATTGGCGTCCAGTGGCTCACGGCATCCGCGATCTTGAAGGAGCGCCGGACCGTCGTCGCCGAGGTCGCAGCGCTGGCCGCCCGGGAGGGCTTCTGGTCCGGCGCGGGCGAGGACGGCGGGAACAACTCCCGGGACCACCCACCGGGGTGTGTTCAGTACGAAGGAGCGGCGCGCCCGGCTGGGATCGCATTCGACGCGCGGGCGGCTCGGGACTGGGTTCCCTCCCAGAGGCCGGTCCGCCGCAGCTTGAAACGGTAGCCGAGACCTACGAGCAACGAGAGCCCCATCTCGCGAGGCGCCAGATACCGCCATTGGCACCGGAGACGTCGCAGGATCGCCGGCCAGGAGTAGAAATCCCGCAGCAGCCCGGCGTGGGTCGCTGTGAGCTGCCCCGCCAACAGGCGCGCCGGACGAAAGACAAGGTGCCCCAGGTCGTAATGCTCCCAGTCGCAATCGAAGATTCGGCCCTCCGCAGACAGCCGGGCAAACAGGGGCGTACCCGGCAGGGGGGTCAGCAAGGTCAACTGCAGCGCGTCCAGTCCCGCCTCTCGTAGGAATTGCGCGGTACGCTCCAGGGTCTGCAGCGAGTCCTGGTCAAAGCCCAGCACGATCGCCCCCATGACCGCGATCCCCCGGTCGTGGAACCGGCGGATGGCTTCGGCATAAACCTCGGCGCGGTTGAACGATTTCGCGGCGCCATCGAGACTCGCCTGGGAGAGGCTCTCGAAGCCCACAAACACGCCGCGGCAACCACTCCGACGCATGAGGTCGAGGAACACTGCGTCGCGTGTGACGTGCACGCCCACCTGGGCAAACCACCGCCGCTGCATCGGTACGAGTCCTTCGAAAAGCTCTCGGGCGTACTCCGGATCGGCCACCAAGTTGTCGTCCATAAACAGAAAGCATCGGCCGGGCAGGGCCCGAATCTCTTCTAAAACTTCGGCGACCGGCCGGGTCTGGAAGTGCCGCCGCGAGAACGCAGCGATGGAACAGAATTCGCAGCCGAACCGGCAGCCGCGGGTGGCCTGCACGACGGCCGGCGTGAGATATTCCCGTTCCCGCAGCAGCGCACGGTTCACCCGCCGCCCGCCGAAGCGGTCGCATGTCTGGCGGTAGAAGCGCCGCAGGGAACCCCGGCGAAAATCCTCCATCATCGGCGGCAGATTGGCGTCTGCGTCACCGATGCAGACCGCGTCGCCGTGACGGATGGCCTCCTCCGGCATCAGCGAGGGGTGATAACCGCCGAGGATCACAGTCTTGCCCCGCTGCTTGAACGCGCGCGCCAACTCGTAGGCCCGCGGGGCGTTGAACGTCATGAACGACAGGCCCACGACATCCGCGTCGCTGTCGAGGTCCACCGGTTCCACGCTTTCGTCGATGATCCGGCAGTCAACGAAGTCTGGCGCGGCGGCGGCCACCGCCAGCGGCGTGAGCATCGAGAAGCGGAACACCCGCATGCGGAGCGACGGGCGGCGGCGGCGCACGGTCATGCGAAAGGGCCGCGCCGCGGGGCAGACGATCAGGAACTTGAGCCGGGTTTTCACGCAGCCTTCATAACCCGGAATGCCTGGGGGCCGTGAATTGATAATCCGCGCGCCCGGTTTGATGGGGATGATGAAGCGAGCCCTTGAACCAGCGCCTCGGCGCTCGCACCGGAATCGAATTCCACCAGGGGCATCACCGGTTGGTCCACCATGCGATGGCCCACTCTGCCGAAGCAGTCGGCAAGATATCACCCTTTAACGGCCGGCCCGGGCCGCTTTTTCCGCCAGATCGAACTGCCGGAGCGATTTCCCCGGTGGGGCAACACTCCGTCGAGCCGCAGCTTCAACCGGAGATCGTTTCGCGCGCGCGCCCACTGTGTTCCCCGGTTGACCGGACCCGGCGGCGGGGTTATTTACGCGCCCATGAAATCACGTAAACGTTCCGGCCTCACGCGCCGCACCTTCCTCACCTGCAGCCTCGCGGCGGGCGCCTGCCTCGCCCTTGCCCCCACCGCCACCGCGGCCGATCTGAATCAGCCCCCGCCCGGCTTCATTGCCCTTTTCGATGGCAAGGACCTCATCGGCTGGCGCGGCGGCGACACCTTCGACCACCGCAAGCTGCTCGCCATGTCCGATGCCGACCGCGCCGCCCAGATCAAAAAGTGGACCGACACGATGACGCAGGTCAACGCCAAGACCGGCAAGCCGCACTGGTACGTCGAAAACGGCGAACTCGTGAACGACGGCTTCGGCGCCTACGCCACCACCGAGAAGGACTACGGCGATTTCGAACTGCTCGTCGAGTACAAGACCGTGCCGCTGGCCGACTCGGGCATTTACCTCCGTGGCGTGCCGCAGGTGCAAATCTGGGACTCCACGGAAAAAGCCAAGTTCAGCCTCGGCGCGGACAAAGGCTCCGGTGGGCTGTGGAACAACAGCCCGGGCGCGCCCGGCAAGGACCCGCTCGTGCTGGCCGACAAGCCGTTCGGCCAGTGGAACCAGTTCCGCATCGTCATGGTCGGCTCGCGCGTCAGCGTGTGGCTGAACGGCAAACTCGTCGTGGACCACGCCATCATGGAGAACTACTACGACCGCCAGACCGCGGTGCCGAAGCTCGGCCCCATCCAGCTCCAGACCCACGGCGGCGAAATCCGCTGGCGGAACCTCTTCCTCCGCCCGATCGGCGGCGCGGAAGCGAACAAGATTCTGGAGTCCCACGGCAACGCCGGCTTCCAACCCATCTTTAACGGCCGCGATTTCACCGGCTGGGCCGGCCCTGTGGACAATTACCAGGTCCAGGACGGCGCCATCCTCTGCCAGCCGGGCAAAGGCGGCACCATTTACACCCAGGACGAATACAGCGACTTCGCCGTCCGCCTCGAATTCAAATTGCCCAAAGGTGGCAACAACGGCCTCGCCATCCGCTACCCGGGCCAGGGCGACGCTGCCTATGCGGGCATGACCGAAGTCCAGGTGCTCGACGACAACTATGAACAGGCCACCGGCGACCAGATCGACGCGCGCCAGGCGCACGGCTCGGTTTATGGCATGATCGCTGCCCAGCGCGGCTACCAACGGCCCATCGGCGAGTGGAACTTCGAGGAAGTCACCGTCAAAGGCTCCCGAATCAAGGTCGAGCTGAACGGCGTGCCCATCCTGGACGGCGACGTGGCGACGGTGAAGGAATTCATGGCCAACAGCGCCCATCCGGGCAAGGACCGCAAGCGCGGCCATTTCGGGTTCGCCGGCCACAACGACCCGGTCGCCTTCCGCGACGTGCGGCTCAAGCGGCTGGAGTAACCCTCCGGCATTGCCTCTTGTGGGGCGGCCACGCGGGCCTCAAACTTTGGTAAGGCCCGACCGAGACCCGAAATCCGATCCCCTTCCCTGTTCCCGGCCTACGCATCCAGCGGACTGCGCACGCCCAGGCCGCCCGGCCGCAGCACGTGGGTGTAAATCATCGTCGTGCTCACGTCCCGATGCCCCAGCAGCTCCTGGATCGTGCGGATGTCGCTGCCTCGTT
>JAKANS010000073.1 GCA_021823625.1 bacterium | reverse complement strand
CGCTGGCGGACTCGGAACAGCGAAGTGATTTTCCACGGCATGGCCGCGGAAAAACACCCCGAGATACCCCCAAAGTGTCAGTCATGTCTTGTCCTCTCTGTGTCAACCATGTCCTGTCCCCGTGCCCACAGCCCGCCCTCCCGGTCTGCGCACAGCCGCACCAGGCGGTTGCCGGGCAGTCCCGGCAGGTTGCTCTCGTCGAATGGAGTGAAGCGCACGCCGTCGAAGCGGACTAACCCGTTGAACGTCGCCAGCCACAAGTAGCCGTCGGGCGTCTGCGCTATCGAGAGCACCGAGTTCTGCGGCAAACCCTCCTCCATCTGCCACACCCGCACGGCGTAGTCCGGTTGCAGCCCCGCCCGCGCCGCGCCCACACGGGACAACCAAAGTACCAGCCACGGCAGCGCCCAAACGCAACGTGCCCGGAGGCGTGAAGGCAGTCGCGCGTTCGAGGTCGCTGATGGATTCGCCGCTTTCAAAGCAGGCCGATTCTACGAAGCCCTGCCCAAAAGGAAAGGCAGCAGGGTGCAATCAAAACCCCGCGTGTTCCGTGCGAGCGATGATTTCCTCCTGCAACTCCTGCGAGAGGTCGCAGAAGTAGTCGCTGTAGCCGGCCATGCGGATGATGAGATCGCGGTGCTGCTCGGGATTTGCCCGGGCATTGCGGAGCGTATCGGCGGTCACGACATTGAACTGCACATGGTGGCCGTCCATTTTGAAGTAGCCACGGACGAGGTGCGCCCACTTGTCGAGGCCGTCGTCGGTAGCGACGAGGCTGGGCGTGAACTTCATGTTCAGCAGCGTGCCGCCGGTCTTCACGTGGTCCATCTTCGCGGCGCTCTGGATGACGGCAGTGGGGCCGTGGCGATCGGCGCCTTGCACGGGGCTGATGCCTTCGGAGAGTGGCAGGCCGGCTTTGCGGCCGTCGGGCATCGCGCCGGTCACGCTGCCGAAATAGACGTGGCAGGTGGTGGGCAGCATCTCCACGCGATAGCGGCCGCCGCGCGCGTCGGGCCGGCCATCGACTTCCTCGAAACAAGCGTTGAAGACATCGAGCATGAGCGCGTCGGCGTAGTTGTCGTCGTTGCCGTACTTGTGGGTCTTGTTGACGAGGCGCTGGCGGAGCAGTTCGTCGTTGGCGAAGTTCTCGTCGAGGATGGAAACGAGTTTGGGAAGCGAAAGCCCCACCTCACTCCGGCCCTCTCCCCCGCTTCGCCGGCGGAGAGGGAGGAGCCATCGAAGCAGAACTGTTTCATCGCGCTTAGGCAGTCCGTGATGCTTCCGAGACCAGCCATCTGGATGAAGGTGTTGTTGTAGCGCGCGCCGCCGGCGTTGTAGTCGCGGCCTTTCGCCATGCAATCGTCGATCAGCACACTCAGGAACGGCGCGGGCATGTGGTCGGCATACATCCGCTCGATGAGGCGGCTGCCGCGAATCTTGATCTCGATGAAGTGGTGAAGTTGCTGGCGGAAGGCGGCGAAGAGGTCGGCGTAGGTCTTGAAGCAATCCGGCGCGCCGGTCTTCAGGCCGAATTGTTTGCCGGTGCGCGGGTCCAGGCCGTTGTGCAGTGTGAGTTCGAGCACCTTCACCAGGTTAAAGTAGCCGGTGAGGATGTAGGCTTCCTTGCCAAAGGCGCCGACTTCCACGCAGCCGCTGCAACCGCCGGCCCGCGCGTCTTCGAGGCTGTTACCCTGGCGCAGTTGCTCCTCCACGACCGTGTCGGGGTTGAATGAGTCCCAGCCGTTCAACTCCGTGATCACCGCGAGATGGCAGAACCAGTAATATTGGAGCGCCTCGTGGAAATCGCACGGCGCCTGGGCCGGGACATGCGAACACGTCTCCGCGATCTTGAGCAACTCCGCCTGGCGCTGCGGGCGCGTCTCCTTCGCGGCGAGTTCGCGGGCCAGCGCGGCGTGGCGTTCGGCGAAGACGATCAGCGCGTCACAGGAAATATCGAAGGACTTCAACGTCTCGCGCTTTTCATAGGCTTCGGGGTCATTGAGGAAATCGAGTCTGGCGATGGCGTCGGCGATGTCCTCTTTGAAATCCAGCATCCCTTTGGTATAAATCTTGTCGTCGAGGACGGTGTGACCCGGCGCGCGTTGCTCCATGAACTCGGTGAAGATGCCGGCGTCGTAAGCGTCGCGCCATTCCGGCGGCAGTTCGGCGAACATCCGGTCGCGCATCGAGCGCCCGCGCCAATAGGGGATGATCTTTTCCTCATAGAGCCTGATGCACTCGCCATCCACGCGATACCAGGTCTTGGGCCGCGAGTTGAGGATGCGGAGGTTTTCGACACTGTGGCAGGTGAGTTTCGGGAACGTGGGCACGACTTTCGGCGCCGGCCCGCGCTCGCCGACGATCAGTTCGTCCTTGCCGAGATAAATCGCCTTGTGCTGGCAGAGATGGAGAAAGGCCCGCGCCCGCATGACCGGCACGGAGAACCGGCCGTCATTGGCCTGGTAGAACTCGGTCACCAACCTCGCCCGTTCGCCGGTGATGGATGGCGGCGTGTCGAGGCTCGGGCGGCGGAGACGGGCAGAGTCCGGTCGGTCATGAGCGGGAGTATAAGCAACCCGCCGTCCGTGTCACGATACAGTTAGGACCACCCCGGTACTGAGATGCGCCTGGCTCAGCCACCGACCCCAACCCGCAGGCCGAACGATTTGAAGACTTCCTCCGCGGCTCGCACCTGCTCCGCGGAAGGCGGCTTCAGGCCGTCCAGCGGAGCCGACAGGCCAAGCCGGCGGAACTTGTTGGCGCCGATCGCGTGATAGGGCAGCACGCAGACCTGGACGACCCCGTAAAGCGACGCGACAAACCGGGCCGTCGCTTCCAGGTTGGCGGTGTCATCGTTGATCCCAGGAATCAGCGGGACGCGAATCCAATAGTTTTTGTGGATCAGGTCCAGCGCCTTCAGGTTCGCCAGAATGGGCTCGTTGGAGACACCGGTGAAGGCACGGTGGCGCGCGTCATCCATCAGTTTCAGATCGAAGAGGATCAGGTCCGTGCGCCGCGCCACGTCCAGCAGCGCATCGGTGCAGGCGAAGCCGCAGGTATCGACGGCCGTGCGAATGCCGCGCGATCGGCAGGCCTGGAGCAAGCCACGCAGGAATGCCAACTGGCTCAACGGCTCCCCGCCGGAGATGGTGACGCCCCCGGCAGACTCGTCGTAGAAGAGCGAGTCGGCAGCGATTTGCTCCAGCACTTCATTCACGGTCATCCGCTGGCCGAGAATCTGGCGCGCGCCCGTGGGGCACGCCTCGCCGCACTCGCCACAAAGGTTGCAACCCTCGACGCGTGGCGGGAGCGGGCCCTCGCCGGGCAGGGCCCGGGCAAAGGCGCAAACCCGGCGGCATTCGCCGCACACCACACACCGGCTCTGTACGAACATGACCTCGGGTTTGGCCGACTGGCTCTCCGGGTTGTGGCACCATTGGCAACAGAGCGGACAGCCTTTCAAGAAGACCGTCGTGCGAATGCCCGGGCCGTCGTGGATCGAGTACTTCTGGATGTTGAAAACCACCGCCGTCGGTCTCGGCACCGACAGGCGAGGGGGACAGGTCCAAGGCGGCGCAGGTCATCGTCGGTTCATCGCGCTCTCGATTTCATCGGCTTCCACCGGAATGTCGGCCATCAGATCCACAGCACTATCGGCGGTCACGAGCACGGTGTCTTCTATCCGGATGCCGAAGCCCTCGGCGGGAAGGTACAGGCCCGGCTCGACCGTGAGCACCCAGCCGGGAGCGAACGGTTCGTTCATGAAACCGACATCGTGCACGTCTAGGCCAATGACGTGGCCCAGGCCGTGCATGAAATACTTCTTCACCGCTGGAGCATCGGGCTTTTGCTTGCGAACCTCGCCCGGCTTGAGCAAGCCGAGTTGCAGGCATTCCTCCGTGAGCAGTGCCTCGGCTTCTTTCTGCCAATCGCGATGCAGCTTACCCGGCACCGCCGCCAGGATCATGGCGCGCATCGTGCGCAGCACGGCGTTGTACACCTGTTTCTGCCGGCGCGTGAACCGGCCGCTCACCGGGACGGTGCGGGTCAGGTCCGAATTGTAGTTCGCATAGCTGGCCGCGACGTCCAGCAACAACACGTCGCCTTTCCGGCAGGTCTGGTCGTTGCTGTTGTAGTGAAGCACGCACGAGTTCGTGCCCGCGGCGATGATCGGGTTGTAGGCGAACTTGCCACGGCGGCGCGTGAACTCGTGCGCCAGTTCGGCCTCCACCTCGCATTCGTTCACACCGGGCTGGATGAACTTGAGGAGGCGCTGAAAGCCGTGGCCGGTGATCGCGCACGCCTGCTTGATCAAGGCAATCTCCGCTTCCGACTTCACCACCCGCAACTTGTGCATGAGCCGGGCGAGGCGCTCGTACCGATGCAACGGGTAGCGACGCTGAAGGTCGCGGGCGAACCGCGCCTCGCGGGTCTCCACCTCGATGACTGCGCGCTTGTGCTCGTTCGAGTTGAGATAGACGTGCTCGACCTCGCACATGAGCTTGTGCAGTTCGGCGGGGAACTCGGAAAGCCATTTCACCTGCTTCACCCCGGAAATCCGGATGGCGTCTTCCTTGCTAAGTTTGTAGCCCTCCCAAGTCTTCAGGTGTTCGTTCGGCTGGCGGATGAAGAGTATCTCGCGCTGCTTCTCGTCGAACGCGTCCGGGGCGAGCAGCAGAATTGTTTCCTCCTGCTCGAGGCCGGTCAGGTAAAACAGGTCCGAGGCGGGCTGCATGAGCAGCGTGCCGTCGGCGTTGATCGGGAGAATGTCGTTGGCATTGACGACCGCGAGGGCGTTGCGCAGGAGGAGCGACTTGAGCCGCTCGCGGTTGTCCACGAAAAGCTGAGCGTCGATGGGAGCGTGGCGCATGTTGGGCGGCATGTTGCCGACGGTCGGCGTGCCAGCGCAAGCGCGAAGCCGCGTCGGAGCACAGGCCCGACGGAAATGAGGTTGCAGACTTGCCGCCCGCAAGGAAACCTTGCCGGAATGACAGCCGAACCGATCGCTAACGCTCACGGCCTCGCCACGTATTCGCGCTGACCCGGCCATGGCTCCCGATCACGCGCCAGCCAGGCGGCACGCCTCCTACAAGTGGTGGGTGGTCGCCATGCTTTGGTTCGTCTGCTTCTTCAATTACGCGGACCGGCAGGCGATCTTCGCCGTGTTCCCGAAGCTCAAGGAGGAATTCGGTTTCGACCCTGTGCAATTGGGTCTCATTGGCTCCGCGTTCATGTGGGTGTACGCGGGGGGCGCGCCTTTCGCCGGTTACCTCTGCGATCGCTTCCGTCGCAAGAACCTCATCCTGGGCGGGTGTCTGTTCTGGAGCTTCGTGACCGTCACCACCGGCTGGTGCTCGAAACTCTGGCACTTCGTCACCGTGCGGGCACTGGAAGGCCTGGGTGAAACCTTCTATTTCCCCGCCAGCATGGCGCTCGTGAGCGATTACCACGGCCACCGCACACGCTCGCGCGCCCTGTCGTTTCACCAGTCCAGCGTCTATGTCGGCACCATCCTGGGAAGCTGGATCGGCGCCTGGTTCGCCGAACACGTCGGCTGGCGCACGGGTTTCTACCTGTTCGGATCGCTGGGCATGGGGCTCGCAGTGGTGCTCTTTCGTTTCTTGCGCGAACCGGCGCGCGGTGAAGCCGACGCCGCCGCCGAGCCCCGCACTCGTGAAGCCGCCTGCGACGTGGCGCCGGTTTCCGCCACCGAGGCGCTTCGCCTGATTTTCCGCAGCCCGGCGGTGCCCTTGCTGATGCTGGCGTTTGTCCTGGCGAACTTCGTGGCCACGATCTTTCTGACGTGGACGCCGACTTTCCTGGTGGAGAAGTTCGGCTTCAAGCTCACGAGCGCCGGTCTGTCCGGGACGGTTTTCATCCACCTCGCCAGCGCGCTCAGCGTGCCGGTGGCGGGGCTGCTGGCGGACAAGGTCTCGCGCCGTTTTGCCGGCGGCCGGATGTTGGTGCAGGGGGCCGGGTTGTTGGTGGGCGCCGCGTTTGTTTCGCTGGTCGGCAGCACGGCCGACAAGACCACGCTCATCCTGGCGATGACGGTTTTCGGGTGTTGCAAAGGCTTTTACGACTCCGGTATTTTCGCTTCGGTGTACGACTTGGTGGAACCGCGAGCCCGCGGCACGGCGGCGGGTTTGATGAACACGGTCGGCTGGGGCGGCGGCGCGTTGGGACCGCTGTTTGTCGGCCTGGTCACCCAGTACGGCCGTCAGCCCACCGAAGTGGAGAACATGAGCGAAGCCATCGCGTGGTGCGGCGCCTTTTACGTGGTGGCGGCCGCGCTCATTGGACTGGCAGTTTTCCTGCAACACCGCTCGACTCGATCCTTGTCACCGACTCCATCGCAAACATGAAATCTCCTTGGCTGGGTGTCTTTCCTCCCCTGGTCACGCCGTTGTTGGGCCGCGACCAACTCGACTTGGCGGCCCAAGAACGCCAGTTGGAACGCATCATCGCCGGTGGCGTGGCCGGCATCTTCATCCTCGGCAGCACCGGTGAAGCGCCCAGCCTGAGCCTGCAGCGGCGGAAAGAACTGGTGCGCGAAACTTGCCGGCTGGTGCGCGGCCGGGTGCCCGTGCTGGTGGGAATCACGGACACCTGCCTGGCGCACTCGCTCGAGATCGCCGGCTGCGCGGCGGATCAAGGCGCACAGGCAACGGTCTTGACCGTGCCGTATTACTTCCCGCCGGACCAGGCGGAGCTCGAAGCGCTGGCGCGAACGATCGTTCGCGAGTCGCCGCTGCCGTTGTTCCTCTACAACATCCCGGTCTATACCAAAGCCGCGTTCGGCTGGGAGACGGTCCGGCGGCTCTTGGACGAAGAACGCATCATCGGCCTGAAGGACAGCTCGGGCGACATGGCGGGCTTCCTGCGCCTGTGCGAGCTGACCAAGCTGCGCCCCGGCTGGACGCTGCTGATGGGGCCGGAGGACAAGATCGCGGCTGGCGTCGCGGCCGGCGGCCACGGCGGCGTGCCGGGCGGCGCATTGATTCATCCGAAGTTGTTTGTGGAAATCTGCCGGGCCGCGCTCGCCGGCGATCAACCGCGGGTCGCGGTTTTGCAGCGGCAGGTGGAAAGTCTGGGCCGCATCTACCGGGTCAGCGACCACGGGGCCGGGGTGTTCAAGGCGATCAAGTGCGCGCTGTCCTTGCTGGGCGTGTGCCGCGACCGCATGGCAGAACCGCTGCTGACGTTGAACGAAACCGAGCGCGAACAAATCCGGCGGATCTTGGAAGAGTGCGAACTCCTGCCCGCCCGGCAACCTTGAGTCCTTCTCAGCCGTGAAACGAATCCTGCTTCCAATCCTGCTGCTTGGCGCCAGCGTCCTCGAACTGGCCATCGCCTCCGACGCCCAGTCGCCCCCGCGGCCGAACGTGCTTCTCATCATCGCCGACGACCAGGCCTGGACCGATTACGGGTTCATGGGCCACCCGCAAATCCGCACGCCAAACCTCGATCGGCTCGCGCGCGAAGGCTTGCTCTTCCGTCGCGGTTACGTCACGTCGAGCCTGTGCTGTCCGAGCCTGGCTTCCATCATCACCGGCCGGTTTCCGCACCAGCACAAAGTCACGAGCAACGATCCCCCGCTGCCCGCCAACGTGCCGCCTGCCCAGGCCTACCGCACGCCGGCGTTTCGCGAAGGCCGCGAGCGCATGGACGAGCATCTGGAGGCGGTGCCCACCCTGCCGCGCGTGCTGGGCGAGCACGGCTATCTCAGCTTCCAGGCCGGCAAGTGGTGGCAAGGCAACTTCCGCCGCGGCGGTTTCACCCACGGCATGACCGTGGGCGACGAAGCCAAGGGCGGCCGCCACGGCGACGCCGGCTTGAAGATCGGCCGCGAAACGCTCCAGCCGGTTTACGACTTCATCGGCGAGGCGCAGCGCGCCGAAAAGCCGTTCTTCATCTGGTACGCGCCGATGATGCCGCACGAGCCGCACACGCCTCCCGAGCGCTTGCTGGCGAAGTACCGCGGCCTGGCGCCAACGCTGCCGGTCGCGAAATACTGGGCGATGGTCGAGTGGTTCGACGAAACCTGCGGGCAATTGCTGGATCACCTCGAGCGGCAGGGTTTGGCCACCAACACCGTCGTGGCGTTCCTCGCCGACAACGGCTGGATCACCGATCCGGTGACCGGCCACTACGCGCCGAAATCCAAGCAGTCGCCATACGATGGCGGCCTGCGGACGCCGATCATTTTGCGTTGGCCGGAGCACATCCGCCCCGCCGAGTCCAAGCGCCTGGCCAGTTCGGTGGACTTGATGCCGACGTTGCTGCGCGCTTGTGGCCTCGAACCGCCAGCCGGTCTGCCGGGCATCGACCTGCTCGACCCGGCCGCGGTGAAGAAACGCCAGGCCATCTTCGGCGCGTGTTACGTCCACACCGCGCTCGACTTGGACAATCCGGCCCGCAACCTCCGTTGGCGCTGGGGCATTGAAGGAAACTGGAAACTGGTGGTGCCCTCGCCGGCGAACGAACCGAACGCGCCGGTCGAGCTCTATCAACTGGCCGCCGATCCGTTCGAGACCCACAACCTCGCGCCAAAGCAAGCCGCGCGCGTCCAACGTCTCCGCCAGCGCCTGGACGCCTGGTGGCCCGGCCAATGACGCTTTTCCAAGTTATGATCGCCCCTCGCAAAAAAGTGACCGCCGACTTCGCCACCGCGCTTCTGGCGCTGCTCGGCCTGATTGCCGTGCCGAGCGCCGCGACCGCCGCCGAACCAGCCCGCCCGAACATTTTGCTGATCATCACCGACGACCAGCGGTTCGACCAAATGGGCTGCATGAACCCGCTGATCCACACGCCGGAGATGGATCGGCTGGCGCGCGAGGGCGTGCAGTTCGTGAACGCGTTCGTTACCACGTCCATTTGCGCCGCCAGCCGGGCGAGCATCCTGACCGGGCTGGTCGAGCGCACGCACCGTTACACTTTTCTTACGCCGCCGCTCGCCGACCGGTTCGTGGACCTGAGTTTCCCCAAGCTGCTTCGCAACGCCGGCTACCGCACCGGCTACGCCGGCAAGTTCGGCGTAAACACCCGGCCGGGTGCGACGCAGCGGCTCTACGATTTCTTCCACGTCACCGCCCACCCGTACTGGCAAAAACAGCCGGACGGCACGCTGCGCCACCTCACGGACATCGAAGGCGGCAACGCGATGGCCTTCCTCGAACAACACGCGCAAGCCGCCGACGGCAGGCCGTTTTGCCTGACGATTGGCTTCAACGCGCCGCACGCCGAGGACGCGAATCCCCAGCAATACCTCTGGCAAAAGGAGGTCGATGCCCTTTACCGCGACGTGAAGGTGCCGCTGCCGCCCACCGCCGAGCCGGACTTCTACCAGCACCTGCCGGAGTTTCTCCGCGACGGCACGATGAACCGGCATCGCTGGTACTGGCGGTTCGATTTCGAGTCCAAGCGCCAGGCGATGACCAAGGCCTACTGGCGTTTGATCAGCGGCGTGGACCTGGTTCTCGGCCGCCTGCGCGCCAAGCTCGACAAACTGAAGCTCGCCGACAACACCGTGATCCTGCTCGTCGGCGACAATGGCTACTTCCTGGGCGAACGCGGTTACGCCGACAAGTGGCTCCCTTACGAGCCGAGCATCCGCGTGCCATTGCTGTTGTTCGATCCGACCGGCCGCTTCGCCCAACGCGGTCTCAAGCCCACGGCGTTCGCGCTGAACATCGACGTGGCCCCAACCATCCTCGACCTGGCCGGCCTGCTTGCGCCTCCGACAATGCAGGGGCGCAGCCTCCTGCCACTGGCCCGCGGCGAAACGCCGGCCGACTGGCGCCAGGACATCTGGCTCGAACACCTGATGATGGAGCCGAGCATCCGCAAATACGAAGGTGTCCGCACCGCGCGCTTCAAGTACACGCGTTACTTCGAGGCCTCGCCGGTGCTCGAAGAACTCTACGACTTGGAAGCAGATCCGTTCGAGACCGTGAATCTGGTGAACAGCCCCCAGCACCGGGCGACGCGCGACCAACTCCGCCGCCGCACCAATGAACTGCGCGACCAGTATGGCGGCGAGTTCAGCGAGCGACTCTGGAAGACGCCGCTGCCCTGAACTGAGAGTCGGTTCCCAAGCGGCGTCGCCGGGGTGGGGGAGATTTGGCGATCAGGTATCGGCGGCTTCGGCTCCTGCGCGGGACGATTCTGCCTCCCCCGAAGAACAAGGTTGCTTTGCGCGCCTCACCTGTTTCATGCTCTCGCCAGAATCACCAGCGACTCACTGCCAATGAAACCAAACCTTCCTCGCCTTTCGTTGAACCGGGTGCTGGCCGGCGCGTTGATCGTCACGGCGCTCACCTGCGCCAGCGCCTCCGCCGCCAACCGTCCGAACATTGTCCTGATCTTCTCGGACGACCATGCCTACCAGGCCATCAGCGCCTACAACGACCCGCGACACTTGATCCAGACGCCGAACATCGACCGCCTCGCGCGCGAAGGCATCCGTTTTGACCGCTGCCTGGTGCCCAATTCGATTTGCGGTCCGTGCCGGGCGTCGGTGATCACCGGCAAGTACTCGCACCGAAACGGCTTTTACAACAACACCAACTCCCGTTTCGACGGGTCGCAGACGACTTTTCCCAAGCTGCTCCAAGCCGCCGGTTACCAGACCGCCATCATCGGCAAGTGGCACCTTGTGAGCGATCCCACCGGCTTCGACTACTGGCAGATCCTTCCCGGCCAGGGCGTCTATTACAACCCGCCCACGATCGAGAACGGCAAGCGCGTCAAGCACGAGGGTTACGTGACCGACCTCATCACCGACTTCTCGCTCGACTGGCTCAAGCACCGCGACAAGTCCCGTCCGTTCCTGCTCATGTGCCAGAACAAGGCGCCCCACCGCGAGTGGGAACCGGCCTTGCGCGACCTCGACCACGACGGCGACCGCAAGTACGCCGAGCCGCCGACGCTCTTCGACGACTACGCCGGCCGTGGCCTCGCCGAGCACGACCAGGACATGATGATTGAGAAGACGATGAACAACCGGGACCTCAAGCTGATTCCGCCCGCGCAGCTCACGCCGGAACAACGCAAAGCCTGGGAGGCTTATTACGAGCCGCGCAACGCCGCCTTCCGCGCGGCCAGTCTCACCGGCAAAGACCTCGTTCGCTGGAAGTACAACCGTTATATGCACGACTACTTGGGTTGCATCCGCGGCGTGGATAACAACGTCGGCCGGCTGCTCAAGTACCTCGATGACGAAGGCCTCGCGCAAAACACGATCGTCGTCTATTCCTCCGACCAGGGATTCTACCTGGGCGAGCACGGCTGGTTCGATAAGCGCTGGATCTTCGAGGAATCGTTGCGCACGCCGCTGTTGATCCGCTGGCCTGGCGTGGTGAAACCCGGCCGGGTAAACCGCGACCTCGTCTCGGCCCTGGACGTGGCCGAGACCTTCCTCGAAGCTGCCGGCCTGCCCGCGCCCGCCGACATGCAGGGACGCAGTCTGGTGCCCATCCTGCGTGGCAAGACGCCCAAGGACTGGCGGAAGAGCTTTTACTACCAGTATTTCGAGTGGCCGCAGCCGCACCACGTCCGGCCGCACTACGGCGTCGTGACCGACCGCTACAAGCTGGTGCGCTTCCAGGCCGCCGATTGCGACTACTGGGAACTGTTCGATCTCAAGAAAGACCCGCGCGAACTGCGGAGCGTCTATGGCGAGCCGGGCTACGCCAAGGTCCAAAGGCAACTCACCGGCGAACTGACGAAGCTCCGCACCGACCTCCAGGCGCCCGACCAATTCCCGCCCGAGGTCTATGGCAATCCGCCCAAGGCCGCCGCGGCCAAACGCTGAGCCGCGCGGCGACAGCCTCATCTTGACTTTGATTCGCCGCGCATCAAGATGCCTGCATGAGAACCACGTTGACGCTTGATCCCGATGTCGCGGCCAAGGCCCGGAGAGGTGCTGCCAGGCTGGGCAAACCATTCAAAGAGGTGGTGAACGCCGCCTTGCGCGCAGGGCTGGACGTGGTGCTGGCGCCGCCTGCCTCCAAACCCTACCGCACCGAACCGCGCCCGCTGGGCCTGCGGGAAGGCTTCAGCTACGACAGCATCGCGGACCTCCTTGCCCGCGCCGAGGGGGAGGATCATCAGTGATCCTCGTGGATGCCAACCTCCTCCTTTACGCGGAGGACAGTCTGTCCGCGCACCACGACGCAGCGCGGGAATGGTGGGACAACCAGTTGAGCGGCACCGCACCCGTCTGCCTGTGCTGGCCGGTGTTGACCGCCTACATCCGGATCGGCACCAACGCGCGGCTGCACCGTCGGCCCCTGATGCTGAAGGAGGCGGTCGAACGCGTGCAGAGCTGGCTCGATCAGCCGTGTGTGCGGGTGCTGACGCCGACCGACCAGCATTGGCCTCTGTTTCAACAGATGCTACGGGCGGGCAACGCCACCGCCAACCTGGTCTCAGACGCCCATCTGGCTGCGCTCGCGGTGGAACACAACTGCGTACTGCACTCGACTGATGACGACTTCGCGCGGTTCCGCGGCTTGAAATGGCGCAACCCGCTAGTGGCATGAACAGCAAGACCCACCGCGCCACCCCTCAATCGCCCTCGGCAGTAAACGCGGCTTCGACGCGACAAAGAAACTCCCCGGCGAAGGCTTCCAATGCCCCTGGCCGCCGCTGATCAAGATGGACGCCGCGGTGAAGGCGAAGGTGGAAAAACTCTTCAACCCGTAACAGCCAACGTGAGGAGGCTCAGACCAAACTGGGCGGGAATCCCAAGGGGACTGCGTCGAAAGAAGTTTCGCGGGCGTTGCGAACGAATGCCCCAAAGGGGCATCGGCTTCCAGCCCAAGGTTGGGAGAAACGAGCTACCTTGGGCCACGGTTCGCAAATGGAAATCAAACCTAACGGGGTGTGACTTACTTCCGCCTGGCTGGGTAAAGCACCTTGATGTCAACCCCGAGGGCTTCGGCAAATACGGCCAACTCTTGGTCGGTGACACAGCGGAGTCGCGCTTCAACCTTCGAGAGAGTAGCACGACTCATTTCCAATCCACGCACAGAACAACGGGCAGCAAACATCTCCTGCGTGAAGCCCTGCTGGTAGCGCAGTTTGCGAATCTGCGGCCCAACAATGTTCTGTAATTTTTCACCCATGCTCCGATTTCAGAGCTTGACCTTGGAGAAAGCGTCAGGTGAAATTGCTCCGGTTTCGGAGCATCATTGTGATGCGGTCGAACCACGGGCCGAGCGAGCGTCGGTCCAGAGCGCAGCTTGGGCGTTGCTCGCAGAAACGGATTGCGTATGAGCGGAAAGCTAAAAGTAGAACAAGTGTCTGGATTCCCGGAATGGTTGCCAAACATGCGTTTGGCTGAGCAACGATTCATTTCCACCATCCAGAAGCAATACGAGTTGTTCGGCTTCGCTCCGATTGAGACACCAGCCGTGGAGCGGCTGGAAGTGTTGACCGCAAAGGGAGGCATGCAGCGGCAGATTTTCACTGTCGGCAAGCCAGAGGCGGATGACGCCACGGCTGAATTGGCCCTGCATTTCGACCTGACAGTGCCGCTGGCTCGATATGTCGTGCAGCACGCCGACAAGCTTGTTTTCCCGTTTCGCCGCTACCAGATTCAGAAAGTGTGGCGTGGCGAGCGTGCGCAGCGCGGGCGCTTCCGGGAGTTCTACCAGTGCGACATCGACATCATCGGACGCGGAAAGATCGATTTGATTCACGACGCTGAAATCCCGGTCGTCATCAACTCCACGTTCGAGGCGTTGAAGATTCCGCCGTTCAAGATTTTTATCTCCAGCCGGAAGATACTCGCTGGCCTCCTGAAGACTCAGGGGATTATTCCGGGTGACCCGTCTGGCCAGTTTGTCGCCGTCTTGCGAGCCATTGACAAGACGCAACGGGACGGTGCTGAGAAAACACGTGAGGCTCTTGTGGCCGAAAACACCCCCGCAGAGTTGATTCCCGCCATCGTCGACTTGGCTCAGTGCGCGTGCTTAGATGATGCGCGCCGCGTTTTGAAGAATGCGAAGGCGGATTTGATCGGTGTTGAAGAATTGGCTATAGTGCTTCGTTCCGCTGAGAAACTTGGAATGCCGGCTGACAGGCTTGGACCAAACTTCACCCTCGCGCGTGGCTTGGATTACTACACGGGGACGGTTTACGAGACTTTCATCACGGGCAAAGAGGCGTGGGGCAGCGTGTGTTCGGGAGGACGCTTCGACGACCTCGCGGAGTATTTCACAACTCAGAGATTTCCGGGCGTCGGAATCTCAATCGGTCTCACGCGCCTTTTCAATCTTTTGGTGGAATCCGAATACGTGGACGTATCCACGCACACGCCCACCAAAGTGCTCGTCGCAATGCAGGACAGAGCCAAGTTTCTCGACGATTACCTTGGAATCGCGCGGCGACTGCGCGAGTCGGGTATTCCGGCAGAGGTGTATCTAGACCCCGACCGGTTGAGCGACCAAATCGGTTACGCTTCCGACAAGGGAATTCGCTTTGCGCTCATCGCTGGAGAGCGGGAATTTAGTCTCGACCTGCACGACGGCGAACCGGTTGTCCAAGTCAAAGACCTGCTGCATCAAAGCCAAGAGCAGGTGTCTGAGGCGGAACTGCCAAAATACATTCGGCGCAAGTTGGAAGAGCCGACGAATCTTTAGTGGTGGCATTAGCTCAGTTAGTTAGAGCATCAGATTGTGGATCTGAGGGTCGCGGGTGCAAGTCCCGTATGCCACCCCATCTTTCCAGCCCCAACGGGGATCTGTCCCAAGACCCAGGGTTGCGCAGAACGCGCTACCCTGGGTCACCCTCCAGTTGACATTTCCAACCGCGTTGCGGTAGGAAAAATCGTTCCACGATGACCAGATGTGGCGCTGGCGCACCAACCATTAGCTGGAGTCCAATGCCCCACTGGGGCGTTCGATTCGCGCTCACGCGCAACCGGACGCAATCCTTTTGGGATTGTCCTGCGTTACGCGCGGTTGAACGTGCGCAGTTGCCGGCCCGCACCACGCTTCGCTTGATGGCAAATGCCAGATTTCACATCTCCAATCGCAACGCCAGTTGCCCAGTAATCGGACCGCAGAATCCGGCCCGGCAGCGGCGGAACGTTCGTCACCGCCGCCAACCACGCCTCGCGCGAGCGCTGCCCGGCCGGGGATTTGCGCAAATGGTTGCGTGCCGGCAGCCGGGGCCTTAACGATTTCTTTCCATGAACCGCACCCTCCTGACTTCCGTGCTGCTGTTGAGCCTCTGGCCGAGGCTGCCGGCGGCGGCTGATCCCGTCCGCTCGCTGCGTTTTCAGGCGCAAACGCGCGAGGATGCAGTTGCCTGGCAGCAGGCGACCTGGCAGGAGTTGTTCGCCTTGATGATGGGCGGGCGCAGACCGGACCCGGTTCCGCTGGACCCCCACGTTTTGTCCCGCGAGACGAACGCCATCGCGGGCGTGGTCTTGGAGGAACTGTCTCTGCGCACGCTGCCGGATCGGCGGGTGCACGCCTGGCTGGCGGTGCCGCAAATATTGGCGAGTCGGGTCGGTGGCGTGTTGGCGCTGCACGGCCACGGCGGCACCGGCGAACAGGTCGTCCGCGGCCAAAGCCTGTATTGGTATGGTCGTGCACTCGCCGAACTGGGTTATGTGGCGATCGCGCCTGACATCGGCCAGCACACGCTCCAGCACACCAACTGGTCGCTCATGGGCGAGCGCACCTGGGACGCGCTGCGCTGCCTCGATTATCTGGCGACCCGCCCCGAGGTGGACACGAATCGCCTCGCCGTCGCCGGTCTGTCGCTTGGCGGCGAGACCACGATGTACGTGGCCGCGCTCGACGAGCGGATCAAGCTGGCGTGCAGCAGCGGCTGGCTGACCACGGTCGAAAACCTGAAGCACGGCCATTGCCCGTGCTGGAGCTTTCCCGGTCTCGAGGAGCACTTCGACTTCGCCGACATCTTCGCCTGCGTGGCGCCGCGCCCGTTGGTGCTGGAAATCGGCGAGCGCGAACGCGCCCCCGGCGGGTTTCCCGTGGACATTGCGCGACCCGCGTTCGTGGAGATCCAGTCGGCCTACCGCGTCTTCAACGCTGAAACGAACACGGAATTGTTTATCCATCCCGGCGGGCACGTCTTTCACGGCGTGCGCTTCTGGGACCGCTTGACTGAAACGCTCGGCACTCCAGCCCGGTTGGCCGAGGCGGGTACAAGTGCAGCCACGGAGTCGAAACCGCCCAGCGCAGAATTGAGCTACTTGGTCGAGACCACGCGCAAGCTGCTGGCCGGTTGCCGCGTGCCAGCGGACGACGGCACCGCGCTGTTCACGCCGGACGGCAAAGGCAACTACCGCGCGCTGTGGACGCGCGACTTCGCCTACATGGTCGAGAACGCCGGCGACCTGCTCCCGGCCGGACAGGTCGAAGCGGCGCTGTGGTATCTCATCAAAGGCATCCGCGCGGACGGCGCGGCGCCGGATCGCGTGCGGCCCGATGGCGTGGCGGTCTATGTGGCCGGCGGCGAAAACAATCCGCTGGGCGAACCGAACATCGACAACGCCCAATTCCTGGTGATCGCGGTGGACGCGCACCTGCAGCGCCTCTCGCCCGCCGCGCGGCTCCGACTCTTCCGCGAATGGTCGGAACCGCTGGATCGCGCGATGAATTACATCCCGCGCCGCGCCGACGGTCTGGTCTTCAACGATCCACAAAAGCCGCATTCGCCTTACGGCTTCACGGACACGGTGGGCAAGACCGGCGAGTTGCTGTTCGAGTCGTTGCTGTACTGGACGGCGAGCCAGCGGTTGGCGGACTGGCACGAACGGTACGGCGACAGCGCCGCCGCTGAGGAATTCCAACGGCGCGCGAAACTCATTGAAACGAACCTCGGCCGGCTTTGGGACGAACCGGCGGGCGCGTTTCTGGCCGCGACCGTCGATTGCCGGCAAATCGACATTTGGGGCAATGCCTACGCGCTCTGGCTGGACTTTCCGCTCGGCCCGAATCGCGAGCGCGTGCTGGATTTCCTGGCCGCGAACCGCGAGCGGTTTCTCTGGAACGGCCAGGTGCGGCATTTGTTGAAAGGCGAGCATTGGCAGCGGTTGCTGACGCCGGTAGCACCGGAGCGGTACCAGAACGGCGCTTACTGGGCGACGCCGTCGGGCTGGATGATGTGGGCGCTCGCGCAAAAGGACCCCGCGCTGGGGCGCGAGGTGTGGCGGGATTTGATCGCCGACTTCCGCGGGCACGGCGTCTTCGAGTGCGTGAACGAAGGCTATCGCCAGCTCGATAGTTACGTGGTCAGCGCGGCCAACCCGCTCGCCGCCGCCCGGCGGCTGGGTTACTGAGCCGTGTCAGCGCGAGAGAGCGTGCGCACTACTTCCCAGCTAATGAAGCCCACCCTGACTTCGCGTGAGCGCGTGTTGGCCGCCTTGAGCCACCGCCAGCCGGACCGGACGCCGTGCGATTTCTGGGCCGAGCCGCCGACGTGGAACCGCTTGTTCGCCCACATCGGCCACACCGACAAAGACCGTTTGCTCGACGAATTGGAGGTGGACGTGCGTCACTTGGAGGCCACGCCGCCGGCTGA
Organism: bacterium; assembly: GCA_021823625.1. Taxonomy (GTDB): domain Bacteria; phylum Verrucomicrobiota; class Verrucomicrobiia; order Limisphaerales; family J093; genus DSVZ01. The sequence goes on along the minus strand of JAKANS010000073.1, from coordinate 11,631 downwards.
AATCGAGGTCGGTGGTGGCGTGTTTCAAAACTTCTGGGGCGAGCGGTACGTCTATAGCTCGACGCCGTGGGGGCCAATGCGCGAAGACGTGAAAGGCGCGCTCGCGGACGCGCAGAACTTCACGGAGATCGAGTCCTTCGCGTGGCCGACGCCGGACGGCATCGACCGCTCGCAACTGGCGGCGCAATGCCGGCGTCATGAGCAACGCGCGCTGGTCTATGGCTTCGCGGACGTGTGGCAGCGGCCGGCGTTGGTGCGGGGCTGGGAGGAGTTCTTTGTCGATCTGGTCGAGCGGCCAGACTGGGTCCATTTCCTGTGCCGCCGGTTCACCGACTTTTACATCGAGGACTACACGCGCGCCGCGGAGATCACCGGCGGCCGGATCGACCTCTTCCTGCTCATCAGCGACCTGGGCAGCCAACGCGGCCCGTTGATCTCGCTGGCCATGTTTCGCGAATTCGTCGCGCCGTATTTGAAGCGGATGATCGATTGCATCCACGGCCTCGGCGCGCGCGTCCTGTTTCACAGTTGCGGCCGGATCCGGCCGTTCGTTCCCGAATTGATCGCTCTGGGCGTGGACGTGCTCGACCCGATCCAGCCCGCCGGCCCGGAAATGGCGCCGGAGAGTCTGAAGGCCGCGTTCGGCGACCAACTCAGTTTTCACGGCGGCTTGGACATGCAACGGCTGTTGCCGCTAGGCACGCCCGACGCGGTGACCGCCGAGGCGCGGCGCTACTGCGAAACTCTCGGCAAAGGCGGTGGCTACATTCTCGGCCCGGCGCATCTGTTTCAACCCGACGTGCCGCCGGAGAACATCCTCGCCCTGTACCGGCTTGAGGCGCGGTAGCAACGGTTGGAAATTCCATTCGGGCCGGACTTCCAGGCGCTCACTCCACCTTCACGCTGCTGACGACGTACCGGCCGTCGCTTTCCGGCGCCTTGATCGCCAGGCGGAAACGCGGTCGCTGGCCGGCGGGATCGACGAGGGCGAGGGCCAGCTTGTACTCGCCTGGTTTCAAGTCGGGCGGGAGGCCGAACGCTTCCTTCAGTTCGAACTCGCCCGGCAGCCAGGTGCGCGGGTCGGCTTTCGCATCTGCCGTGCAAGCGACGCGGCCCGCAGTGTCCAAGAGCGAAAAGCGCAGCACGCATGGCCGGTAGAGTTTGCCGACGCCGACGTTTGCCCACTGCATGTCCAAGGCCAGCGCCGCGCCAGCTTTGGCCGACTTGGCGTGGGCCAGTTCGCGCAAGACAAACCGGGCGCCGGCGAGGCGGGCGAGCTTGTTCAGTTGGGTCATCGCCTCCGGCGGCACGCGACCGATGTTGTCGTTGATGAGCGTGACGTGGTTGCGGAGCATGAACTCCACCGCCGCGTCAAATGACCAGTTCTTTGACTTGAGATAGTCGTAATCGCCGAACCACTCGAAGATGACCGGCGCGTGTTGCCACACCTCGCCCATGTCAGAAACGCCGGCGTACTTCTTCGAGCCAATCCAGTTTTGCTCGTGCCAGGGCGAGCCGACGCCGTCGCGCCGGAAGCCGGTGCCGTGCGCCAGCGCGTAGGCGAGCACCTCGGCGTCGTCAGACATGAATACCAGCGGCGTCTTGCGGAAAGCCTGGAGATACAGGTCCACGATCTGGCGGCGAACTTCGACCGGCGCGGGGTGTGGCGTGTGCCATTCGCCCCAAATGCCGTACGAGCCAATGTCGAGAAATTCGACGCTGGGACTGCCGTCGTAGCGTTCGCCGAGGGCTTTGATGAACGCGCCGTGCTTGGCGAGGTAAACGGGGTCGGCGTAGTCGGGTTCGATCCGCGGGATGCGCTTGCCGCCGCTGGTGGGGTCGTCGCCGCCGCGCAGGTACTCGAAGCCTTTGCAGCCCGCGTCAAAGAGCCACTTGGGCGAGGTGTAGTAGCCGGCGCTGTGAGCGTTGCAGGTCATCACGCGCATAGCCACGGCGGCGCCGCGCGATTTCCAGGCGGCGATGACATCGTCGATGAGGCGCCAGTCGTACCGGCCTTCCTCCGGCTCGGCGTCGGCCCAGTTGAACCGGACATAGACGACCGAGCACGGAAACCGCGGTTCGCCGCGCAGGCTCCGCTGCTGGCTCATCCAACCCTGGCCGGGATTGGCAAAGAGCGTGTCCACTTCGCGAAAACGAACGCGGATCGGATCGCCTTCGGCCGCGCTCGCGAGAAAGCCGGTGCTGGTCAGGGCGGCCAACCAACACACCGTCAGGATGGCCGCGGCGGACCGAGCCGCGCAGCCACGGGCGGCGAGGATGGGCAAGAGCGGTTTCATGATCGGCTTGGAGGGTCCGCTCCCTCCCGGCAACCCGCAACGCAGAACACACCCGAGTCCGAAGCCGCGTTGGCGCGGAGGGTTTTTCGGCGCGGTCGCGGTCGGGTCGGTTTTCCAGAATCGTCACCGTTTTCAGAGACTCTGGGCTTGCCGTCGGCGAAGCGGGGAGGCTAACTTCCCTGCCAGATCACTGGTTTGAAGCCGTAAACAAGAACTCATCGAAGCACAGCAAACCTCATTCGAAAGCTATGCCACAACCCGCTTATCATGCCTCCATCGAGGGCGCCCAGCACGGCGCCAAATCGCTCGCCGACTTCCTGGCCTATGCCAAGCGTTCCGGCGCTTCCGGCGCCCAGCCGTCCAACTACATGCTCCAAGGCGGCGCCCTGTTCAAATCCGCGACGGAGATCAAGGACACCTTTGCGAAAGCGGGGCTGACGCTGGACGGCATCTCCTGCCATTGCCCGACCTGGGTCCACACGACGGCCTGGACCGGCAGCCCGAGCATCCGGCCGTTCATCCCGGCGGACGTGGCCAAGCAGTCGGCTGACAAGATCGAGGCTTGGGCGGAGAATTACTTGATCAAGCTGTTCGATCTCGCGGTCGAACTCGGCGTGAAGATCCTGCCGACCTTCTGGGGCGTGGCGTTCGGCTGGGAAGTCGCCAGCGGTTATCCGTGGGGATTCTGGGCCGGCGCGGACTTCGATCTCATCAAGGAAGGCCAGGAGCGCTTCGTCAAAAAGACCGCCCGCATTCGCCAGGAGGCGAACGCCCGCGGGATCATCCTCTGCCACGAAATCCACCCCGGCACCGGCGCCATGTGCGCGGATGACTTCAACATGCTCGTAAGCATTTGCGACAGCGACAAGTGTCTCGGCGTAAATGCCGACCCGAGCCACTGCTGGGAAGGCGAGAGCTGGGAAACCCGTTTCCTCAAAGTGGGCCCGCGCGTGTACGCGGCGCACATCAAGAACTTCGTCATTCGCCCCGGCATGCCGCTGCGCATGATGAACGGCAACTGGCCGCAGCGCGCGATGCAGTTTGTGGACCTGCCCAGCGGCGACATCAACATGCAACGCTACGCCGAACTCCTCGTCCAGATCGGCTACCCGAGCCGGTATTGCCAGGTCATGGGCCGGCCGACCGCACCGCTTGTGGTGGAAGCCGAGAGCGCGCACAAGGACCTGGATTACACCAGCGCCAACGGCATCGCGTACGTCCGCGACAACCTCTGCTGGCCGGTGGCCGCCGGCTCGTTCGAAGACGGCATGGGCGCCTAAACATCGAGTTTGCCGGCAGAACAAACTGCCGACACTGCACCGAGCCGGGGCACCTGCGAGTGCTCCGGTTCTTTTTTTGAAACCCGCCCGCCTCGCCCGCACAGCCAGAAACACGTTGGCGAGGCCGGGCCTTTACGGCGTGGTCGGACGGGAGTAAGGTCGCGACGCTTCACCGGACGGTCGCCATGCTGAGTCAAGAGCAACTCAACGAACTGCATCGCGAGGCCGAGAAGGAGCATCGCGCTGTCGGCGCTCTTGGCGGTTTCCTGCTGGGATTACTGGGCGGACTGGTGCTCGCGACGCTGGTGTTCGTCTGGGTGTTCGGATGGTGGTGAACCCCACGACCATTTCCAGGCTACTGAGGTCGTGGAATTCACCAGGTAATCGAAAAGCCATACAGAACCGCGGTCGTGATCGAACTCCCGGCCTGCACGTGTGGGGGGGGGAGCGGGGATACGGGGTACAGCCCAGGAATCGGCTGGGAGTGCCCGCAATGCCTGAGCGCGGAAAAAAACGTGTGCGTGGGTTAGCTCGCCGAACCCGCTACCGCTTGAAGTCTCACGCGGGAAACGGTATTTTTTCCCATCTGATGAAAAACATCAAATAACCGCCATGAACAAACTCATCAGCGTAACCCTCCTCCTCGCCGGCACCGCGCTGGCTCAACCCCAACCCAAGCTGCCGGACAACCCCGTGCTGCGCTACCTCGTCAAACCGCCGCCCCACGTCGAGATCGAGGCGCATTATCTCCGGTGGGATGGGCGCACGCTCAATGTTTTTTGGCTGCAACACGGCAATGACTTTGCCGGTGGGCAAACGGATGATTTGGGTCGGCGCATCGGCAACTCTTTCAGCGACGGCCAGCGCTGGAAGTGGACGCGAGCAGGAGGCCAGGAACTTGTGCGAATGCATGAACCCGGCGTCCCCAACCACAGTGGCCAATCCGATTTGACCGACGCTCGGACGGCCTGTCGGGAAGTTGCCAGCTTTGGCCTGCCGCTCCACGCCGAGAACGCCAAATGGTCGAACGGCACGCTCCAATACGGAGACCTTCCAGATAAGAAGTTAGCCAACCTCGTGGTGACTCCCGAGTTGGACACAAACAACGTCCTGCTGGCATTGCACTTTGAATGTCAATCCCTGCGCCAGGTCGCGCCGGCGAAAGACTTGAAGCAGGCGGCAGAGATAAGGTTCCGCTACGATGCCAAAGCGGATGTCCCCCCCGGTTTCCCCAGCGGTTGGGATCTGATTGGGTTGGCGCAATCTGGACCGAATCAGACCCAAAATTGGCAGGTCGTGAGCTGGCGTTTTACGGGCGACGCACGAAAAGCAAAACCGGACGCTTGGATGGACCCCGCGAGCCCAAGAATGCAAATGCTTCTTCTCAAGCAAGACGGGAGCGTAGTGAACGATCCTCCACTCAATCCGTAACCACCGCAACCAAACAACATCAAAAAACCATGAAACTAAAACGTTTGTTCTCGCTCCTGTTGGGCCTGCTCTTGACTGACTCGCTGTTGGTGGGGGATACGCCCCCGTCTTACGGTGTTTCAAACCCAGACCGATACATGGCTCAGGTTTGTCTCGGTGATGGTCACATCGAAGTCAACAGCCCCTGCAAAGACGACTGTTGGATAGGGGGATTCCCAGGGGGATGGAGCAAGCTCGCGTGGGTGAGCAGCGTTTACAACTCCAGCTACCTCTACCCGCGTTCCGGCGACACTTGCTTCCGAACGCGTAATGCTTACGCGGGGTACGGTTGGCTAAGTACTAACAATGACGGCCATAGTTGGTGCGTCGAACCGCCGGGCGGCTGGGGTTGGGACACCTGGTACACGGATTACGCTGCCTGGTTTGATCGCGGCTACTACAACTATGCCCAGGACAGCCGTGGGTCAATTGGTTTGGATTCATACGTGTCAGATTCGACGAGTAGCTTTGCGATTGAGATGAGCTGTACCAATTTCTCGTGGACTGACGTTTTCTGGTTTACAGGCCCGAACAACTACATGGCCGTAGGTAGTGCCTGCAACTGAGCATTGCCCCCTCTTCGCCCTTCACGGCCGGCTCGAAGAGCCGGCCTTTTCAGGACGTTGCCATGCTGAGTCAAGAGCAACTCAACGAACTGTATCGCGAGGCCGAGAAGGAGCATCGCGCTGTCGGCGCTCTTGGCGGTTTCCTGCTGGGATTACTGGGCGGACTGGTGCTCGCGACGCTGGTGTTCGTCTGGGTGTTCGGATGGTGGTAGAGCGCCGCGCTCCGTCGCCGATACAGCGTCTCCTGTCGGCTGGGGACCGCGCCCGCCCCGCGACTACGTTCCATTCCTCACTCTCACCGGCTGCACCTTCCAGATCAGTTCGCAGTAATCGCGGATCGAGCGGTCGGACGAGAACTTGCCCATGCGCGCGACATTCAGAATGGACTTGCGGCTCCACGCCTCCGGGTCGCGCCAGAGCGCGCTGACCTGCGCCTGACAGTCCACGTAAGCCTGGTAGTCGGCGAGGACCAGAAACGGATCGTCCCAGAGCAGATTGTCCACCAACGGCCGGAACAGGCCCGCGTCACCGCCCGCCAGCGCACCCGAACCGATGAAGTCCAGCACCTCGCGGAGCGCGGGATTCTGCTCGTAATGTTCCCGTGGCGAGTAGCCGCGGGACTTGAGTTCCTGCACTTCATCGGCGGTCAACCCGAACAGGAAGAAGTTCTCCGGGCCTACCTCCTCGCGGATTTCCACGTTGGCCCCGTCGAGTGTGCCGATGGTGAGCGCGCCGTTCAGCGAGAATTTCATGTTGCCCGTGCCGGAGGCTTCCTTGCCGGCGGTGGAAATCTGTTCCGAAAGATCGGCAGCCGGGTAGATGTGCTGGGCGTTCTTGACGTTGAAATCCGGGAAGAAAACCACCCGGAGCCGGTCGCGCACTGCCGGGTCTTGGTTCACCAGATCCGCCACGGCATCGATCAGCCGGATGATCAGCTTGGCCAGGAAATAACCGGGCGCCGCCTTGCCGCCGAAAATGAATGTGCGGGCCGGCACATCCGCCTGCGGATCGCGTTTCAGCCGCAGGTAGAGCGTGAGGATGTGGAGCACGTTCAGGTGTTGCCGCTTGTACTCGTGCAGGCGCTTGGCCTGGATGTCGAAGAGCGTCGCGGGATCCACCTTCACGCCCGTGCAGGTCTCGATCAGCGCCGCCAGACCGCGCTTGGCCGTCAACTTGACCGCCCGCCAGTCCCGGCGGAACGCGGCATCCTCGGCCAGCGGTTCGAGCCGCCGCAGTTGATACAAGTCCCGCAGCCAGCCGTCGCCGATGTGGCGGGTGAGGAGCCGGGCCAGCGGCGGATTGCTCACCGCGACGAAGCGGCGCGGCGTGACGCCGTTGGTGACGTTGCAGAACTTGTCCGGCCACAGCTCGGCGAAGTCGTGCATGACGAGCTTCTTCAACAACTCGGAGTGGAGCCGGGCCACGCCATTGACCCGGTGACTGCCCACGGTGGCGAGGTGGGCCATGCGCACGTACCGCTCGCCCGATTCGTCGATCAATGAAAGGCGCGCGACGCGGGCGTCGTCGCCGGGAAACCGGGCGCGAACCTCATCCAGAAACCGGCGGTTGATTTCGTAAATGATCTCCAGATGCCGCGGCAGCAGGGACCCGAACAACCGCACCGGCCATTTCTCCAGCGCCTCGGGCAGCAGCGTGTGATTCGTGTACGCGAACGTGTGCGTGGTGACGTGCCAGGCGGTGTCCCAGTCCAGGTCGTGTTCGTCCACCAGCAGGCGCATGAATTCCGCCACCGCGATCGCCGGGTGGGTGTCGTTGAGCTGGATGGCAAACTTCTCGTGGAAGCAATCCAGCCGCCGGCCCAGCAAGCAGTGCACGCGGATCATGTCCTGCAACGAGCAGGTCACGAAAAAGAACTGCTGCTCGAGTCTCAAGGTCTTGCCCGCGAGCGCCTCGTCGTTCGGGTAAAGCACCTTGGTGATGTTCTCGGAAACCATCTTGTCCTGCACCGCGCGGTAATAGTCGCCGTGGTTGAAGGCGGCGAAATCGAAGGACTCGACCGCCTCGGCCTTCCACAATCGCATGTGGCCGCAGGTGCCCACGCGATACCCCAGCATCGGCGTGTCGTAGGCCACGCCTTTCACGACGCGCTCCGGCACCCACCGGACGCGATACCGGCCGTGCTCGTCGTGACTCGCCACCGTGTGCCCCCCAAACTTGACGTCGTACGCCAGTTCAGGCCGGGTGATCTCCCACGGATTGCCGAACCGCAGCCACTTGTCCGTGATCTCGACCTGCCAGCCGTTGCGGATGGTCTGGTCGAAAATCCCGAACTCGTAGCGGATGCCGTAGCCGACCGCCGGCACTTCCAGCGAGGCGAGCGAATCCAGGTAACACGAAGCGAGCCGGCCCAGACCGCCGTTGCCCAATCCGGGCTCCTCCTCCTGTTCGAGCAACGCGTCCAGATCGCAGTCCAACTCGGCCAGCGCCTGCCGCATCGTGTCGACAATGCCAAGGTTCAGCAGGTTGCTGGCAAGATGCGGCCCGGGCAAAAACTCCGCGGACAGGTACGCGACCGCGCGCGCATCCTGCTCGCAATACGTCTCCATCGTGCGCACGCCCTGTTTGAGCACGCGGTCCCGCACGGTCAACGCGAGCGCCGTGTAGAGGTCGTTGCGCGTCGCCGCCATCGGCACGCGACCCAGCCCGCAAAAGAGGCTGTCCACAAACGATTGTTGGAGCTCGGGCACCGTCAGGCCAGTGCGGACACCCGCGGCGGGGGTCAGGTCACAGGACCGCTCCGGTGATTTTTTTCTCTCGGGCATGCGAATTCTCCCGTTCAAAGGAACTGTCAGGAGTTGAAGGCACCGCTGCGCCACTGGCAAGGCCATTGCAGGGGATTCCGCGGAGGACCGGTAATTGGACCGGCGAGGGTGCGGCCGGCCGGTTCGTCGCCCTCCGTCGCCGGCTTCGACTCAACGGCCAGGTCAGGCGCGCGGCCAACGCCACGCCCATTCCATCGGTCGCGGCGGCGCAAGTCATTGGTTCGCCTGGCGCGGGCCGCCGCCGACGCGCATGAACTCAATCCGGTGATTGGCTTCCGGAAAGCGCGCGGACGGTCCGGCCACCAGCATGGCGATGTCACCCTCGATCCCCTGCCCTTGCATCCAGGCGCACGCGAACGCGCGCCAGTTCTCCGGCTCGTCCGCCAGCGGCGCCGCCTGCACGCCGTATGAAAACGCCAGCGCCTGGCACACCGCGGGATCATGGCTCAGCGCCGCAATCCAGACCGACGGTTTGAACCGCGAGATCATCCGGGCCGTTGTCCCAGTCCTGGTCGGCACCAGCACCACCGCGCAGCGCACGGTGTCCAGGGCGTGTTCCACCACCGAAGCGATCGCGGCAGCGGCCGTGCCCGGCTTTTGCTCCCGACACAGCACGCGCAAATCGTTCAAGCGCGCCTGAGGCCGGCCCGCCTCCGTGGCGGCGGCGATCCGCGCCAGCATGGCCACCGCCTCCTCCGGGTATTTGCCCATCGCCGACTCGCCGGAAAGCATGATGCAATCCGTGCCATCGAGGATGGCGTTGGCCACATCAGTCGCCTCCGCGCGGGTGGGCAGACGGTTGGTGACCATCGACTCGAGCATCTGCGTAGCGGTGATGACCGGTTTGCCGGCGAGGTTGGCCCTGGCGATCAGTTGTTTTTGCGTGATCGCCATTTCCTCCAGCGGCACTTCCACGCCCAAATCGCCCCGCGCCACCATGATGCCGTCTGCGCATTTCAGGAGGTCGTCGAAATGCTGGAGCGCGCCCGCCCGCTCGATCTTGGCGATGATGAACGGCACGCGACCAACCGCCTTCGCCGCCGCCCGCACCGCTTCGATATCCGCCGCGGTCTCGACGAACGACTGACTCACCGCATCCACGCCCGCCTTCAAGGCAAACTCCAGACAGGCGCGGTCGTGCGCGGTAAACGCGCCGATCCCGAGGTCGATGCCAGGCAGGTTCAATCCTTTGCGCGACCGCAGTTCGCCGCCCACCGCCACCCGGCAAATCACGTCGTTGCCAACGACCTTCGTCACCTGGAGTTGAACCAAGCCGTCGTTGAGGAAGAGCCGGTCGTCGGTCATCACCACGCGTGGCAACTGCTCGAAGCTCATCGAAACGCGCTGCGCGCTGCCGACGATCTCCTCCGTCGTGAGCGTGAAGGTCTCGCCCGCGCGGAGTTGGATCGGTTCCGGGTCGATCTTGCCCAGGCGCATCTTTGGCCCTGGCAGATCGGCCATGATGGTCACGGGCTGGCCGGTGGCTTGTGCGGCGGCGCGGATGCGCGCGATCCGGTCGGCATGGCCTTGAAAATCGCCGTGGGAAAAGTTGAGGCGCGCGACGTTCAACCCCGCGCGGATCAGATGTTCCAACATCTCCGGCGAATCCGAGGCCGGACCGATGGTGGCGACGATCTTGGTTTTGTGGTCAGGGAGCATGCGGGTTAGGCCCGAAGACCGAAACTCGAAGACCGAAGCAAAAGGCGCAAGTCCCGCCCGTACAGCGGCTGGGTGGCTCGGGGCTCGGGCTTCGGATTTCTTTCGGCCATCGGGTTCCGGCTTTCGGGTTTCCGGCGCTCACGCCAACACCGAGCCTTCCACAAACGGCTGGCCGCTGGCGAGCGCCTTCAGATTCGCCACGGTGGTTCGGGCAATGTCGGACAACGCCTCGCGTGTGAGAAACGCCTGGTGGGCCGTGACCAGCACGTTCGGAAATGTCAGCAGGCGCGCCAGTTCGTCGTCCTGCAAGACCTGGCCGGAAAGGTCTTCGAAAAAGATGCCCTCTTCCTCCTCATAGACGTCCAAGCCAACGCCGCCGAGCCGGCCGGACTTCAGCGCCGCGATCAACGCCTTCGTGTCGATCAAGCCCCCGCGGCTCACGTTGATGAGCATGGCGCCGGGCTTCATCGACTCCAGTGTCTCCGCGTGGATGAGGTGCCGCGTCTCGGGCGTCAACGGCACGTGCAACAAGACGACATCGCTTCGCCCCGCCAAGGACAAGGCATCCACGTACTCGACGCCGTTTTGCTGCGCCCATTCGCGATTCGGGAACGGGTCGAACGCGAGCACCTTCATGCCAAACCCGCACAGAATCTGCGCCACGATCCGGCCGATCTTGCCCGTCCCGACGATGCCGGCCGTCTTGCCGTGAAGGTCGAAGCCGACCAGGCCGTTCAGCGAAAAGTTCTGTTCCCGCACGCGGTTGAAGGCGCGGTGGATTTTCCGGTTGAGTGTGAGTAACAACGCCACCGCGTGCTCCGCCACCGCGTAAGGCGAATAGACCGGCACTCGCGTGACCGTCAACCCGCGTTCTTTGGCGGCGGCGAGATCCACGTTGTTGAAGCCGGTGCAACGCAGGGCGACGAGCTTCACACCTTCGCGCGCCAGCACCTCCAGGCAGGCGCGATCCAACGTGTCGTTGACGAACACGCAAACGGCGTGCGCGCCTTGCGCGGACGCCGCGGTCTCGGAGGTCAGGCGAAAGTCCCAGAACCGCCACTCGATCACCGTGCCCGCCGCGGCGGCTTCCAGAGCTGCACGGTCGTAAGGCCGCGTATCATAGACAGCGGTCAGCGACATAATCCGGAGCGCATTCCAAGCACGCCGGGCAAAGTGCCACGTGCCGGACAGATCGCAATGCTGCTTTCGCAGCGACCTCAGCGCGCGGTTGCCTGGCCGCAGAATCCTCGATCTGCCAGGACGCTGACCGGCGAGGCGACGGCCGAGTTGGTGCGTCACTTTACCCCGACTCGACGGTAGCAAGCTTCAAGGCCTTGGAATGCTGGCCGCGAATCTCGAAGGAGAAAAATGGCTGACTCCGCTTACAACCTTGGTGAGTTGGAGAATCCCCTGCACCGTGAACCCAGCGAGGAGATCGTGTCGCTTTGTTGACAGCAATTCAAAGCCATCAGCGGTAGATTTCGCGCCGATGGCCCACGGTGACGACGATGACTTGGAGGGAACAATCGTGAATCTCGTAAATCACGCGGTAGTCGCCGACTCGAATCCGAGATCG
>JAKANS010000072.1 GCA_021823625.1 bacterium | reverse complement strand
TAACAAAATCAAAACGCTCACTCGTCAGGCTTATGGCTATCGCGACGAAGATTTCTTCATACTCAAACTACTAGGTTTGCATGAGTCCAGGAATAAACTCGTAGGATGAACCCCAGATCCTGAAGGTGGCCCGGGCAGTGCAGCCGTCGCGTTTTAACAACCTTTTACGCTTTTCCGCGTTCTCGGCATGCCGTATATTGCGTCCCTGCTCGGAAATGAAAACGACGCCTGCATCCGGGAGCCAGCGGGCTGGGCAACGCGCGGCCGTTGCCAACGCGGTGGGCCAGCTTGCGTGCCCGCGTGCGCAAACCGGCTTGTGCCGGCCTGGTGGGACCACAAATCAGGCGCGTTCAACAACCAACACAAAACAAGGCACTAGAATATGACACCTGCCGACCATCCCCATCAAACCTCGAGCTCCGCGACACCTGAGTCCACCACCCGGCGGGAGTTCTTGCAAAGAGTCACCCACACCTTGATCAAGGGTGGCGTGCTCATCGGCGGCGTTGTGCTGGGCACACAAACAGCTAAAGCAGACTGTGAGCCTGGCTACGAAGCGTGTACAAGGTGTGACCATGCAACGAATCCATGTACCTACGACGTGTGCAACCAGTCCTTAGATGCGTGCTGGACCAACAGTTGCTACTCCAATACATGTGCTGTAAGTGATATCTGTCTCACCAATGTCTGCACTATCAGAGACAACTGCGCTGGGTTTAACGATTGCGACGTCGAGAATACCTGTTTGGCTAATGACTCATGCGACACCAATCTCTGTTCGCATGACGATCCTTGCCACTCAGGATACGACGAGTGCAACTCTAACGACCAGTGCGACCAGGATTTCTGCTGGGGCTATCTTGATAGCTGCCTCACCGTAAACGTATGTACAAGCGATTACTGTTCCTCAGTTGATAGCTGCGGCAGTAACCGGTGCACTACGGATGACAAGTGCGAGTCGAGGGACGAATGCACGACCAATCACTGTGAAACGGACGATAGTTGCTCCTCGACTGACACGTGTGATTACAATTTCTGTTCGGTACATGATCATTGTATCGTGTCAAACGTGTGTCGCCTTTACAATCAGTGTTATAACGATGATTAAGCGCGCACGCATGGAACCATATGAGTCCTAGAGACGGGCACTTCCGTCCGTGATGCGTGATGAAGATTCTCTTGCCGGGAGTAGTTAGCAAAGTTGGCTGTCAAAGTGTGATGCGGGTGTTGACAAGCGTACAACCAGCAAACGGACTAACAACGTGTATCCTCTCTGGGCTAAGTCATGTTGTTGGGGACCGCCTTAATACCTCGACTAGGCGATGGTCTTGGTTAGTTGTCGTTTTGGCAGTCGCGAGTGCTTTTGCCGGCGAGTTACCCGCGCGCCCCACGGTTGTCGGCAGCCCGTGGGCTTGGGGCAGTTCAGTCTGGCCCGGCCTTGAACCCACGGCCCGCTTCTTCCGCGTCGCTGTCGGTTCCGCTCATACGCTCGCCATCGACACCAGCGGGCGGGTGGTGGCCTGGGGTGAAAATGAAGACGGTCAGGCCATTGTGCCGGAAGGCCTGAGCAATGTCGTGGCCGTGGCCGGGGGCGGGCTTCACAGCCTCGCGCTTAAGGCGGACGGGACGGTGGTGGCCTGGGGCTACAATAAGTTCGGCGAGTGTGATATCCCGGAAGGGTTGGACCAGGTGGTGGCGATTGCCGGCGCCAGTTTTGACAGCCTCGCACTCCGAGCCGATGGCACGGTGGTGGCGTGGGGGGGAGGTTCGATTACCCAGAGTCCGGTGCCGGGTGAGCTTACCGATGTCGTGGCCATCGCGGCTTCGGGGACGGGAGGTCATAGCCTGGCTTTGAAAGCGGACGGGACAGTTGTCGCTTGGGGGGCCAACAGCTTCGGGGAGACCAACGCACCGGTGGGCTTGGACCATGTGAGCGGGATCGCGGCGGGCGGCGGGCACTCGCTGGCCTTGAAGGCGGACGGGACGGTGGTGGCTTGGGGCCGTGATGATCGGGGCCAACGTGATGTGCCCGCGGGCTTGAGCCACGTAGTGGCGATTGCTGCCGGTAACCAGTGCAGCCTAGCTGTCAAATCTGACGGCACAGTGGTGGCGTGGGGAGATCAGGAATATGGGCAGACGACTGTGCCGGTAGGTTTGCAGGGCGTCGGCGCCCTTGCGGCGGCCGGTACGTACGCCCTGGCCCTGACGACGGACGGACGGCTGGTGGGCTGGGGCCGCGGCCTGGGCGGCATGACCCCGGACCGCTTCCGTGACGTGGTGGCGATTGCGGGCGATAGCCTGGCGCTCAAAGCCGATGGCACCGTCATCGGGTGGGGTGGCGGCTCGGTAAGCAGCGTACCTCCTGACCTGACCGGGGTGGTGGCAATAGCGGTCGGCGTGGCGCAGGGCCTGGCCCTTAAAGCCGACGGCACGGTCGCCGCCTGGGGCGATAATGTCTGGGGCGCAGCAAGAGTCCCCCCGGGTCTTAAAGACGTGGTGGCGGTGGCCGCGGGCGCTTTTCACAGCCTGGCTTTGAAAGCGGACGGGATAGTTGTCGCTTGGGGGGCGGGGAGCCCTGGCATGTTCGGAAACCCGCACTATGGCCAGAGCACGGTGCCGGAGGACCTGAGCGGGGTCGTGGGTATCGCCGCGGGCACCTATCACAGCCTGGCGTTGAAGGCGGATGGCACGGTCGTCGCGTGGGGCGCAGGCAGTCCCTGGATGTTTGGAGACCCCCATTATGGGCAGAGCAGCGTGCCGGAAGGGCTGAGTAATGTAGTGGACGTGGCCGCCGGTGGTTACCACAGTCTGGCCTTGAAAGCCGACGGGACGGTGGTCGCTTGGGGAGCGGGCAGTCCCGGCACGTTTGAATACCCGCACTATGACCAGAGCACGGTGCCGCCCGGGTTGAGCGGGGTCGTGGCCGTGTCAGCCGGAGGCTATCATAATCTTGCTCTCAAAGCCGATGGCACGGTGGTCGCGTGGGGGGCGGGGAGCAGTGATCTGATTGAGCCCGCGCAATATGGCCAAAGTCGGGTGCCGGAGGACCTGGGCGAGGTGCTGGCGGTCTCCGCGGGGTTCACTTCCAGTTTCGCACTGCTCCCGAGTCCACCGGCCCTGACCATTCAGAGGATCCCATCGGGGTCGATCGTGGTTGCGTGGCCGGCAGCGGCGCGGGACTGGGTCCTGCAAGGCAACGCGGCCTTGGGGAGCCCCGGCTGGGCGCCGGTGGGCTTGCCGTTGACCGATGAGGGGACGAGCGTCTCGGTCACCCTCGAGTCGCCGGCGGGGGCGCGGTTCTTCCGTCTGCAAAAACCCTGACGACAGTGCGAGCCACCACCCCAAACCGGCGCAACCGCCGGGCGGCGTTTGGCACGGAATAGGCTGGGATTTGAGGTTGACGACGCGACGGGCGCCGGATGAAACCGGATCAACCAAGAGGCCATGAAAACACGACAATCGCTTCATACCCGAACTCCTGCCTTGCCCCGCAGAGCCTTTACACTCATCGAACTGCTGGTCGTCATCGCCATCATCGCCATCCTGGCCAGCCTGCTGCTGCCGGCGCTCGCGCGCGCCAAACGCACAGCCAACATGCTGGTGTGCAAGAACAACCTCCGGCAGTGGGGCCTGGGCCTGCGCATGTATGTGGATGATTTTCAAGTGTATCCACCAGAACTGATGAGCGACAACGAGTGGGGGGTGAACCGGTACTGGCACCAGCGCCTGCAGCGTTACACTGGGGCCACGTGGCATGATGTGACCTTGCGTCAACAAGGCGCGGCCAGAGGGATCGACCTGTGTCCGGACTACGTCCGCCTGCCCGGACACCTCAGCGATGGCGGCTTGGGCAGCTATGGCTATAACGCCTGGGGTTTGCGGTTTCGCCCCACTGCCTGGGCCGAAACAGAGCGCGGTTTGGGCGGGGAGGTGCTGACGAATGCGCCGCGCACCATCGTTCTGCCCAGCGATCTCCGGCTGATCCGGGAAACGGAGGTGGTGGCCCCGAGCGACATGGTGGCCATCGCCGATGCCAATTTGCTCGGGAACTCGGATAACGACCCGGACCCCTTCTTTGGCTACGCGGGTCTGCAAGACACCTGGCTGGGCGGCATCTACATTGAAATCGACTTCCGGCCGGGATGGTGGACTCCTCTCGCGAAGTGCTCGGCGGTCGGCATCCGGCGGCGGCACGACGGCCGCTGGAACGTGCTGTTTTGCGACGGCCATGTCGAGGGCCTCAAAACGAAGCAGCTCTTCGACCTGCGCCAGGAGGCGATCGCGGTGCGCTGGAACACCGATCATCTCTCCCACCGCAATGACTAGGACGCCGATTTACAGGAGTAGGTCGGGCGTTGAAGAGGTGCGCGGACGGCGCCACGGTGTAACGCAGCGCGCGCGGCGATTGGATCACTTTACGGGAAACCGTGTGTTCGCCTTTACCCTCATCGAACTGCTGGTCGTGATCGCGGTCATCGCCATTCTGGCCAGCCTGCTGCTGCCGGCGTTGTCGCGGGCCAAGCAGGCGGCTCACTCGGCGGTGTGCCAGAGCAACCTCCGGCAGTGGGGCTTGGCCTTGCAGATGTACCTGGACGATTTCGGGAAGTATCCCCCGTATGCGTGGCCTCCTGCCGAGCCGGATCTGGACAGCCTTGGCGGTGGATGGTGGTGGTACGAGCGTCTGGTGAAATACGTCGGCGCGCCATATGAGACTCAGGCGGAGCGAATCGGGTCGGAATGGGTCATCCACAGGACAAAGGCGGTCACCGGAGTCCACGTGTGCCCGAGCTACATGCGGTTGGGCGGACAGATCACCGGGGGCTTTGGCGCCTACGGATACAATCGCGCTGGGACGCCGGCGCAGGACCAGGGGCACGAACTCGGATTGGGAGGCGAACTTGTGGACCCGGCGGGGCCGGTGGATTCGACCAACACACGGTTGATTGGAGAGAATGAAGTGGTGAACCCGAGCAGCATGATTGCCCTTGGGGATGCGCCTATCTTATCCGGACCGTGGGTTATGGGATGGCTGGACTTGTCCCCTCGAGGCCTTGTGCTGGGGCCCATCCGGATCGTCCTCCAGATTGGACACATGCCGGCGCCCACCACGCCGGTACACGCGGCAGCCGATGTGATCCGTAAGCGCCACGGCGGGCGGTGGAACATGCTCTGTTGCGACGGGCACGTGGAGAACCAGACGACGAAGGGGTGGTTCGATTTCCGGCAGGACCGCATCGTGCAACGCTGGAACCGCGACCACCGCCCGCACCGCGAGGACCTGCCGCCCGACCTGCGGTAGCGCGCCGATCGGCGCCAACCGTGCCAGGGCGCTCCATCGGGCGGCCAGGTCATCGGCGACCGCACTACATTCTGGCTGCGTTACGCGAACAAACTGCTGTGCCGATGGAAAATGGACAATGCAGATGAGGTGCAGATCGTTCCTTACGACCCGCGATGGCCGGAGCTGTTTCAGCGGGAAAAGGCGCACTTGCTGTCGTGTCTGCCGGCCGGCCTGATCCGGCGGATCGAGCACTTTGGCAGCACGGCGGTTTCTGGCATGGCCGCGAAGCCGATCATCGACATGCTGGTGGAGGTCACGAGCCTGGATGAAACCAGGCAAAAGATCGTCCCGATCCTAACGTCCCAGGGCTACGCGCATTTCTGGAGCCCGCGCTGGGGTCCCGGGACACCGCGCTTCTATGTCTGGTTCATCAAACGCAACGGGCAGGGTGTGCGAACCCACCATGTTCACATGGTGGAGCGAGATTTCCCGCACTGGGACAGACTGTTGTTCCGGGACTACCTTATCCTGCATCCGGAGATTGCGGCCGAATACACGGTGCTGAGGATGCGACTGGTCAAGTTGCATCCTCACAATCGGCAAGCGTACACGAAAGGCAAAACGGAGTTCATCACGAGGATCACCGAGGAAGCCAGGTGTTTCTACAAATCCAGTCTGGATCCGTGAATGTCCAGCCGGTGTTTCCTCTCTTTTCACCTATAGAATGACGCGAGGAAGTCCAGCAGCCGGAAAACAGTTCGCACGGCAAACACAGGCCCTGATTCGCCTGAAGCGTGCCATCCTGGAGGACTACTCCTACCGGGACTTGCGCCAGGTAAACTGGCGGAAACGGTTCGCGCGCTTGGGGTCAACACTGCGGTCCAGCCGTTCCGCCTGGGAGTTTGCGCACGAGGCCGCCAGACTGCTGGCTCCCGCGCGGGATATCCACCTCTGGCTGGGGGTGGACGGCCAGGTCATCCCGACCTACAGGCGATGTGTCCGGAGGAACATCGTACCGTCATTGCTGCCGAAGCTGGTTCCTCACTTGCGCCGACACAATGCCGTGGTCGTGTCCGGCAGGTTCCACGATGGCATCGTTTACCTTTGCCTTTGGGCGTGGCCCGCTGCAGCTCAGAGACTGCTCTTGCCTGCCTACCGTGTGTTGGGAGACGCCGTCGTGTCCGGCCGGCCGCTCATCATCGACGTGCGAGCCAACATCGGCGGCTCAGAGCCTTCGGCGGCGCGGTTCGCCGGACGCTTCGTTAACCGTCCCGTGTGCTATGCCCGGCACCTGACGCGTCGCGCCGGCACGTTCATCGGTCCAATTGAGCGATGGTTAAAACCCAACAAGGCGCGTCCGCGCTACCAAGGACGGATCGCAGTCCTCATCGGCCCCGGCACGGTCAGCAGTTGCGAGTCGTTTGTCCTGATGATGAAACAAGTCCCTGGCTGCAAACTGATCGGGCAGCCCACCGCCGGCGCCTCGGGAAATCCGAAACCGGTCGATTTGGGTAACGGCGTGATCGTGTACGTCCCCAGTTGGCTGGACCTCGCCCTTAATGGCACTTGCTTGGAAGGGCGTGGAGTGCCACCGGACATAGAGGTCACGATGGCAGTAGAAGTGTTTGGCGAAAGAGACCCTGTACTGACGGCGGCGCTTCGATGGCTTCGCCAGTCTCGCACGCGCACCAACACCTGCCATCCGCCAGTACGACCAAATGCACGCAAGCCAGTTCTGCCTGAATTCCGACGTAGCCACCGACATCAGTCGGCGCGCAACCTGGCCGGACCAGCGCGGACTGACGTCCGCGGCCACGGCCGCAAAGGCGGTACAGGCTAATGAATCAGTCGTGTCGCCATCGCGTAAATGATAAGGACCAGCAGGACGAGTCCGGTGCCGAAGAACAGGTAACCCAGCGTGCGGGCGATGCCTTTGCTGCGCTCCCATTCGTCGCGGATGCGATAGTCGTCCAACTTGCCCTGCGCGACCAGGCGGTCATACCAGCGGCGGCGTTCGTGCAGCATCTCGGTCTTGGAGATGCGGCCGGAGAAAATCACCGTGTCCATGGGGAACTTCTCGAGCCGGAAGTGGGTGTTGAAAAAATGGATCGTGAAGATGAAACCCGCCGCGAGCAGGGCTTCGTCCGAGTGAACGATCAGGGCGATGTTGATGATCCAGCCCGGCAGGATCCGCGTGAAAACTTCCGGGAACCACATGACCAGGCCGGACATGCCGATGGCGAACACACCCCAGAACACCGCGAAGTAATCGAATTTCTCCCAGTAGGTCCAGCGGTCGAACTGGGGTTTCTGGCCCCGGCCGAAGAACCACTTCTGGTGCGCCACGAAATCGCGCCAGTCTTGCAGCGTCGGCACCATGGAGTCGGGTCCGAACACCACTTGCAGCAGCCGCTTCAACTGGAATTTGCCGCTCTGCGGATCGCGCAACAGGTTCCGCCGGGTCCACGACAGGCGGATGAGTTGCATGGCGTGCAGGCCAAAGTACAGGAAAGTGATCATCGCCCCGAAGCGATGCAACCAGCGGGCGGTCTGGGCGCCACCGAGGAAGTGGAAGATCGCCTTGGCCCAGTCGGTGTAATAGAACTTCAAGGGCATGCCGGTGATCACCAGCAGCAGGAAGCTGGTCACCACGAGCAGATGAAGGAAACGCTCGAACGGCGCGAACCGCGTGAACCATTCACCGCCCTGCTGGGTTTCGATCTTGGCTTCGCGAAACTTCTTCGAGTCATGCCAGTAGAGGTAAACCGACCGGAACAGCCACAGCGCCGTGTGTCCGCCGAAGAATGCAAACACGCCAATCAGGAGGGCGGTCATGAACAGGAACACGCCGTGGAGTTGGGGATAATGCTGGCCGTCCAGCGGGTCGGCGTGCGGTTGGTATCCGGTGAAGCCGACGTTGGCGTCGGGATGGCAGGCCTTGCAGGTCTGCACAATATTCAGCTTCGAGAGGCGGGAATCGGGATTGCTCGCGGGCAACACGTCGTGGTGGCCGTGGCAGTCGTAACACGCTGCCACCTGCGGGGCCGAACTGGTCCGGCCCAATTCCATCGCCTTGCCGTGGTAAGTTTCCTCGTATCGCTTGAGCCGGTCCTCATGGCACTTTCCACAACGGCGGTCGCTCACCTGTTTGAAGTGGCCGTTGACCGGGGGTTCGATTTCGTGGGCCGTGTGGCAGTCGGTGCAGACGGGGCCGCGCTTCACGCCCTGGACGAGCAGTTGGCCGTGAACGCTCTTGAGGTACGTCTCTTCCACGGTGACGTGGCACTTGCCGCAGGTCTTGCTGATCAGCGCGTGGCCGATGGGGGAACCCTCGTCCTGGCTGCGTTTGATGTTGTGCACCCCGTGGCAATCGTTGCAAGACGGCGCCACAATCAAGCCCATCTTCAACAGCGCGCGACCGTGAATGCTGTCCAGGTATTGGGCGGCGGCCTTGGGCGACCGGAGGTGGTATTGCTCGGCGAGACCCGCGTTACTGTGGCACTTGGCGCAGGTCTGGGGGAGGTTGAGCTTGAACACCGGCGAGGCCGGATCCTTCACCGGAGCGATGTAGTGCGAGCCGTGGCAGTCGCCGCAACCGGCCGCGCCCGAGGTGCCAAGCTGGTGGCTCACGCCGTGAATGCTGGTGGGGTATTCCTTGGCCGGCTCCTCGTGACAGTCCCCGCACTGCGCGCGCGGCAGCCCTGCGTCGTGCTCCGGCTTCACTCCCACATGGCAGTCCGTGCAACTCAACGCGCCATGGACCGACTTTTCGAACCGGTTCGTGTCCACGACCGCGAGTGGAACTTCCTTTCCGTTCAACGTTCGCGTCAACGTTGGGTCCGTGTGGCAATCGAGGCAGTCGGCGTTGGTGTAAACTGGCTGATCTTTCTTGCTGTCGCCAGCAGTGTCATCGTCAGCGGCAAAGCATCCCGGCGGCACTAACAACAATAAGCCCAGGAAAACCAGGAGCTTGGCGGTGGCGGTGGCCCACCCCCAGCACGTGCCAGCAGCCGAACCTGAATCAGAGGTCTCCCGTATGGCAATCATTGCAGGTGGGATTTTCGTCCAGCGGGTCGCCCGGATGTGCGAACTTCAGGCCCTCGACACTCAAGGTCTGGAGTTCCGCGCCCTGGCCTTGCGCCAGGATGGTGTGGCAGGTGTTGCAGTCGCTGGCTTTGATGGAGCGTTGGCCGTCGGCAGTCAGATGCTGACCGTCGTGGCAACGGAAGCAGCCCGGCCAGTCCTTGTGCCCGATGTTGTCCGGGTAGAACTTCCAAGAGGCCTTCATCTCGGGGAAGAAATTGTCGCGATAGATTTGCTGCACGGCGTCAATGAGCGGCTTGATCCGTGCCGTGTCGTTCGTGTACACGGTGGCCAGGTGGGTGGCGATGCCTTCCATGGCCTCGGTTTCGCTCTTGTAATCGCGCGTCAGCGCATAGACGGCATTGGTCCGCACCCACTGCAGACTGCGATCGATCTGCTTGAGACTGATGGCCAAATCCACGGCGTCATCGGGCGACTTGTAACGGTGGGCCGGGCGGTTGTGGCAGTCCATACAATCCATCGTGCGGATCGTGTAGCCGCTGACGTCGTTGGTGAAGTTCTTGGTGCGGAATTCAGTCACGACGTGGGTTTCCTGGTCGATGATGCGGACCCAAGGTATCTGCTGCCGCGACTCGTCCGTGGCGATGTATTCGACCTTGTTGGCGACGTTCATGTGCCAGTGGATGCCGCCGACCGGCCCGTGGGTGGGATCGCCGCCGCCAACCTTGATCAGCAAGCGCACGGTGAAGGGAGTGTTGGTCTCGTCGCTGAGATAGTAGTTGTAAGTCCGGTCGAGGTTGCCGACGAATTTCTGCGGCCAGTGGCACTGTTCACAGGTTTCCTGGGCCGGACGGAGATTCTTGACCGGGGTGAGGATGGGACGCGGGTACTTCTTGAACAGCGTCGCGTACACCTGGTAGGTACCGGACAGCTTGGACTTTACGAACCAGGTCGCGCCGGGCCCGATGTGGCACTCGGTACACGACACCCGGGCGTGCGGCCCATGTTTGTACGTCACCAGTTCGGGTTTCATCACCGTGTGGCACGCCTCACCGCAGAACACCGTCGATTCCGTGAAATGGTAGGTCTGGTAACTGCCCATGGCCGTGAGCAGGAGGAACAGCGTGCTCGCGCCCACGAAAATCCCCAGCGTCCGGCGGTCGCGGGGACGCGACAGGTTGATGACCATGGCCGGCACCACCCCCGCGGCCCTGGAAAGCTGCCGGCGTTCCCAAACCATGCCGACTACGGTCAGGAAAAGCCCAAAAACCAGAAAGGCTGGAGCCACCAAGTAAGTCAAAATCCCGATATACGGATTCGCGGACTCGGCAAAAAGATCGATTGCGAACAGGAGGAAGAATGCGAAAAGGCTCGCCGCAATCGTGACCAGTCCGGTGAGGCTCGTCCAGTTACGGAGCAAGCTGAATCGTTGCCGCAACGGTGGTAAATTGTCGTCGTTCATAAGTACTTGGCCTTGCCGGCCATTCTGGCTCCGCCGAATCCGGCAGGCCGCAGGGCGAGCCGTTTCGGTCGGCGTGCCCTCGGTTCGGCGTCAGAAAGCGCACCCCTCGAGACCGGTTCGCAAACCGGCGGTTCCACGACGACCGAAATCAGGGCCGGACGCACACCCGTTCCACGGGGCGCAGAATCCGCCATAAGTCTGTCACCCGCCGCCCGCGCCGACTACCCACGGATTGCCCAACTCGAAACTTTTCTTGGCCTGCCGCGAGGAACCTGCGAGCGAGCTTCTGGGTCATGTCATTCGGGTTGATGTCGGTTGGCCCGGGGGTCTCGCGCAAGTGTCCAATGTATCTTCCGCACAAACGCTATGCACGTGGGCGCTATGCGCTGGCAGAGCGGCCGTTGAACTCGCTACCGAGATCGGGCCATCTCACGCGAAGGGGCGCGTTCGTATCACGCCTCTGTCCCGGAAGGGCTCAAGACCGCCACCTCATCGGCCATCCGGCACACCGCCCGGTAGTACGCCTCTTGCGTCAGACCGAGAGCACTGGCACCGAAGACTTCCGCGTCATCGCTCGACGCGAACTCGCCGTAGTTGACCAGCACAAGCTGATACAACACCAAGTATGGGAGGGCGTGGCTCCGGTGCTCAAACGCGGGGTGTAGGTACAGTGTAAAGCCGTCTTCCGGTCGCTCACCGTGGGCTACCGGATGGGCGAACTCGCCGGGCAACAGCGGCTTCGCGTCGAATGCCAACGTGCAGGGATACCGGACGCACTCCCGGTCGTTGAGGATTCGCCGGATCTCCTCCCAGCCAATCTTCGGACCGTACTTGGCCCGGATTTCAGCCCCCTTGGCGGCGGCATGCGCCGTCAGGGATTGCCGCGCTTCTTCGATCGGGCGATTATTCGACATTGGGGAGCAGTCGCAAGGAGCCAACTCTCATCGTGGTCCCGAACCTCAGGCGTTCCCGACACCGCGTGAAACCGCCTGCGACTCGTTCGCTTTCGAAAGTCGGCCCTGCAAGATCGGCACCGACATGCGCAGGAAGATCGTATAACAGAGCAGGCCAAAGGCCCAGATCCCAAAGCAGATCAAGGTTTCATTGAGCGACGGCGAGTATTCCATCATCTCGCCCAAGGGCGTGGGGATGAAGCCCGGGATCACCAAGCCCATGCCCTTTTCAATCCAGATGCCCACAATGCACAATACGCAGGTGAGGTTGAGCCAGCGCAGGCTCCGGCTTACGGGCAGCACCAGCAACACCATCGCGATGAGGTTGAAGGCGATGGCGGTCCAGATCCACGGCACGAGCGCGTGGTACCCGTGCAGGCCCAAGTAAAGGTACTTGGAGGACGCCACGTGCAGATTGCCGGAATAGAATTCCTTGAACACTTCGTTCGCCAGCAGGAAAACGTTGATGAGCATCGAAACCTGCACGATGCCGCGTAGCGTCATCAGCGCCCGGTCCGTGATCATAAGTCGCTCGGCCATGCGCGCGCGAATGATTTTGTTCAACTCCGGATGTTTCATGAGGCGTCGCAGCACGTCGGCCGGCACACGCAAAACCTGGGTTGTCTCCTCGGCGATAGCGGTGGCCATGCGCGGGGTTCCGGCGAGAGCAGACACCTCGCCAAACTGCTCACCGGATCCGGCGCTGCGAGTAACCCGCAACCGGCCCCCTTCCTCCCGTTTAACCACCACTTTCCCTTTCAAGACAAAAAACGCTTCGCGATCCGTCGCCCCTTGGCGCAAAAGAACGTCACCCGGATTCGCTTCAACGACCATCACGCCGGCCAGAATGGCCCGACGGGCTTCCCCGGAGACGGAAGCGAACTGGGGCAGGTGACGGGCCAGCAGATTCAGATCGTCCAGCGTCGCCGGTCGTTTGTTGATCGGCCGCGCCGTGGTCTCGCCCTGCAGACCTTGCGTGAGTTCGCTCTGCGGCGCGGAGGCCGTGACGCGGCGCACGATTTGGATCGCCAGGATCATCAACGCCGGGCCGGCGGTGAACGCCGAGGCGAGGAAACGCGGGCCGACAATCGAGGCATTCCAAAACGGCCGGCCGCCCAGCCCGACGTAGAGAAACGCGGTGACGGTGTGAATCGAAATCGCCCAGACGATGGCGATAAACACAAAAGGCACGTAAAACCACTTGCCGGGCATTTTCTTTTGATACCGGCAATACAGCAGATACCCGCAGATATGCACATTCAGCAGGAGGTAGCCGTTGAGCACGATGACGTCCCAACTCAGCATGGAGGCGGGAAAGTTGAGCTGGCCGAGGCCCGGAATGAGATGCCAGAAGCGGTCGGGGCGGCCGAGGTCCACCGTTACGAACAGCAGGCACATGATGATGGCCGCGACGGCGAGCAGTTCGCCAAAGATGACGAGGTCGTGCAACTCCTCGTTGTTATAGATATAGACCGGGATCACCATCATCACCGCGGCGGCCGCGACCCCCACGAGGAAGGTGAAGTTGGCGATATAGACGCCCCACGACACTTCGTCGCTCATGCCGGTGGTGATGAGGCCGTGGACGAATTGCTTGCAGTAGGCATTGAGGCCCAGCAGGCAAACGACGGTGAGCAACCCCATCCAGGAGTAGTACCGCCAGTCTCCGACGAAGGCGATGCGCCCGCAACGGCCCAAAAACACCAGATAATTCCGAGTGGCGCGGATCATACGTCGAAGTAGTAGAAAAACCGCGGTGAGGTCCCCATTTCCTCCTTGAGTTGGATGAACACGCGCTTGTTCTTGAGGATGTAGGCGACCTCGCTGTTCGGATCGAGCACGTTGCCAAACTTGCGTGCGCCGGCGGGGCAGACTTCGAGGCAAGCCGGGTAGCGTCCGGCACGCGTGCGCTGGACGCAGAAGTGGCATTTTTCCATCACACCTTGACGACGCGGGCGATTGCCCAAGTACGCCATGTCGAGGTTCAGGCGTTCCGCGGGGATCGAGGGTTGGGTGAAATTGAAGCGCCGCGCCCAGTAGGGGCAGGCGGCTTCACAGTAGCGACAGCCGATGCACCAGTCGTAGTCAATAACCGTGATCCCGTCCTTCTCTTGCCAGGTTGCGTGGACGGGACACACTTTTACGCAAGGTGGATTCTTGCACTGCTGGCACTGCACCGGCATGTAGAAGTAGCCTTTCTCGGGAACCGAGTCCGGCGAATAAAAGTGCTCGGCCTTTTCCATGTCCAGCGAGCCGTGCGGAAAACGCAACACCCGGATGTACTGGATCTCGGGGGTGCGGGACTGGTTGTTCTCGGCCACGCAGGCGTGCACGCATTTGCGGCAGCCGATGCAGCGGGTGAGGTTCAGACAATAGACAAATTCCACGCCGTCCATCGGCTTCAGATCGCGCACGTGCGGGCGCAAACCGTATTGTCGTTCCACCTCGCCTTCGATCCGTTTCAGCACTTTCGCCATTTCGGCCGGTGTGAGCTCCTTGTAGTATTTCTGCGTCCACTGCTCCAAGGATGTATAATTCTTCAGTTCGCGTAGTGGAGAAAGACTGGCCGCCAGGGCCGCCACGCCGGAGGCCAGCACGGCACCGGTCCGGAGGAAACTGCGCCGGTTCATCCCGCCCGATGGCTCGGCGGCCGGCGTTGGTTGCGAAAGTGGATCGGACATGTTAGGGGCCCCTCTCTTGCGCCAGCGTGGGCGGCACAACCGCCCGAAGCGGGTGCGGTCCAGGCGCGGGCGGCCGGGGTGGGAAAGGCGGTTTGTGCGGATTGTGGCAGGACACGCATTGCTTGCGGTCGGCCGGGCCCAGGTTGCGGTCCCAATAGCCACTTGTGCGGCCGTGGGCGCCTGCCTCCCAATCGCGATACGTAGGGCCGTGACAACTACCGCAGAGCGGCGGGCTGTAGTCGAATTTGACTTCCCGTCCGTCGCGTGTCTGCAGGAGCACCAAGTTCGTCTCGTTATGGCAGTTGAAGCAGTTGTTGTTGCGGTTGTGGCCGCCGTGTCCCATGACGATGTCGCTGTGCTCCTCGGGAATGACCAAGTTCTGGTTGGTGTCGAACCGCAACGAGGGCGGCTTCTTTTCGTCGTGGCAGGCGTAGCAGTCGAAGTCCGACAAGTCTGCCTTGAGCCGGATCAGGTCCGCGTAGTTCGTGCGCACCGTATTCGTGCTGAGGAAGGAGAGGTTCACCAGAGGGATGGGAGACACGGGCGCCGTCCGGTCCCACAAATCCGATCGGAACGCCCCTGCCAGTCCCAAGAAGGCCGCGACCAAGCCTGTCAGCACTGCGGTGGTCTTGAATTGGCCGTTCATAGGGTCGACTTGCGATGCGATTGACCGGTCAACGTTCCCGCAGTGGAGACCCAACAGTGGGTCCACGCGTCGCGCTGTGGGATGTCGTCACCGGACCAGCGATGGGTCGTTTCGGTTTCACGGTGCCAGGTCGGCGTAGAGGATCAGGCTTTCTCCGCGGCCGGCAAGTTGACGTGCGGCTCGTGCCCGCTGCTGGGGAGTCGCTCGGACAGGAACAGCTTTACGAACACGGTCAGAATGACGAACGGCAGGCCCAAAAGGACCATGCCCATCAACCAGCCTTCCACGCCGGCGAACTCCAATTTGTAGCCCATCACGCCCCGCAGGCTCTTCGAAAACAACTGACCGCCGATCACAACGTTCCAACGCATGGCCAGTACTCCGAGCAGCATCATTGAGGCACTGGCAAAGTACATCCTTCGGCGGACCAGTTCGGGGACGTGCTTCCGGAAGAGCTGCAGCGATCCCAGCAACAGGAGCGGCAGCAAGGTGCCGATGGCCGCCTGGCCGATGCTGAGAGTGTAAAACAGTTTTTCCCGTGCCATATAGTAAATCACGTTGAATCCTTCTTCCGCGGAATAGATGCGGTGGATCCAGTCCAGCGCCTCCACGGAGGCATCGACTACCAGCGCATAGAACAGGAACATACCCATGGTGTCCAGGCAGCGCATATCGACCGTATGCCGCCGAATCCAGGTCAGAACCATGTAGTTGAACACGCAAAGCGCGATCCCCGAAGCGACGGCCGACAGGATGAAAATGATCGGCATCAGCACGTTGCCCCACCACGGGTTGGCCTTGATGGACCCGAAAATGAAGCCGACATAACCGTGCAGCAAAAACGCCGACGGGATGCCGACGATGGACAGGATCCAGCCCATCTTCATGTCGAGGCGCACCGCGGCGTCGGATTCGTCGGTCACGCCGAGGGTGAAAGCCCGGTAAATGATGCCCTTGAAGCCCGCGGTCGTTTGCGACCATTTCACGAAGTCCTGCCGGTAATCGAACCACAGTTCGAGTAGCAGCACCGCCATCAAATACCACGCATAAACGAAGCCGAACATCGCCATGGGCGAGGTGAAGTGCGGCGTGATCATGATCTCGAAGCACCGTTCCGGATGGCCCAGGTGGAACAGCAATGGCAGGGTGGCGCATAGCAGGAACGCGAGGGCGGTCAGAAGAGACAACCGGTAAACCGGTTCCAGCGCCTTGACCTTGAATACCCGGACCAATGACGCCATGATGAAGGCGCCGGCCACCAAGCCCGTGATGTACGGGTACAGCACGATCAAGAAGCCCCACAGCGGATGCGCGCTGGCCTCGTTGGGATAGACATAGCCCTCGAACCGCGGCAAGATTTCGACGACGATATTGGTCAGCTCGTTGGTCATATCACCTTACCTCTTTGTCGATGCCCGCGTAGAATACGCGTGGCCCCGTGCCAAGATGGGGCTTGAGCGTCTGCACGCGGTTGTCCTGGTAGAAGCGTTGGATCGGGTCTTCGGGCAGCGGGTTCATCAAATCCCCGAAGATCCGCGCCTGCGTTGGGCACACCTCGACGCAGGCCGGCCGCAACCCCCGAGTGATGCGATGATAGCACAAAGTGCACTTTTCCGCGGTTTTCGTGACCGGGCTGAGGAAGCGGCACCCGTAAGGACAGGCTTGGATGCAGAACCCGCAGCCGATACAATATTTTGGGTCGATCAGCACGGCCCCGTCCGGGGCGTCGAACGTCGCCCCGACCGGACACACCTGAGTGCAAGGGGAACGCTCGCACAGGTTGCACAGCTTCGGCACAAAGAACGAATGCTGGATATCCTCCTTGGGCACGGGCGGCTCCGGGAAGCCATGCATTCCGCCGTTGGGACTGTCCACGAAGGTTTCGCCGCGCGCTTCGCCACTCCCTTCCTTGGGTTTGGCGATGATGTAACGCTCGATCCAAGTGCGGAAGAACGGCCCCTCGGGCACATGGTTCTCCCGTTTGCAGGCCTCGGCGCACAGCCCGCAACCGATGCACCTGTTCGCGTCGATGGCCATGACCCACTTGTGCTTCTTCGGGTCGTACCCCCTTGGGAGGCTGGCGGAGACGAGGATCTTCTGCACGGCGGCCTGGGCCGTTTTCGCAACCGGCAGCGTGGCCAAACCTGCCAGCGCAGCACTGATCTTACGCAAAACGCTGCGGCGAGAAACCGGCTCTTTCATGGGGCCTCCGACGGTTGATGGGGCAGGTGACATTCGGTGCACCTGTCGCCCGTATAGTGGTCCCTGGCGACGATTTGCTTGTGCCACTTCGGCCGCGAAGGGTTGGCTTCATGGCAGCGAACGCAGTGGCTGTAATTCAAAATTTCGGGCTTTACGTCAGGGTTGTCTGCGTGCGCCTTAGAGGGGCCGTGACAACCTTCGCAAGAGAGCGTCTTGTGCGAGTTGCCCAGCAGCTTCTGGTACTCTTCCGAATGGCATTCATCGCAAGCCTTGGTGCCCGCATAGACCTGGTCGCGGCTCGCCAGCTCGGCCAACGCCGACCCTCGATACCAGCCGTATTCCCCAAAAGATGGAGGAGTCAGAAAGTATCGCGCCACCAGATAGCTACCTACGATTCCGATGGTCAGCAGGACCAATCGGACGATCTGTGGCGGTAGGTGTAATCGCTTCATCGTCGCTCGCCACGCGGGAGGTTTGCAGGGCCGTTTGCCGCTGCGACTTCCCGCGAAGACTGAGGGCAGGTTAGGATCTCACCTTTGACGTAGCTTCCCATCCTTTGCGGAAGACTTCTCGTTTTTTGGCAGGATGCGAACAACAAACACATAGTTCTACCTTATCAGTAGTCAGTTGAAAGTAAGGATTAATTTGACTATATCAGAAGCTTTCGACGAGGAGCACAGGGCCCCCCGCATCGCAAGTGCGCCTCCGTTCGGACGGCACGACACCCCTGCCAACGAGCTAACCCCGAAGCAATTGCGTCTGTGCCAGCGCGGGCCAAGTCGGCTCGGCGAGGAGAAGAAGGAGTGGCGGTCGCGACTCCGTCGCCAGCCGAATCGAGTATTGCCTCCGATTCGGCACGCGGGCCGGCAACGCGTTTCACTCTGCGCCAGGCGCACACGCGGCCCGGGAGCGATCCTGACGCGCTGACGCGTCTTCGGCAGGCGACACTCGACGACAGTTGATCGGTGCCGCCGTTTGAGGAGTGAACGCATGAACGCACTGCCTGGGAC
This sequence comes from bacterium, assembly GCA_021823625.1. Taxonomy (GTDB): domain Bacteria; phylum Verrucomicrobiota; class Verrucomicrobiia; order Limisphaerales; family J093; genus DSVZ01. The sequence goes on along the minus strand of JAKANS010000072.1, from coordinate 11,019 downwards.
AACAAAAACGGTCGCCGCGAATTCATCGGGCGACCGTTCCAAAAACCGAGTTCTTCGCCCGCGCCGAAGTGCAGGCCGCGGGCGGGGTGCTACTTCTTGGCGAACTTTCGGATGTATGCCACCAGATCCTTGACCTCTTGGTCGGAATACAGATCTTTGTAGGCTTTCATGCGGGTTTTGTCCCCTTCTTTCTTGCCTTCCTTGATCGTCTTAATGGCTTCCTCGTCGGTAAACTTGGACTGGACCTGGGCATCCGTCCAATCCTTCACTTTGAGCTTCTTGCCCATGGTAGTTTGGCCCTTGCCGTCGGCACCGTGGCACTTCTGGCAGTCCTTGACGTAGATGGCCTTGGCGTCGGCGGCCGCGAGCGAACCCGCCGCCAAAAATGCCGAGGCCACGATCGTTGCGAGATATGTCTTCATAGGTATCAGTTTGACGAACAATGTGAGCAGTTTGACGAGCGATCGCTCCCTCGCATTCGATTGTTGGATCGCCAGTCGCAACTGCCCCCCGACGTCACCCGACCGCCCCCCCTGCCGAACCAAGCCCAGTGGGGCCGCGAAGGCCGTCCGCAGAAGCCAAAACGGCCGCCGCGAGATCTTTCGGGCGGCCGAACATGCACAGCGGGCAAACGCGCTCCCAAGCAGGGTGCGTACGCCGACGCTACTTCTTGGCGAACTTACGAATGTACGCCAAGAGATCCTTGACTTCCTGTTCCGAGTACTGGTCCTTGTAGGCTTTCATGATGGCCTTGTCGCCCTCTTTCTTGCCTTCCCGGATGATTTTGATGGCTTCCTCGTCGGTGAATTTCTTTTGCACCGCGGCATCGGTGTAGTCCTTTGCCTTGAGCTTCTTGCCCATGATGGTCTGCCCCTTGCCATCGGCGCCGTGGCATTTCTGGCAGTCCTTCTGGTAGTTGGCTTTCGCGTCGGCGGCCACCAAGGTGCCGGCGGCGAGAAACGCCCCAGTGAGGATCGCTGTGAGTTGTCTTTTCATACTCGTGTTTCAGTCGTGGTTCTGTTGTTTAGACTGGCGCTGTTTGCGCCAAATTCGTCTGGGATCGGTCTAGAAGCGGTACTGGAGGGTCGAGTACACCAAGTGTGAGTTGAAGTCGCGGTTACCGCCGGACAGTTGGTCGTGGCTCGTGAAGAAACCGTACTTCAGCGACACGCGGATGCGTTTGTTCATCTGCCGAACCAGCCCGGCCGTCACCCCCTGCTCCTCCGCGCCGGCTCCGTAAGGCTGACTGTACGCGGCGTTGTCCTCGTAGTTGTCCGCCCGGTAGAACAGGTACTGAAATTCCGCGTCCGTCTTGTCGTCGAGGGCGTAGCCCAGCGTGGCGTTGGCGGTCCAATAGTTGTTTTTCGCGTCGAGGACGGCCGACGTGATATCGCTGGCCGGCGTCTCCGTCCGGTCCCAGACGTAACTCAGATTCCCTTGCAGGTACATGCGGGCGAAGGGAACCCAACTCACGCTGCCGCTGCCGATGTGGCTGGTCATGTCCGCGGACTGCACCTTCGATAACATATCCGCCCGGGTGTCGATGGTGGAAAGCTGGAGGTCGTAACGTCCCACCAGGGTAACGTTCATGCGCGGGCGCCAGGTCACGCGGAAGTTGACGTCGTCCGTCGTAAAATTCTGCGCGGTCAGGAACGCCGGGTACACGTTCGGGCTCCCCGGCAGGTTCGGCGTGGAGTCCTGGGTGTGGTTGTAGTCGTTGTCGCGGATCTTGTGATAATACTCCCCGCCCAGACTCACTTTGCGCAGCGGGTACCAATTGGCGCCCACGGAGTACTTCTGAGCGTAGCGCTTGTCGTCCGTGGAACGGGCCAGCACATCAGTGCTGGTGCTCAAGTTCTTCCGCGTTTCCGACAGGTCGCCGCTGCCCTGCAACCAATAGCCGCGGGCGTAGAAAACCCAGTTCGTCACGCCGGTGTAGCGCACGTCGAGTCCCTCGGAAACGTCCAGCAAACCGCGGTCGTTCTGGGCGCTGTAAAGGCTCGAGGTGAACGGCGCGGCGGGCGCGTCGAACACGGAATCGCCGTGCATGTCGCTGCCTTCCACGCGTACCGAGGGCACGACCACCAACTTGTCCGACAAGGTGGTCATCAGGTTGAGATTGCCGACGTGTTGGCGCAGCAACGAGCCGCCCACCAGATTCTCGTACGTGTACGACGCCCCGAGGCGTTGCGCGAAATCCGGATCGAAACCGGTCCCGTAAAGCCGGTAGCCGGAGGTGTCGGCGTTAAGGTCGGTGAACGCGTAACCCGCCGTCAGCGTCATCTTGCCGTTAAGGCGCGAGGAACTGCTGGCGTGCACGTTGAACAGGTCCGACTCCACCTGGTCGCGTTGGGTCGTGTAAGCCTGCGTGCCGGGGCCTTCGCCCGGATAGCGGAGCATGTACCGCCCGTTGTCGTTGTTCTGCCGCTCGTAGCGGACGCCGAGGTTCACCTTCGTTTCCCCGAACGTGTGCGCCAGATCCGCCATCACGAGCTCGCGGACGCGGTCCAGATCGAGGATCGTGGGGACGATGCTACGGATCCCGTAGCCGCCGGTCTGGTTGGTTTCGCCCCAGATGGTCGAATCCTTTTGCCCCTCCTGCTCGGTGTGCTCGTAGCGCAGCGTGAACTTCGGCAAATCGGGCAGGCGCAGGCCCGCTTCGACGTAGAACGCGCGGTTGTCGAGAACCAGCGCATCCGAATATGGCGAAACCCACGTTTGGGACGGCGGGAAATAGCCGCCGCTTGGGTCGTAGTAGCTCCGGAACTCGCGGAACCCGCCGCGCAGATAACCCTTGTCGGGCACGGTCAAATCGAGATCGACCTGGTAATCGTGGTTGTCGAAGATGCCCCGCCCATCCGCCTTGAGGGTCGCGTCTTTGAAAAAGCCCTCCTTGGCCACACCCTGCTCGTAGTGGAAACCCTCGATGCCACCGAAGGCGCCGTCGGGCAAACCCGAGCGCCGCTGGGCCGCTGCCTTGTTGCCTTCCAGGAACGTACCTCCCACGCCGAACTTAACCCAGTTCTTCAAGTCCGACGGGGTTTCGCTCGCCGCGGCCGCCGCGGCCGGTTGGGCCTCCGCTTTTTCCGCCGCTTTTTCCTCTGGCTTGGCTTCGGGCTTCGCCGCATCGTTGTCCGCGGCCAGTGCGCCCACCGCCAGCGGCAGCGTCAGCAAGGCCCTGGCAACCCGCGCCGTCGGTGACGTTTTGGATGACATCGTTTTCATTTTAGCCTCAAATCGGAGTTAGTACCGCAACGAGGAGTTCACCTGCGAGCCATGCACGGCTTCGTGGCAACCCGCACTCCAGCACGTGCCTTGCGAGAGCAGCAGGCTGTGATCGACGCCGCCGATCAACACCTGGCCGGCCGCCCGCTGTTCCTGGAAGTGGCATTTCAGGCAAAGCGTGGCGTTCCGCTGGGTCAACAACTTGGCATTCACCGAACCGTGCGGTTGGTGGCAGGTGGTGCACCCTTCGCGCATCGCCTCGTGCTCGAAAACAAACGGGCCGCGCTGGGTGTTGTGGCACTCAAAGCAGGTTTCGCTCGCCGACAGCATCGCCGTGCCGCCGCCCTTGACGGCCGGGCCCTCGTGCGGGTTGTGGCACTGCACGCAGGTCAGCCGCTGCTCCGGCACGGGGTGGTGGTAAGGGAGGTTGAAAGCCGCGCGCACGTCCAGATGGCACTGGTAACAAGTGGTCGGGTCTTTCTTCGGGTTCAGGATGGTGCCCTTCTCGCCCCCCGACTCGTTGTGCACGCTGCCTGGCCCGTGGCAGGACTCGCAGCCCACCTCGGTGGCGTTCACCCCCTTGGCCATCAAGTTGGCGTGGGTGGCGCTCGGGAAATTCTTTACGATTTCATCGTGACAGTCCGCGCAGGCCGCGGAGCCGACAAAGGTCGCGCCGGGGATGGTGGGCGGCGCCACCACGGTGCGCGTCAACGTGCCGCAGGAAATCGCCAGCCCGGCCACCGCGGTCAGGCCCAGCGCCAGCCCGAGCGGGCGGCGCGCCCGCGGAGAGAACCATTTCACGGTCGCCGCCAGCGCCTTTTGAAAAACAAGGTTCATTTCGATTAGTTTTGTTTGCCGCCAGAAACCACGCCCGCGCGACAGAAACAAGCGAAATCTGAGCCCGCCGTCCCGTGGCCTTGGGGCGGGTCTTATGGGTTATCGGGCAGATAAGCGATCCGAACCCCGTGGTGGCAACGCCTTCAAAAAGCTGACTTCACGCAGGTAAATCGGGGTCAACGCTTCTCCGGGCAAAACAGCGTCGCTGCTTCTGGAAATTCGAGCGGCGGTTATCGCATCCGGCCAGGCGTTGCGCGCGCCCCGGCAGGTCGCCGCCACGTCCGGCCCCAGCACCGTCTCGCCCCGTCCCAGACACGCTTCGATTTCCGCGGCGGGCACGATCCGCAGCGGCTCGACCGCGTGCGGTCCGTCCGCGGCCAGTTCGTAGGTCGCGCGGTAAAACTCCCGGCGCTGGGCATCCACGACCAAATGGCGTCGGCCCCGCTCGCCTGCGGCGTGAAGCTGCACCGCCAGGCAACGGACGCTTTCGACGCCCACCAACGCCACGCCGCGCGCCAGTTGCCAGCCTTGGGCAATGGCAATCGCAGCACGAATGCCCGTGTAACTGCCCGGCCCCAAACCGACCGCGATCCGGTCAACCGCCTCGCGCGCCAGGCCGGCCTTGGCCAGTGCGCGCTCGATCAAGCTAAACGCCGGCGTGGCCCGGCCGACGGCTTCGCAGGCCCGCCCAATGCGCTCCAGGCCATCCGCGTCGCGGGTCAGCGCCGCGACGCTTCGACGCTGCGAGGAGAACTCAAGCGCCAGTATCGTCATAGCTGATGCGTCGTTCGTTAGCGTTCACGGTCTCGATTTGCACGCGTCGCAGGCGCGCGGCGTCCACCGGCAAGCCGTGGTCAAGCCACCGCTCGAACCATTCCACGACCACGACCCCGCGCGGGGCGAGCAGGTAATCCTCGAGGCCTGCACCTTGCAGCGCCGCCGCAGTCTCCAGGCGATACAAATCCAGGTGCGCCAGCGGCAGCCGCCCGTCCGCGTATTCGCACACAATCGCGAACGTCGGCGAATGCACCCGCGCGGTCACGCCCAAGCCGAGCGCGAGGCCTTTCACGAGTTGCGTCTTGCCCGCGCCAAGATCGCCGCTCAAGCCCACGATCCAACTCGGCATGGCGCTTTCGCCCCAGGCCCGGCCCAAGGCCAGCGTCTCTTCAGGACTGCGCGAAATGAGCGTAGCCATGCACATTCGAAGGGGTCACGCCCCGCCGGTCACGCACTCGCAAGCCGGGCTCGGCGGTGATTTTGCCGATGCAACTCAGCCGCAAACCCGGAAAGCGCGCTTTCCACGTGTCGAGCAGCGGGACGGCGTCGCGGCTGGCCAGCGTAAACAGCAACTCGAAATCCTCCCCGTCCGTCAACGCCGCGAGCCGGGGCGGCTTCGCGCGCGTGGAAACTTGCGCCTGCCGCTTCGCCGCGCGGCTGACCGGGATGGCGGCGGACGACAATTCCGCCCCCACCCCGCCGGCCTCGAGGAGGTGGCACAAGTCGCCGGCGAGCCCATCGCTGAGATCGATCATCGCATGCACGGCAAAGTGGTCGGCCAGCCAGCGCGCCTCGGCCAGGCGCGGCTCGAACTCCAAATGCCGGCCCGCGAGCGAACCGCCCAGTTCGCCGGTCACAAAGACGGCGTCGCCCGGCTGGGAGCCGCGGCGCAGCACCACCTTGTCCTTTGCCACGCTCCCCAACACGGCGATGGACAACAGCAACCGCTCCGGGTTGGTCGTGGTTTCGCCGCCCACGATGGCCACGCCGTGTCGTCGAGCCAACGCGTTGAGACCGGCATAGACGCGCTCGACAAATCCCGTCTCGAACCGCGTCGGCAAGGCCAGCGTGACCAGCGCGCTCGAAGGCTCGCCCGCCATCGCCGCGATGTCGCTCAAACACCGCGCCAGCGCTTTGTGGCCGATCTGTTCGGGGCGTGCGGTCGCGTCGAAGTGGATGCCTTCCACGACCGCGTCGGTTTTGAAGAGCAGCCAGCGCCCCGGCAGGCCGAGGTCCAGCACCGCGCAATCGTCGCCCGCGCCGACGACGACCGTGGCATTGCCGGGCAGGCCGGGGGTCAGGCGGGCGATGAGTTCGAACTCGTTCACAGCCGGCTCAGCGGGTCGCCCCCCCGCACAAGACCCAGAGGAAATTCGTGAGGTTGAAGGCGGCATGGGCCGCGATGGGCGCGAGCAAATTGTCGGTGCGCTCGTAAAGCAACGTCAACACCACGGCAAAGAAAACGAGCGGGACGAACGTCAGCAGATTCAGATGACTGGCCGCGAACAGCAACGCCGTTCCCCACAAAGCCGTGCGCGGAAGTCCGGCCTGTTTCACCGCGGGGTACAACAGGCCGCGGAAGAGCACCTCCTCGAAGACGGGCGCCAGCAAGACGGTAGTTACGCCAATGGCGAATTGCCGCGTCCAATCGCTCGTATCGCGCAATGCCTCGACGGTGCTTTGCGCTTGGGGGGTCAGATGAACCAGTTCCATCAACCAACGGCTGCCACTGATTAAGACCAGCGCAGCGCCGAACACCACTCCGGCCGCGGCCACGCCCAAACCCACCATCCACCCGGCCCGTTGAGTTGTAAGGCCAAACGCGTCGCGCCAGTCGAGGGCGTTCTCGCGCAGAAAAAGCGCGACCAGGACAAGGGAGCTGACCTGCATGGCCATCCCGGCCGATAGCGACAGCCAGAACTGACGCGTCTCCTCCGGCGCGGTGGTCCAAAACCGCTCGCCGGCGGCCGCCGCCACGCCCAGCAGACCGAGCGTGAGGAACAGCTTCAGCAGCAGGCGCAGCAAGGAATCCACCGACCATCGCTTGAACGAAAGCATCGGCCCCAGCCTAGCCCCGGCCGGCCACCGGCACGACCCAAAAACGTGGCTGCTCCCCCCCGGCGAAGCGCTGTCAGACATGGCTGGCGCAATCTTCGGCCTTAAGCCGCCAGCGCCCGCGCGGCCAGCACGCGGCGGGTCGGGACGTAGCTCGCGGCAAACTCGCGCCGGTATTCGGCAAAGGTGCCCGCGGCCAGGTGCGCGCGGATTTCGCGCATGACTTGCAGGTAGAAAAACGTGTTGTGCACGCTCACCAGCCGCAGGCCGAGGATTTCGTTCACGTTCAGCAAATGCCGGATGTAGGCCCGCGTGAAATGCCGGCAGGCGAAGCATTCGCAGCCCTCCTCGATGGGCCGGAACTCGGCCTTCACCGCGCCGCCTTTGACTGCGAACGTGCCGCGCCGCGTGAAGGCGGTGCCGTTGCGGGCCACGCGCGTGGGCAACACGCAGTCGAACATGTCCACGCCCCGCGCGACCAACTCCACCATCTGGGCGGGCGTGCCGAGGCCCATCGCGTACCGCGCCTTGTCGGCCGGCAGGTGCGGCTCGGTGATTTCCACGGCCTTCATCATCTCCGGTTCCGGTTCGCCCACACTGACGCCCCCAATCGCGTAACCGTCGAAGTCCAGCGCCACGATCGCGCGCGCGCACTTCTCGCGGAGGTGCGGATCGCTCCCTCCCTGGACGATCCCGAAAACTCGCTGGTCCGCCGCGCGCGGTTGCTCGCGACACTCGCGCGCCCAACGGATCGTGCGGTCCACGGCAAGGTGACGTTCGCGGGCGTCGCAATCGTGCGGCGGGCATTCGTCGAACGCCATCGCGATGTCCGAACCGAGCACCCGTTGGATCTCCATCGCCTCCTTCGGACCGAGAAACAGCGAGGAGCCGTCGAGGTGCGATCTGAACTCCACGCCGTGGGCATGAACCTTGCGGATCTTGGCCAGGCTGAAGACTTGGAAACCGCCGCTGTCGGTCAAAATCGGTTGCGGCCAGGCCATGAAGGCGTGCAAATTGCCGGCGCCGCGGATGATGTCGAGGCCGGGCCGGATGTTCAGATGGTAGGTGTTCCCGAGGATGATCTGCGTGCCCATCTCGAGGAGTTCGCGCGGGTCCAACGCCTTGACCGTGGCCTGGGTGCCCACCGGCATGTACACCGGCGTGTCGATGACGCCGCGCGCGGTGGTCAGCCGGCCCAGCCGGGCTTTGGAGGAGTGGTCGGTCTTGAGCAACTCGAACATCGCGCCCGGTTAAAGCAGGAAATCCGCACCGGCGCAGCATAGAACTGCGGCTGAGGGGACGGCCGCGAAGGCAACAAGGCCGGTCGCCGAAAAGAGCTGAACTCGCACACCCCCCCACGCGGAACTCACTCCAGGGGCGTGAGATCGCCGGCCTCGTCCATTTCAAAGGCGCCCTTGCTCAGCGGATACGGCTGCCGTTCGAAATCCTCCGCAAGTTTGGCGCGAAACGCGGCCTGGGTGCCCGCGCTGGTGTCGGCCGACCAACAGATCAGGAAGTCGCGGTTGGGAATGCCGAAACGAAACGGGAAACTCAGATGTTCGCCGGCCAACGCCCGCCATCGCGGCAGCAGAATGCGCGCGGCGTCGTAGCCGTCGTTGGTTTGGAGGGCGAGGAAACGGTCACGGTCCAGCACCGCGTGGACTTTGAGGTCGTGCGACTTGAGCGCGAGATTGGCGAGGGCGTGCTCCAGCGCCTGGTCGAGGGTGACCCCCCAGGCGTCCAGTTCGTCGTCGCGGGCGTAACGATAACCACGCTCGGCGTCGATGACGAACCCGATGAGCACGCCGGCCACGAAAGGCCGGTGGACCAGCGGCGCCTGTTGTCGAAACGAAGCCGGCATGAGTTGCGGGAGCAGGATTGGCTTCGCTTCGCCCCACGAGAGTTTGCCGGTAAGTTCGCCGGTTTGGTCGGTGAGCAGGACCTCGAAATGCTGGCGCACCAATTCGCGCAGGCGGGCGTCCGAGCCGTCGCTGAGCGCGAACTTGGCCTCCAGGTTCGCCAGACCGAATTGCGCCTCGCCGATGCGGATGTGCTCGCCGCCCGGAGCCAGCCGCGCGGCCTGGTCCGGGTAAAGTTCGCGGACCAACGCCAGCACGCGGTCGGCGAAGGTAAGAAGCGGATCGGATGGGTCGGGCGTTTTCATCCGCACATGCAAACCAATCTGGTTGGGCGGTGACGCCTTGTCCACCCGGATTTCTAGCGCGAGCCCGGTCTGGCCAAGAGTCCTTGACCGGGAAGAGTTTTCAGCGGGTTTGTTTTCATTCTTTGCCCCGCAGAGCGAGGTTTGAAGTAAGCAACCTGTCACATATTGTGTCGCAATTGCGACAGTTTTTGACACATGCCTCCCCGCATGGTTCCGGCTTGCCAGCCGCGCGAGGGCTCTGGCAATATTCGACATGGCAAACTCGCTACCGCTTTCCGACCTCGACGACCAGTTCTACCAGCCGGCGGATGCGTTTTTTTCCACCCAACATGGCACCGCCTTAACCTACGACGACGTGAGCCTGGCCACGTTGTTTTCGGACATCCTTCCGCGGGACACGCAGTTGGACACCCAGCTCACGGAACGGCTGCACCTGCACATCCCGATCGTTTCCGCCGACATGGACACCGTCACCGAGTCGCGCATGGCCACTGCCATGGCGCTCAATGGAGGGTTGGGCGTCATCCATTACAACATGACCGAGCGCCAGCAGCTCTCGGAAGTCAGCCGCGTCAAGAACCACGTCCACGGCCTCATCCAGGAACCGATCAAGGTGGCTCCCCAGCAGTACATCGGCGACGTGCTCACCATGATGGACGAGCGCCGGTTTGCCTTCAGCACCTTTCCCGTCGTGGACGACGCGGGCAAGCTGGTGGGCCTGCTCTCGAGCCACGTGGTCAAGCCGCGCTACGCCCGCCGCACCGTGTGCGAGGCGCTGACCCCCCGCGCCCAGGTCCACACCATCCTGCAAAGCGAGCTCGGCGCGGATCCGATCGCGCGGGCGGATCGCTTTTTCACGGACCACCCGGGCATTCACAAGCTCCTGGTGGTGGACGGCGAGGACAACCTGCGAGGTCTGTTCACCATGAGCGACATCGAGCGCATCACGCAGGAGCGTAACGCGCAGTTCCGCCCCGCGCGGGATGCGAAATTCCGCCTCCTCTGCGGCGCGGCGGTGTCGGCCACACGCAACGCGTTCGGTGAGTTGGACCGCGATCATCTGCTCGCGCACGTCGGTCACCTTGTGGAGCGCGGGCTGGACCTGGTGGCGGTCTCCACAGCGCACGGCCACAGCGCCGGTGTGGGCGAAGCCGTGCGGATGATCCGGAAAGCCTTTCCGGACCTGCCGATCCTGGCGGGCAATGTGACCAGCGCGGCCGGGGTGGAGTTTCTCGCCGCTTGTGGAGCGAACGCGGTCAAGGTCGGGCAAGGGCCTGGATCGATCTGCACCACCCGCGTCGTCGCCGGGGTGGGTATTCCGCAATTGACGGCGCTTTACGTCTGTTTCCGCGCGGCGCAGAAAACCGGCGTCAGCATCGTCGCCGACGGCGGCATCACCAAGTCCGGCGACATCGTGAAGGCGCTCACACTGTCCGACGCAGTCATGTGCGGAGGCTTGTTCGCCGGCTGCACCGAGGCGCCCGGCGAGGTTCTGGAAATCGACGGGAAACTCTACAAACGGTACCGGGGCATGGGCAGCCTGGCGGCGATGAAAGCGGGTGCGGCCGCTCGCTACGGCCACGCCAAGAATGCCACGCGGAAAATCGCCGCCGAGGGCGTCGAAGCCCTGAAAGAGGCCGCCGGTTCGGTGGACGACGTGCTCACCCAGTTGATCGGCGGTATCCAATCCGGCATGGGCTACCTCGGCGCCGCGAATCTGGGTCAGTTGCGCGCCAAGGCGCGTTATACGCGGGTCACCGTCGCCGGTATTCGCGAGGCGGCCCCGCACGACATCGTGGAAATCCGGACCGACAGCGGACGCGCCGCCAGCCGCTAGCCCGACTTTCGCAACTGGAACGAGGTTTGACTTTTTTCAGGGGCAGGGGGCGCAGATTTCTTGGGGTTTTGGGGTTGAGGAGTGCCCAATCCGGTTTGGTGCAGACCTCCCCTCTTCCCGTCGA
>JAKANS010000247.1 GCA_021823625.1 bacterium | reverse complement strand
GTGAAGCCCAGCGGGGCGAAGCCCTCCGCCGTGAGCCGCGCCAGGCGCGCGACGCCGTCCAGGTTTTCGGTGAAGCTGTTGATGCCGACCATGCGGCGCAACAGGTCGAGCGCGGCGGGCATCTGGCTTTCGAGGAATCCACGGAGCGAAGCAGGCTCAAGCATGGGCGCGAGCGTGCGGAGGACTCCATTTGCGGTCAATGACGCGGAACGGCCGATGACGGACTGGCGCGTATCCGAGTTTTCAGTGAACGGATTGCCGCCCCACGAGCCGGACAGTCTTGTCGCGCGGCTCGCTCAGCGGGTTGTGATTCCAACGGTGAGGCCAGACTCCCGTCGAGCCCCGCAATTCCAGCCACGGAGGCGCTGAGCGTGAATGAGGAGATCAGGAAAGCCGGAAGGCCCGGAAGGTGGTTCCTGATTTCTTGAGTTCCTGATTGGTCCCCAGTGTCTCCGGGACTCCGTGGCAGTTCCACGGTGGGGCGGCGAGACGTGGCAGGGCGCGCCACTCCGTGCGCGCCGTCAAAGCCTCCGCGATCAACGGCGGGCAGAGGACTGCCCGCCCTACCTGGCCGCGGTAGGGCGACGCTCCCGCGGAGCCAGGGCTTTGGTTTCCGGTCTTCCTAGCTTCCAAATCCAACCTCCGCGCCTCGGCGTCTTGGCGGTTGAGATTGCTGGGCTCGGCCGGAGCCTCGCCCTACCGGAGTTGCCTTCATCTCCGGGACGCATCCGGGGCGGCTGCGTCGCCACAATCGCCAGCGGCATCGGTCCAGAACAAAAAGGGCGGCCCGCAGGGCGCCCTTCGTGGAATTGAATGAGTGGGGCGAGGCGTCAATTCGTGGCGCGACCGCCCACGCCCTTGACGCCCTTGGCGATGGCCTTGCTGGCTTCCTTCGGCCGAAGCTCGCGCACTGCGGCACCGGCCCGCCACATCTCGGAATCACGGATTTTGCCGAGTTCCTTGGCGAGCTGTTTCTGATAATCTTTCGCGCCGCAGGCCTTGATAACGCGCTCGGCTTCCTTGCCGGAAGCCACGCGCTGGTAGAGTTCCTTGAACACCGTGTTCGGGCCCCGGTACCGCAAGCCTACCAAGGCTTGACTAACGGCCATTCACATCTGAACCCGCTGGCTGACTCGCGACGATCCGCCGCGGCCGTGCCTCGTCACAAAAGGAAAAGCCGCCCCCGAAGGAGCGGCTCGACGTTGCAGAGCCCTCAGGCCGGCCACGTGCGCTACTTGTTCGCGCCGGTCGGGAAGATGTTGATGTGTTCGGCCGGGAAATAGTCTGAACCGGAATTCCAGGCGGTCACGCCGTAGAGACCGACTTGGGTGGTTTGGGCCTTGCCCGGCGTGCCGTCCGGTACGCCGAAGGAAGGGCTGGGCTCGCGCGCGGGCGGTGGACGCAGCCCATCGATGCACTTACTGGCTCCCGCAGTGAAGCGAACGGCAAGCAGGTCCGGGGTTGGCCTGCCAGACAACCCCACGGATTGCAGGCTCGACTTGGCACGGCGCCGCCGCTATTTCCATCGTCGTGACCGAGCCGCGGATTGTGCCCGCCCGAACCCCCTCCAAGTCCACCGTCTTTCTCCGGCGGCTGGGCAGCTCGATCCTGCTCTGGTCCGTGGTGGTCGCGGCCCTGTTCGCGCCGAACCGGATCGTCGCCGGCGTATGTTTCGTGGGGGTGTTGATGTTGCTGGCGGGCGCCGGGTTGGCGGAGTTTTACGGCTTGGTGCGCCAGCGCGGCCTGGTCTGCTTCCGCGGCTGGGGCTTGTTTGGCGGGCTGCTGCTCATCGGCAGCACGTTCGTTTATTTCTCCGGCCTGATCTCGCCGCTGACACTGCCGTCGAAAGCCAACGATTTCGAGACCGGCTTTCTGGTGATCTTCGTGCTGGGGCTTTGCCTGCGGCAGTTCTTTTCGCGCGCCAACCAGGCCGGCCTGCTGGCCATTTCCACGACGCTCTTCGGCCTGATGTACGTGCCCTGGCTGCTCAACTTCGTCCAAAAAATCAACTTCTTCCCCGGCGTCGAAGGCCGGCTGTATCTGGTCTATTTCCTGGTCGTCACCAAGTTCAGTGACATGGGCGCTTACGCCATTGGTTCGCTGTGCGGCCGGCACAAAATGATCCCGCGAATCAGCCCGGGAAAGACCTGGGAGGGATTTGCCGGGGCCCTGGCCTTCTCGACCGGCGCCAGCGTTGCCTTTGCGTCACTGGCTGGCGCGCATCTGGCCGGGATGAACGGCTGGCACGCGGTGGCGCTCGGGTTGGTGCTCTCGGTGGGCGCGGTAATCGGCGACTTGATCGAGTCGCTTTTCAAGCGCGAAGCAGGAGCGAAGGATTCCGGACGACTGTTTCCCGGCATCGGCGGCATCCTCGACCTGATCGACAGCATCCTGTTCAACGCCCCGTTGATGTACTTATACTTGCGCCACGTCCTGACCCACCCGTGGTGAGGCGGCGCGCGCGGCGGGGCCGTGACGTGCCCGACGCGGGCGGAATTGGCTGACGGTCCAAATCATGAAGAACGTCGTTTTGCTCGGCAGCACCGGCTCAATTGGCACCAGCACGCTCAAGGTGGCCGAAGACCTGCCGGACCGGATTCGCATCGTCGGCCTCGCCGCCGGCAACAACGCCCAACTCCTGTTCGAGCAGGCGCAGAAGTTCAGGCCCGAAGCAGTGTCCCTCAATGACACGGCCGGGGCGGGCGAACTCCAGCGCGCGTTCGGCACAAGCCCGCAGGTGCTCGCCGGCAACGACGGCTTGCTGAAACTCGCCACCCTGCCTTCCGCGGACATCGTGCTCATCGCCATTGTGGGGACCGCGGGTCTGCAACCGGCGCTGGCCGCCATTCGCGCCGGCAAGGACATCGCCGTGGCCTCAAAGGAAATCCTGGTCATGGCGGGCGAAATCGTCATGGAAGAGGCGCGCCGGCAGGGCGTGCGCGTGTTGCCAGTGGACAGCGAGCACTCGGCGATCTTCCAGTGCCTCGACGGCAAACCGCCCGCCTCGGTCCGCCGGCTCTGGTTGACCGCCTCGGGCGGACCGTTCCGGCGCACGCCGAGGGAAGAGTTTGCCGCGATCACCGTCGAACGCGCGCTCAAACATCCGTCCTGGGTGATGGGCAACAAGATCACGATCGACTCCGCCACGCTGTTCAACAAAGGCCTGGAAACGATCGAGGCGCGGTGGCTCTTCGACGTCGAAATGGCGCGGGTCGGCGTGGTGGTGCATCCGCAGAGCGTGGTCCACTCGCTGGTCGAATTCGTGGACGGCTCGATCCTGGCGCAGCTCTCGACGCCCGACATGTGCCTGCCGATCCAATACGCGCTGACCTATCCCGAGCGGGTCAACAGCGAGCGTGTCCAGACCGACTTCGCGAAGATTGGCAACCTCAGCTTCGAAGCGCCGGACCCGGAACGCTTCCCGGCGTTGAACCTCGCGCGCCGGGCGGGTGAAGTCGGCGGGACCATGCCGGCGGTGCTGAACGCGGCGAACGAAGTGGCGGTCGAGGCATTTTGCCAGCGGCGCATCGGGTTTCCCGGCATCAGCGAAACCGTCGCGCGCGTGATGGACCGGCACCAAGCGGTGGCGCACCCAAACCTGGCGCAAATACTCGAAGCCGATGCCTGGGCGCGCGCGGCCGCCCGCACTGGCGCTTGACCTGTTCAGGATGGCGCTCCCGTTCAAAATCTCGACGCTGTTGTACGGTTTCAGCGCGCGCGACGAAGTGCTCCTGCTCGAACGCGCGCAGGAACCCAACCTCGGGCAATGGAGCCCGTGCGGCGGCAAGCTGAAGACGCAGGCCGGCGAATCGCCTTACGCCTGCGCGTGCCGCGAAGCTCACGAGGAGATCGGCGTGGCGTTGACGCCCGCCGACCTGCATCTGACCGGCATCATCAGCGAACACGGTTACCAAGGTCAGGCGCACTGGTTGATGTTCCTGTTCGAGGTGAAGCGTCGCCTCGTGGAATTGCCGCCGCCGATTCGCGAAGGCCGGTTCGCTTTCTTTCCGCGCGCCGCGCTGGGTGACCTGTCGCTGCCGCAGACCGACCGCGAAATGATCTGGCCGCTGTTCTGGCGGCACCGCGGCGGCTTCTTCGCGGCGCATTGTCACACGCACGCGGACGGTCGCAACGATTGGACGGTCGAGGAATCCACCGCCGCGCCGCGCCCGCCCGCGCGTGAACCAGCCGCTTCGCAAACGCACTTGCCGGACCAGAAGCTTGATGCGCTGGTGCCCGTCGTCGATTTGCACAGCGATGACCATTTCATGACCGAAGCGCTGCGGCAGGCGCGCCGCGCTTTCGCCGCCGGGGAGGTGCCGGTCGGCGCGGTGATCGTGCGCGAAGGCCGCGTGATTGCGCGCGCGTTCAATCAGGTGGAGTTGCTCAAAGACGCCACCGCCCACGCCGAGATGCTGGCGCTGACGCAGGCCCAGGCCGCGGTCGGCGACTGGCGGCTCAACGACTGCACACTCTACGTCACCAAAGAGCCATGCCCGATGTGTGCCGGCGCGATCGTCCATGCGCGCATCGGGCGGGTGGTTTTCGGCGCGAGCGATCCCAAGGCCGGGGCGGCGGGCAGCGCGTTGAACCTGCTTCAATTTCCCACGTTGAACCACCGCTGTGCGATCACTGGCGGCGTGCAGCTCGAGGTTTGCCGCCGGATGCTGCGCGATTTCTTTGCCGAGCAGCGGAACAAGAACGGGGATTGACGGCTGCGTCGCCCGTCCCGACCGGGTGGCTACTTGGTCAAGCGCCGGGCCAGAACCGCGCCACCGGTGATGCCGGCGTCGTCGCCCAGCTTGCTGGCCATGATCTCGATGCCGGTGTCGGTGCCTTGCATCGCGTAGTCGCGCGCAGTTTCAACGATCACCGCCATCATATCGTCCTCGAGCGCGTCCATGACACCGCCGCCGATCACGATGACTTCGGGGTTGAGAAAGTTGATGATGTTGGCGACCACGATCCCGGTGTACTCGGCCGCTTCTTCGACAATCTTTTCGGTCAGCTTGTCGCCGCGTTTCAGAGCCTTGCGGAGGTTGCCGCTGCGCATGTCTTCCAGGTCCGGCCCGAGCATCTCCGTGAGCGCGGTTTTCTGGCCGTCTTTCACGGCGGCTTCGATGCGCTTGAAGATCGCGGTCCGGCTGGCCAGCGCCTCGAAGCAACCCTTGTTGCCACAACCGCACTTGGGGCCGCCGACTTCGATGACCATGTGCCCGATCTCGCCGGCGGTGCGGTTGAAACCTGCGTAGAGCTTGCCGTCGATGATGATGCCGGCCCCGATGCCCGTGCCCAGGAAGATACCAACAAGGTGCCTGGGCTTGGCCTTCAGTTCCTTCTCGTAAACGCCGAGGGTCTGGATATTGCAGTCGTTTTCGACGAAGACCGGAATGTTCAGTTTCTTCTCGAGATCCTTTTTGAGCGGGAAGTTTTTCCAGACCAGGTTCGGCGCAAACCGCACCACGCCCGTCTCCGGGTCGCACGCGCCCGGCGCCCCGATACCGAGGCCGCGAATCTGCTTGGGCTGGAGGTCGCACTCGTCGATCGCCTCCAGCACACAGGCGGCGATGCGCTCCACCACGGCCTCGGCACCGCGCTGGGATTTGGTGCTCTTCTTGGCGCGGCCCAGGCACTCGAGTTTGTCGTCGAACACCCCGGCGAGAATCTTGGTGCCGCCGAGGTCCACACCCATGATGAAGTCCTTGTTGCTTTCGGCCATGCGATTGCGCTGGGTTGGGGGGTGGCTGCCCGCGGCCTCGAGCTCAGCCGGCGAGCACGGACTCGGTTTTCTGCCTTAGCTCCTGGTTGACCTCGTCGATCGAGCGGTTGCCGTCGAGGATCGTGAAGTTGTAGATCTTTTGCAGGTGCTGGAATTTCTCGGCCATCAGGCGTTGATAACGCACGAAACTGTCGAACATATCCCGCGACAGACCCAGGTCCATGCCGCTTTCCCAATAATCGAGCGAATGGCTCTTGGCGAACGTGCGTTGGACCAGCTCCTCCGGCGACACCTGGAGGTAAAACACCGCGTCCGGCACGAGCGCGATGTCGTACAGGTTCCGCAGCCAACGCTCGTCGAACCCGCGCACCAGGTCGCGAGCCATCAGCGTATAAATGTACCGGTCCGCAAGCACCATGAAGCCGGATTTCAACGCGGGCAGCATCACGTTCTCGAGCTGGTCCGCAAAGTCGGTGGCGTAGAATAGACTCAGCGTCGTCCGGCTCAAAATGTTCCCTTGCTGGGCGCGCTCCAGTTCCTCGCTGACCAGCGTTGAGCGTTTGAGCCCGACCTGCACAGTGGGATGGCCCTGGCCTTCGAGCCAGTGGACGAGCCGGGCGATCTGCGTGGAGCGGCCGGAACCGTCGGCGCCTTCCACCACGATCAGCCGGCCGGACAGCGTTTGGGAATCCAC
>JAKANS010000071.1 GCA_021823625.1 bacterium | reverse complement strand
GGAGCAGTTGGAGGATGGCGGCCAGATCGCCGGGCAGTTTCTTGTGGACGAGGCGGCGGCCGTTTTCGTCCATGAGGCCGCAGAGGGCGTTGTTGCTGTGCAGGTCAATTCCGACCAGGATCTTCATAGGGGTTCTCCGGTGGGTTGAGGATTGAGGTTTGTGGTCACACCTCAAACTACTCACCCGCCTGCCGGATAACCACGTTTCACTCCAGCGCCAGCTCACGCTTAATGCTCTACAGTGCTTGATATTGAAAATCAAGGTGGTGGTGGCCATTCTCCCGGCATGGCCCGCCAGTTGAGAGTCGAGGATCCGGGGGCGATTCACCACGTCCTGCCTCGCGGCGACCGCCGCGAGCCGATCTTCCAGGACGACGCGGATCCCCACCGCTTTGTCGTAAAGTCATCGGACCTCACTCTTGACACAGAGGGGTAGTCTGCCCCGTGTTGTTGCTATCGCAAATAGGGACGAGAGCACCAGCCCCTCGCCGCTGGCCCCCTGCACTGGGTGGGCCACTGGTGCCCGGCCGGCGACGGAACGGAGTCACATCAAAAACTCTTCCGTCGTCAGCCCGGTTTGTGTGATGATGGCGCGCAAGGTTCCGCGCGGAATGTCGCCGGGATGACAGGCAACCATCGTGACCTTGCCGGTCTCGCGATTGATCCAAAACTCATGGCTGCCCTTGCCGGGCCGAAGGTACTCGAAACCGCGGCGGCGCAGGCAGGCCACCCGTCCCGGTACTTGATCGCCGGCAGCCGACTCATGCGGAGACGGGGAGTGCGATGGGCAGCGGCAGGGTCATCGTCCTGGGCTTGCGTTTGAAGATCCGGCGCAAGGCGGGCGGCAAAGGCAGCTTCTCGGACAGGTAAACCTCCATGAGGATGCGGGCATTGGCTTGGGCCAGTTCCAAGGTCTCGACGCGTGTACGCCCTTGGACCACGAGGCCGGGCAGATCGGAACTGGTCGCGACGAAGCCGCCCTCCTCCAGCGGTTTCACCTTCACATTCAAAACGATTTCTGTTTCCACGCCGCCAAGCTAAGGCCGATCTCCGGGGTGTTCAATCGGCTTTTCGTAAAGAGCGGAACCCGCTCAGTCCGCTCCCATCGAAGCCGCCTCCAGACTCTCCAGCACTCGTTGCATCAACGCGTTGATGCGATCGAAGCGTTCGGTGGACGCCAACAACGTTACGCCATCCTGGACGAACGGACCGGCCGCCAGGTCGCCGGCACAATTCTCGATAAGCGCGCGCGCAGCGGCGGGGGTGGTTTCGAGGTGGAACTGGAGCCCCAGCACTCGTTCACCGAGGGCGAATGCTTGATTCGTGCAAGCTGCGCTGCGCGCCAGCAGCACAGCGCCAGGCGGCACAATGAACGTGTCGCCGTGCCAATGGAACACTTCGACTTCGGCCGGCCAGCCGCCCAGCAACGGGTGCGTCTCCGCGCCTGTCTGGAGCCGGACGGGAAACCAGCCGATTTCACGGTGAGCATTCCGGTGGACCTCGGCACCGAGAGCCTCCGCCAGCAACTGTGCGCCCAGGCAGATGCCCAGGACGGTCTTGCCCGCGGCGAGCGCTTCGCGAAGCAGCCGTTTTTCGTTGGCCAACCAGGGAAACGTGGCTTCGTCGCGGACGCCCATCGGGCCGCCCATGACAATGAGCCAGTCGAAGCCGGCCACGGCCGGCAGCGGATCGGCCGCGTGCAGTCGGGTGACGCTGAGCGCGTGGCCTTTCGCCGTGGCCCAGCGTTCGATGCTGCCCAGGCCTTCGAAGGCCACGTGCTGAAGCCAGTGAATGCGTAGCGGGCGTTTGGTCATATCCGGGCCGGGTTGGCGAGATTCAAGGCCGGTGGGCAGCCTGCTTCCAGCACTTGCGCACAAGGCCGGTTCTCCACCGGTGTCCCGCGCCGCCGCACCCGGCCCGGCAAAGAATGCCGAATCGTCCGCCTTCGGCAAGGTATTGCGCTCCGGTCAAGATTCGCGCAGGAAAAGCCAAGGGATGCAATGCAGTTGCCAGAGTTCGCGGCTTAGGGTATCTGGGCAACCCGGTACAGCAAGAACGACACACCATGAACGCCTTCCTCGTTTCCACCGTGGCGGCGTGTGCTGCGGTCACGCTCGCGCACGCGGCCGATGCCGCCTACACTCCAACCCAGATCACCGCCCTTCGAACCAAAGCGAAAGAGCTACTCGGCGTCCTGCCGGACAAGATGCCGGGCAGCGAAAATGACACCGTGGCCCGCGTCGAGTTGGGCCGGAAGCTGTATTTCGACAATCGCCTGTCGAAGAACGATTCGCAGTCCTGCAACACCTGCCACGTCGTGGACAGCAAGAAAGGCGGCGTGGACAACCAGCCGACCTCACTGGGCGCCTTCGGGAAGCGCGGCGAGCGCAACTCGCCCACCACCCTGAACGCCGGCTTCCATTTCGCGCAGTTCTGGGACGGCCGCGCGCCGAACCTGAAGGAACAGGCCAAGGGGCCGGTGCTGAATCCGGTCGAAATGGCGATGCCGACCGACGCCGAGATGGTCCAGAAGCTGAGTGCGGTGCCGGAGTACCAGGAGGCTTTCGCCAAAGCCTTCCCCGACGCGGCGGAGAAGATCACTTACGACCACATGGCCGAGGCGATCGCGGCCTTCGAGCGCACGCTCGTCACGCACGACCGGCTCGACGATTTTCAGAACGGCTCGGACACGGCGCTGAGCACGGCGGAGTTGCGCGGTCTGGACTTGTTCCTCTCGGTGGGCTGCACCACCTGCCACAACGGGCCGGTGCTGGGCGGAAACACCTACCAAAAAGTCGGCCTGATCCACGCCTACGAAACGCCCGACAAAGGCCGCTCCGTCGTGACCAAGGACGAGGACGACGACTACAAGTTCAAGGTGCCCAGCCTGCGAAACATCGCGCTCACCGCGCCTTACTTTCATGACGGCAGCCAGAAGATCCTGCGCGACACGATGACCAAGATGGCCTACATCCAGCTCGACCGGCAGCTCAAGCCCGAAGAAGCAGACGCGCTGCTGGCGTTCACCGACGCCTTGACGGACAAGGCCCGGGCCCGGTAAACCGGCTGCGTGCCCACGCACCGCCCTGATGCCACCGCGATGCGCGGCCGTTCCCCCCGACGGTCGCGCACTGCATTTGGATTGCGCGCGCTGCGGCACGCCGGCACCTGCGCGGCGCTGATCGCCGTGTTATTTGCCAGCGGCGGCCACTGGGTGGTGCTGCAAACCATCGCTTTCGGCAGCATGGTGGTGCGCTATTCCCAGGACAACTCGCTGGGCGAAGCGCTCGCCAAAACTTTCGATGGCAAACACCCCTGCCCGCTTTGCCACGCGGTTCAGCGCGGCCGCCAGCAGGAAGAGAAGCAAAGACCGGCTCTCGGCCTCGATTCCCAACGCGAACTCGCGTTGCCCGAATCCGTGCTCTGCCCGCTAGCCCGGCCGCCCGGCGAATACTGGCTGCCCACGCTGCCACTCCCGGCCTGGCACACCTTCGCCCACGCCCCTCCCAAGCCGCCTCCCCGGCTGGCTTAGCGCAAGCCTCGAACCTGCGTTCCGGCCACCTTGGCGCTGGCGCCTGGCGCGCATTCCAGCCGCGGTGTGTTCGGACGTAACCTGGCTTCGCTCCCTCCTCGAAAACGCGGCGTGCCTCGGGCTTCGCCGTGGCTGGTATTGCGTCCCAGAAACAGGGCGGTCACTGGAATTTGACCGCGACCGGACGGCGTGAACATCCGCCCGGTCCGACGAACCGTTCCGTCTTTGAACTAACCGAAATGATTTTGACAGCCATGAACTCCCTGTCTTTGACCTCTGCCTCATTACTCGGCCTGGGCACCGCGTGGGCGGTGTTCGCGCTGGAACCTGAACCCGCCGGACCGCCCGGTGAACCGGAAGCGCTGCCGCGCGTCGTCGTCATCGGCTACAACGACCCGGCGCGCGACTGGTCACCGCTGAGCCTGGAATCCAAGCCGCCGACCGTGGCGGAGAAGGCGCGCGCCCAGGACGCGGCGCGATTGCTGGAGGACATGCCCGGCGTCGCGGTCGTCCGCAACGGCTCGCAAACCGGCCTCCCGCAAGTTCGCGGCCTGTACGGCGATCGCGTCAAGGTGCTGGTGAACGGCATGACGATCAGCCCGGCGTGCCCGAACCACATGGACCCGCCACTACACTACCTCGCGCCCAGCCAGGCCGCGGCACTGGTGGTCGTGCCCGGAGTGACGCCGGTCAGCCTGGGCGGCGACAGCATTGCCGGCACGGTCGTGGCTGATTCGGCCCCGCCTCATTTCGGCACCAACGCGGTCTGGCACCCGTTCGGCGAGGTCTTTGGCAGCGGCTCCTCGGCGAACGACGGCTGGGCCGCCGCCACCACACTGGGGATCGCCAACGATCGGTACAGCGTCGCGTACGATGGCTCGTTCCAAGGCGCGGGCGACTATCGCTTCCCCGGCGGACGGGTCCGCGACAGCGGGTACGACATCATGCACCATGAATTGCGCGGCGCGGCCCGAATATCCGCCGGCGTGATCAGCGCCGAGGCGGGCCTGAGCCGCACGCGCGACACCGGCACGCCGGCGCTGCCGATGGACATGATCAAGGACGACGGTTACCAGGGCGGCGCGGCCTTCGACGGCGATCTCGGTTTCGCGAATCTGCAGGCCCGGGTTTACCACCACCAGACCGACCATTTGATGGACAATTATTCGTTACGGCCAGCAGGGCCGATGCGAATGTTCTCCCCCGCCGAAAGCGCCGACACGGGCTTTGCGCTCGGTGCGGTCAAAGCCGTCGAACCGCACATCTACCGGCTCGGCGTGGACTTCCATGACAGCCAGTTCGACGCCTACCAGCAAAACGCCGACAACGGCATGCGCCAGACTACCATCAATGACGGCAGCCGGGACCGGCTGGGCGGGTACGCCGAATGGCAGGCTGACTGGTCACCGCGTTGGCACACCTTATTGGGCGTGCGGGCGGACGCCGTCTGGGCCGACACCGGGCCGGTCGAAAACTACTTTCCCGCCGCCAAACCCGACGCGCTCGCCTTCAATGCGAATCGCCACGCGATCGACGATTTGAATCTGGACGCGACCGCCGCCGTGCGTTTCACGCCCAACGAAGGCAGCGCCTATGAAATCGGTGCCGCCCGCAAGAACCGCGCGCCGAATCTGGTCGAGCGGTATTTGTGGACGCCGCTCAGCGCCAGCGCCGGGCAGGCCGACGGCCGCACTTACCTGGGCAACCTCGATCTCGATCCTGAAACGGCTTGGCAGTTCAACCTCGCCGCCGACTGGCACGGGGCGCATTGGCACACAAAGGTGTCGCCGTTCTACACGTTGGTGGAGGATTACATTCAGGGCCGGCCGATCGCGCGCCTCGACGCCACCAAACAGCCGGTACTTCAGTACCAGAACCTGGACCGCGCCGAGTTGTACGGCGTGGATGCCAGCGCGGAATGGGAGTTTGTGAAGCAATTCACGCTCGGTGGCCTGTTGAGCTACGTGCGCGGCCGCGATTGCCAGGACGACGACAACCTGTACCGCATCGCGCCGCTGCGCGGGCGCGTGAGCCTGACGTGGCGGAACGAGCGTTTCGAGGCCGGCATCGAAGGCGTGTTGGTGGCGCGCCAGGACGAGGTGGCCGCCTACAACGGCGAACCGACCACGCCCGGCTATGCCTTGATGAACTTGCGCGCGGGCTGGAACGTCACCCGCCGCCTGACCCTGCAGGCCGGTGTGGACAACGTCCTGGACGAATTCTACGCGGACCATCTCGGCGGCATCAACCGCGTGACTGGCAGCGACGTGGCAGTCGGCCAACGATTGCCGGGGCCGGGACGCTTCGTGTATGGCGCGCTACGACTGAGCTGGGATTGAGCGCCGGTGGATGGCGGATTTGACGCTCACCGGCCGGGGTGCTTAACCTCCGGCCGGTGCGAGCGACACAATCCGCGGCTTCAGACCGAAGGCCACATGACTCGATGATTCGCGATGCCGGCAACCGCGAGCGGCTCCGCCGGGCGCCGCTTCACCTGCCTGCGTCCGCCGCACAACGCGCGCGTTCACCGCGGCTTGCCGGCACCGTCTGCTCCGCCGCCGGTTTCACCAATCCATGACCGAACCCGCCATCACTCCCGAACTGGTTGCCAAACACAACCTCACGCCCGAGGAATACGCCAAGATCCTGCAAATTCTCGGCCGGACACCCACGTACACCGAACTGGGAATCTTCTCGGTCATGTGGAGCGAGCATTGCTCGTACAAAAACACCCGGCCGCTGCTGCGCACCTTCCCAACCCGGTCGCCGCAGATTCTGGTCGGCGCGGGCGAGGAAAACGCGGGCATCATCGACATCGGCGACGGGCTGGCGATCGCGTTCAAGATGGAGTCGCACAACCATCCCAGTGCGGTGGAGCCGTTCCAAGGCGCGGCCACCGGCGTAGGCGGCATCATTCGCGACATTTTCACGATGGGCGCCCGCCCGGTGTGCGCCATCGACTCGCTCCGCTTCGGCGACCTGGCCGATCCCGAGGTGCGGCGGCTTTTCCGGGGCGTCGTGGCTGGCATCGCGCATTACGGCAATTGCTTCGGCATTCCCACGCTCGCCGGCGAGGTCTATTTCGACCCCAGCTATGCCGGCAACCCGCTCGTGAACGTGTTTTGCCTGGGGGTGCTGCGGCACGATCAGATCGCCCGCGGCGCGGCCAAAGGCGTCGGCAACCCGGTCTTTTATGTGGGACCGGCCACGGGGCGGGACGGCCTGGCGGGGGCGGCCTTTGCCTCGCAGGATCTGACCGACGAATCTGCCCAACAGCAGCGCGGCGCGGTGCAGGTGGGTGATCCGTTCATGGAAAAGCTGGTGTGCGAAGCGTGTCTCGAATTGCTCGCCACCGGCGCGGTCGCCGGCATTCAAGACATGGGCGCCGCCGGATTGACCTGTTCGACTTGTGAAACCGCCGCCCGCGCCGGCACCGGCATCGAGATCGAACTGGCGAAGGTTCCCCAGCGCGCGGCGAACATGACGCCCTACGAAATCATGCTCAGCGAGTCGCAGGAGCGGATGCTGATCATTGTGCACCAAGGCCGCGAGGAAGAGGTCAAACGCATCTTCGACAAGTGGGACCTGCCGTGGGCGGAGATTGGCACCGTCACCGACACCGGCCGCATGGTGGTGAAAAACCACGGCCAGGTCGTCGCCGACATTCCGGCCAAACTCATCGCCAACGAATCGCCAGTCTATGACCGCAACGCGAAGGAGCCCGCTTATTTGCAGGAAGTCCGGGCGTTCCGCCTCGACGGCGTGCCCGACAGCCAGGATCCGATCGCCGATCTGAAGCGGCTGCTCGCCTGGCCAACGATCGCGTCCAAGAATTGGGTTTACCGCCAATACGACCACATGGTCCGGGACGGCTCCGTGGTTTGCCCCGGCAGCGACGCCGCGGTGGTCCGCATCAAGTCCGATTCCTTGCCCCCAGTCTCGCGCGAAGGAGGCGAAGCAGGTATTTCCACTTCGCTTTCTTCGCGCGACACTTTCCCGGAGAAATTCCTCGCCATCACGAGCGATTGCAGCGGGGCCTACGTCTATCTGGACCCGTACGAGGGCGGGAAGGCGGCGGTGGTCGAAGCGGCGCGCAACCTCGTTTGCTCCGGCGCGCAGCCGCTCGGCGTGACGGACAATCTGAATTTCGGCAACCCGCACAACCCGGAGTTGTTCTGGCAACTGCGCGAGGCGGTGCGCGGCCTGGCCGACGCCTGCCGCGCGCTGAACACGCCGGTGACCGGCGGCAATTGCTCGCTCTACAACCAAAGCCCGGCCGGCCCGATCGATCCCACGCCCACGGTGGCAATGGTTGGCCTGATCGAAAAACCGGAGCACATCACCACGCAGTGGTTCAAGGACGAAGGCGACGCCATCATCCTGCTGGGCGCGGCGCTGGATCCGGCCGACCCGTTGCACGGGCTCGGCGGCAGCGCGTATTTGCAGGTCATCCGCGGCCAGAAGACCGGTTCGCCGCCGCCCTGCGATCTCGCAACCGCGAAGACGCTGCACACGACGTTGCTGGGCTTGATCCAGGCCGGTGGCGTCAAGAGCGCTCACGACTGCAGCGAAGGCGGGCTGGCAGTGGCGTTGGCGGAGAGTTGCCTCAGCCAACTCCTGGCCCGGAACACCCCGCGCTTGATCGGCGCAACGGTGGATTTGACGCCGCTGGTCGCGCCGCCCGCGGCAGTCGGTGCACCCGGCGTTTCCGCGCCAGCCAAGGCGCGCCAGGACGCGCTGTGGTTCGGGGAAGCTCATTCGCGGGTGGTCATCACTTGCGCGCCGCTGCACGCCACCAAGATTGTGGAACGGGCGAAACTGATGGGCGTCCCGGCGGCGCGGATCGGCACCGTTGGCGGCGACAAGCTGAATTTGAAAACGCCGGCGGGAGAATGGTCCGCGCCCGTCGCCGACCTGCACGATCCGTGGTGGAACAGCCTCGCGCGCGCGATGGCCTAGCAGGTTTTGGGCCGTGAAGCGCCCGCAGCCTGCACGCGCGGCCGAACGCCGCTTCAAAAAGTGCCCCGCGGCCTGGCAACTATTCGAGCTCCGGCGGCTCCATCGGTGGTTGAGCGAAAGCCGCTTTCGGCTTTGTTGAGGTCATGGACATGAAGAAAATTCTGCTACTCGCCGCCGTCGCGACCGGCCTCGCGCTGAGCGCCTGCCGCGGCAACAAGCCCGGTTCCTGCCAGTGCCTGCTGCCGCCGGGCACGACGGCTTGCGCACCCACGGCAATCACCAATACCGCCGCGCCGCAGACCTTCCAGGTCCGGGGTGTAGTCAAGGAGGTCCGCGCCGCCGACCGCGAAGTGGTAATCAAACACGAGGAGATTCCCGGCTACATGGCCGCGATGACCATGCCCTTCGACGTGAAGGACGTGAAGGAACTCGATGGTCTCGCGCCCGGCGACACTGTCAGCTTTCGGATGAACGTGACGGCAACCGACGGCTGGATCGACCAGATCAAAGTGCTCGACAAAGGCGTGGCGGACACGGCAAAGCCCGAGGTGCCCAGCGTGCGCATCGTCCGCGACGTCGATGAACTCCACGAAGGCGACGTGATGCCCGATTATCCGTTCGTCACCGAGTCACGCCGGCCGGTCCGCCTGTCCGATTTCAAAGGCCAGGCGCTGGGCCTCACGTTCTTTTACACGCGCTGTCCGTATCCGACGTTTTGCCCGCGGCAATCACGGCAGTTCGCGGAGGCAACGACCCAGTTGAAGCAACTCCTACCAGGGCCGCAAAAGCGGTGGCACTTGCTGGCGATCTCCTTCGATCCCGCGTACGACACGCCCGCGGTGCTCCACCGCTATGCGCAACAGTACGGGGCCGATCCGGCGTGGCTGAACTTTTGCACTGGCGAGATGATCGACATCGACGCCATCACGGAACAGTTCGGCACGTTTTACGCGCGCGACGGCGAAGGCTTCAGCCACAACGTGCGCACGGTGGTGGTGGATGCCACGGGCCACATTCAGCGAATCCTGAAGGGGAATGAGTGGCAAACCGCGGACTTCGTCGCGGAAATGGTCAAGGCCGTCGCAGCCAAGTAGGCTGTAGTTGCGTCCGCGCAAGCCGGTCTCAAAGCCTGGCCCGCCCGGCAATACCGCCATCGAGTTCGTGCCAGAACTCGAGGGCTTCCTCACCTTCCTCCCAGCACAGGAAGACCTCGCGCCCGTCCACGATGGCCGGAAAATCCAGCAGCCCGCGCTGGACGTCCTTGACCTGAATCTGGCGGTTCGCGAACTCGCGCACGACGCTCTGCAATGCCACCGACGTTCGCAACCAGCCGTTCACGCGTTCGCCGCCCAGATCGCGTCCCTGGCCGAGCAGTCGCGCCAGCCCGCGCTCTTGCTGTTCCAGCACGGGTTGGAGCATCCGCAACTTCGCCAGCCAGCCCCGGATTTCTGGCAGCAACGCCCGGGCGACTTCGCGGGAAAAATGTCGGGAGAAACGCCGGTCCATGCTAACGCGGGCCGGTCGCGGGCTGGAGCTTCTTCGCGACCACCGGGTTGGACTCCACCGCGAGCGATTTCTGCCACGCTTCGTGCGCCTCCGCCTGGCGACCCAAAGCGGCGTAGATGTCGCCCAAGTGATCGAAAACCGTCGCGTCCGGCGGGTCGGTGAACTTGAGGGCTTTAAGTTGGAAATCGAGCGCTTCGGCGGCCTTGCCTTGTTTGAGGAGTATCCAGGCCAGGCTGTCCAGGTAAGCGCCATTTTCCGGCTCCAGCTTGAGGGCCTTGCGGATCATCGTCTCGGCTTCGTTGAGCTTCACGCCGCGATCTGCCCACATGTACCCGAGGTAGTTCAGCGCCTCGGCATTGTCCGGGGCCAGCTCGAGACACTTCCGCAACGCGGCTTCCGCCTCGTCATAGTGCCCGGCCCGCTCGTTCGCCGCCCCGACCTGGAAGTAAAAGAAATCGTTCAACCGCTCCGGCTCGCTGACCTTGGCGTGAAGTTCGGCCGCGCCGTAATGGTTGAGCGCCTCGGCATACTTCTGCTCCGCCGCCAACGCCAGGCCGCTGTACATCTCGGCCAGGAAGCCCACCTTGAAGCGCGCACGCGCTTTCTCGATGGTTTCCCAGGCCGCTTCCGGTTTGCGCATCGCGAGTTGGGCACCAGCCAGGTCGTAATAGGCCGGTTCCAACGAGGGATCGAGCAGGATGGCCGTCTCGAAGTGTTGTTCCGCATCCGCGAACTTCTTCTCATCCGAACACAGGGCACCCAGCAGCAAATGCACTTGGGGGTTGCTCGGGTAATCGGCCTTGATCGCTTCCAGATGCCGCGTGGCGTTGGTCGCGTCGCCGGCGCGCATGTAGAGTTGGAAGAGCTGCTCGTGCAGCGCGAGCCGCGCGGTCGGGTTGTCGGGCGGGTGGGTTTGGACCAGATTCTCGTACAGCGCAGTCGCCCGCTTCAGCTCGCCCAAGGCTTTGTAGCCTTCCGCGAGCCGTTGGAACACCTGCGGTTCCGTGGGGTTCAACCGCGCCGCGCGATCCAGCAACGCCAGCGCGCGAGGCTTGGTAATCTCGGCGGGAAGCAGGTGGGTTCGCGCGGCCGCGATGTGAAATCCGGCCAGGTCCACCAGAAAGGCTGCGCCGGCGCGCTTCTGGGCGGCTCCCGCCTCGAGCACGCCCAAGGCTTCGTTGGTCTGCTTCGACCGCAAGTAAAGCTGGGCCAGCCCGTGATAGCCGACGATGGACTGCGGGAGCCGTTTGATGGCCTCGCGGTAGGCGGCGATGGCGGCCGGCAAATCGTTGGCCTGCACACACGCCTCGCCCAGCCATCCGAACACCTGCCCGCCGGCGTGCGGCTGGCGGCTCGCGCGGGACAGGATTTCGACGGCTTTGGCCGGCTCGTGGTTTTGGAGGTAACGCTGGCCGAGGTCCACCGCCAATTGCACCTGGCTGGGGTCGGCCAGCACCGCAGCGTTGAACTCATCATCCGCCTTCCGCGGTTCCTCCCGTACGTCGTACACGATCCCGGCGGCGAAGTGGCCATAGAGGTCCGCCCGCTGGTTGATCTTCGCCGTGCTCGCGTTCGGCTCCGCCGCGGCGGGTTTGTCGGCGGTGGACGACCGCGCACCGGAGGCGTGCCAGCCACCAGCGCAGCCGGTCAGGAACAGCGCGCCGACGAGCCCGGCCCGTCCGAGCCATAAAACCCACCCCCTGCGTGCGTGTGTGCCCGCCATATCAGCAAAGAGAGCGCAGCCCACGACTGCGTGTCTGCGCCCCTTGATTTCCGTTTTTCGACCGCCGCCGCCGGCCCGGCTATTTCTGCCAGGTGCGCTTCTTGTGCCGATGCTGGCGGAGCTTCTTCCGCCGTTTGTGTTTGTTAATTTTAGCTTTCCGGCGTTTTTTCAGTGAACCCATAGGTTTTGCGTGCGGGTCAATATACCACCTTGTTCAGAGGATACTCAATAATTCCTTCCGCTCCGGCGGCCTTGAGCTGGGGAATCAAATCGCGGACGACGTGCTCGTCGATGACCGTCTCCACCGCCACCCAACCGGGCTGGCTCAGATGGGCGATGGTCGGATTGCGCAGCGCCGGCAGCGACGCCAGCAGGCTGGCCAGGTGCTTTTCGGCAATGTTCATCTTGAGGCCCACCTTGGCCTCCGCCTCCAGCGCGCCTTTCAGGAGCAAGGCGAGGCGCTCGATCTTCTCGCGCTTCCACGCGTCGCGCCAGGCGTCGTGATTGGCGATCAACCGCGGCGTGGAGGTCATGAGCGTGTCCACGATCCGGAGCTTGTTGGCGCGGAGGGACGAGCCGGTCTCGGTGATGTCCACGATCGCGTCCACCATTTCGTGGGCTTTCACCTCGGTGGCACCCCACGAGAACTCGACTTCGGCCTTGACCTTGTTCCGGCGCAGATAGGCGCGGGTGATGTTCACCACCTCCGTCGCGATGCGTTTGCCCTCCAGGTCCTTTACGGATTTGACGGGCGAGGTCTCCGGCACGGCCAGCACCCAGCGCGCCGCCTGGCGGGTGACTTTGCTGAAAATGAACTCGCCCACCTCGTGGACCTTCGAGTTGTTCTCGTGAATCCAATCCAGACCGGTAATGCCGGCGTCCAAGTGCGCGTGTTCGACGTACCGGCTGACTTCCTGGGCGCGAATGAACCGGATCTCCAGTTCAGGATCGTCCACATACGGGATGTACGAGCGGCTGCTGACGGTGATGTTGAAGCCGGCCTTCGCCATCTTTTCGATGGTGGCTTCCTGCAGGCTGCCTTTGGGCAAGCCCAACCGCAAAATGCGTTTTGGTTCTGTCTTCTTCATTCCTGAGTCCAATTCCACCGGCGGGCACGGCACGCGGGCGGGGGTCGGGGCAAGGCCCGCGACGCAAAACCGGGGATGCTCCAAGTCTTGCGCCGCAGCGCAAGCTTCTTCTTCGTTTCCGTGCGACTTCGGGCACATCTCAGTTTCTGGCAGGGCGGGGCAAGCTGGCGTCCATGAAAACCGTCTGGCATGAGCCGGCCAAGCCAAGCGCCCGGTCGGGGCGCTGGTGATTGCCAACGGGACGGTCTGGGTCGGGCGGCTGGCCGACGACCGCTTTCCGCAGACCCGCCAGCGGCTGGATTTGCATCCCGCCGCGCAGCACTTGGCGACGGTGGGCCGGGCCGCGTTTGGGAGGACCCAGAAAAACTGAAGGCCTGGCTCAAACCGTTGGTGAACCGGTGGACTTGGAACGAGACCGCCGGCAAGTGACCGGACGCGGCTTCACCCTCGTGTCGCTTCGCGTGTTGGGCGGGCAATTTCCAGCTGCAAAATCAGATCCCGCTCGGAACGCCACTTAGACCGAAAATGAGCGGGCCAGGCCGGCAACTTCCCTTGCAAGTCGTTTACGCACCGCGAGCAGCGAAACGCCTGCGCTAACTGCTTGCCAGCCACGCCCTGCCAGCTTACGAGAAGCGCATGCAACTCCCGCTCGTTCTCACCGTCATCGGCGCGGACCGCCCGGGTCTGGTCGAAAAGGTCGCCCGCCTCGTCGCCGAGCACGGCGGCAACTGGCTCGAATCCCGCATGTGCCGGCTGGGCGGACAGTTCGCCGGCATCGTGCGCGTCTTCACCACCACGGACCAACGGGCAGCCTTGACCCAGGCGCTCACCGCCCTCGCCAGCCAGGGGTTGAAGGTGGAGGTCTATGCCGACGAACCCACCGCGCGCGCCAATGATGCCCAGTGGGCAGTGGTCGAACTGGTGGGCCAGGACCGGCCCGGCATCGTCCGCCAGGTTGCCGCCGCACTGGCCGCCCGCGGCGTGAACGTCGAGGATTTGCGCACCGAATGCGTCAGCGCGCCGATGTCGGGCGAGACGCTTTTCAAAGCCGAGGCGCGACTCCAATTGCCCGCCGGGTGCGACCTGGCCGCGCTGCGGCAAGATTTGGAAAAGATTGCCGCCGACCTGCTCGTGGACATCACCTGCGAACCGCTGAAGCTTTAGGCTGACACCCCCGCCTTGCCGCTGAACTGCACCCATTCGCCGTCCAATTGAGAGTCACTGCCGACACCATGAATGCCAACCAGATGCCGATCCCTCGTCGCGATTTCCTGAAACTCTCGGCCGCCAGTGCCGCCGCATTTGGAGCCGCGCCCCTGGCCTCCGCTGCCGATGCCGCCCCGCCAGCGCCCCGCACCAGCGTCCGCACCCGTGGAAAATCGCGGTACAACACCGAGTACGCCGGCGACCGACTGAACCGCGTCGCGTTCCCGATGGGCGGCATGGGCGCGGGCATGATCTGCCTCGAAGGCACCGGCGCGCTCTCGCATGTTTCGCTGCGGAACCAACCGCAAGTCTTCAACGAGCCGGTTACGTTTGCGGCGATTTGCGTGAAGGGTGCAGGCGGCAAAGGCAACGTGGCGCGCGTACTCGAAGGCCCGGTGCCTGGCTGGAAACTGTTCGGCCAACCCGGCACCGGCAACGGCGCGGCCGGCACGTCGTTCGGTCTGCCGCGGTTCCGCGCCGCGAAGTTCCAGGCACGCTTCCCGTTCGGCACCGTGACGCTCACGGACAAGGACGTGCCGCTCCTGTGCCAGTTGACCGGCTGGAGCCCGTTCACGCCGGGCGACGCGGACAACGCCAGCTTGCCCGTGGCGGCGGTCGAGTACCAGTTCACGAACAAGACCAGCCAGGCGATCGAGGCCGTTTTTTCCTGGTCGGCGAAGAACTTCATGGTCGTGGGTGGCAACACCCAGGGCATCAAACCCGCGCCCGGCGGGTTTAAGCTTTGGGGCGCCGCAGCGAACGGCAAGGCTTGGGAAGAAGGCGCGTTTACCGCGACGGTGGACGATCCCGCCGTGCAGGTGAACCACGCGTGGTTCCGCGGCGGTTGGTGGGACGGGCTGACCATCGCATGGAAAGACATCGCCGACGGCCGCTGTTTCGAGCGCCCGCCCGTGACCGAAGGCGGCGCCGCGCCGGGCGCCACTCTGTTTGTACCGTTCAGTCTGGCTCCGGGTGCGACCAAGACGATTGCGTTGCGCTTCGCGTGGCACGTCGGCACCACCAACCTGCGAATCGGCAAGGACGCGAAAGAAACTCCGCCGGTCACCGGCGAATATAAACCGTGGTACGCGGGGCGCTTTGCGAACATCGACGAAGTGACCGCGTACTGGCGCGACCAATACGCGCCGTTGCGCGCGGCCACACAGCGGTTCAGCGATTGCTTTTACGACTCGACCCTGCCCGCCGAAGTGCTCGAGGCCATCGCGGCAAATCTCACGATCCTGAAATCGCCAACCGTGCTACGTCAGGCCGACGGCCGGCTCTGGGCCTGGGAAGGCTGCGGCGACAACAGCGGGTGCTGCCACGGCTCGTGCACGCACGTCTGGAATTACGCGCAGGCAATCCCGCATTTGTTTCCCGCCTTGGAGCGCACGTTGCGGGAGACCGAGTTCGGTCCCTCGCAAGACGCCCGCGGCCACCAGACGTTTCGCGCGGCGCTGCCGATCCGGCCGTTGGAGCCGGATTTTCACGCCGCCTCGGACGGCCAACTGGGCGGGATCATGAAGGTCTTTCGCGAATGGCGGATCAGTGGCGACACCGAATGGCTGCGCAAGCTCTGGCCCAAGGTCCGCCAAAGCCTCGACTACTGCATCAAGACCTGGGATCCCGACCACAAAGGCTGGCTCGAAGAACCGCACCACAACACGTACGACATCGAGTTCTGGGGGCCGGACGGCATGTGCACGAGCTTTTATCTCGGCGCGTTGCAGGCCGCCACGTTCATGGGCCGGGCGCTCGGTGACGACGTGGACGGCTACGCCGCAATTCTCAAGGCCGGCGTGGCGCGGATGCAAACCGAGCTATTCGACGGCGAGTATTTCATTCAAAAGATCGAGTGGAAGAACCTCAAGGCCGCCGACCCGACTAATTTGAAGAGCATGGTCGGCAATTACTCGCCGGAGGCGCGGGCCTTGCTCGAAACGGAAGGCCCGAAATACCAGTACGGCACCGGCTGTCTCTCCGACGGCGTGCTCGGTTGCTGGCTCGCGCTGGTCTGCGGCGCCGGTCACGTGGTGGACGCGCAGAAGGTGGCCAGCCACCTGTTGGCGGTGCACAAGTACAACTTGAAGCGCGACCTGACGGCCCACGCCAACCCGCAACGGCCGGCGTACGCGTGCGGCGCCGAAGGCGGGCTGTTGCTGTGCTCGTGGCCGAAGGGCGGTCAGCTTTCGCTGCCTTTCGTTTATTCGGACGAAGTCTGGACCGGCATCGAATACCAGGTCGCGTCGCACCTGATGTTGTTGGGGCACGTCAACGAGGGTCTGGAAATCGTGCGCGTCTGCCGCGACCGCTACGACGGTCGCATTCGGAATCCGTTCAACGAATACGAGTGCGGGCACTGGTACGCGCGGGCGATGTCCTCGTACGGCCTGTTACAGGGTTTGAGCGGCGCGCGTTACGACGCGGTGGAGCAAGTGCTGCATCTCGACCCGCGCGTCAAAGGCGACTTCCGTTGCTTCCTCGCCGCGGCCACCGGCTACGGCACCGTGGGAGTCAAGAACGGCAAGGCATTCATCGAGGTCGCTTCCGGGACGATTCCCGTAAAAGCAATCCGCCACGCTCAAGCTTGACGCGCCGGTTTGGGCGACGCCGGGCGTTGTCGCGCCTGGGCATCTGCAGCCGTTCGCTACGGGCGACGCGCGGCGGGCTTCCGCCTGGCCGGAGAAAATGCCGCTTGCGTTGGGCCCACCAGGGTCCATTGTCAGAATCATGGATAAACCTTGGTACCGGGCCTTTTTCGCCCGCACCCCGCACGGCAGCGATCTCAAGGAAACGCGAGTGAAAGCCGATCGGGGCGACACGGAGGCTCAGTTCGGTCTCGGCCTGAAATACGGTTGCGGCGACGGCGTGGTTCAAGACTTCAGCCAGGCCGCCACCTGGTACCGGCGGGCGGCGGACCAGGACCATCCCTTGGCGCAGTTCAACCTCGCCATGATGTACGCCGAAGGCCAGGGCGTTCCGCAGGACGACGTCGAAGCGGCGCGCTGGATGCGCAAGGCGGCGGAACTGGGCGACGCGGGTGCTCAATTTAACCTGGCGGTCCGGTGCCAGCGTGCGAGTCTCACCCGCGAAGAGCCGGCGGCCAGCGAGGCAAAGATCGAGGCCTACAAATGGTTCCAGCTCGCCGCCACCCAGGGTTACGGCAACTCGGCTCAGTCCTGCGAGAGTCTGAACCTGCGGATGACCTTCGACGAAGTGGTGCAAGGCGACCGCCGGGCCGCCGCGTTTGCCGACGCCTTGCTGCCCCGTGCCTCTGCGCCTCTGCCACCGGCGCATTAGACCGGCGCGGTCCTAAAGCCGGCCTGGCCGTGCGACCGTTCCCGCCCGGCGGGCACTCCAGATTGGAAGGTTTTCGCGTGTCGCCTACCTTGCGTTCGTTCACAATTGGCCATCATGAGCGAGTTCAAATTCGGCTGCCCAGCTTGCGGCCAACACATCAAAGCGGACCTGGCCGCGACCGGCCGGCAGGTTAATTGTCCTTCCTGCGGCGCACGTTTGTTGATCCCGGCGCCGTCGAACAACCCCGCAGAAATCCCCGCGGCCATCCTGATCGGTGCCAGGAAGGCCCCCGCCCCAGCGCCAGCCCTGGCCACTCGCGCCGCTGCCGCCAGCGCGCCGCCACCTTCCCCGGCCCTGTCGGCGCGTCCAGCCTCGCCTCACCAACCCGCCGCACCGGTGCTGAAGCCGGGCCCGGTGCCGACGCCGGTCCACGAAAAAGCCACCGCTCCGGTGCCTCCCACGAAAACGGTCGCTCCCGCCGCAACCGTTACGCCGGCAACCGCAGCTCCGATTCCCAAGTGGGAAGTGGCCATCCCGACGCCCGCAATGCCCCCCGCCCCACCGGCCCCCACCGAGAAAGCACCCGTCCCAACAGCAGCGATAGCGCCTGCGCCTGCAGCCAAACCGACCGTCCCACCGGTCCCGCCACTGGCGGCGGAGCCGCCAGCCGGGGCTGCGCCGATCGAGAACCAAAACAAGCCCCAGGTGGCAGCGCTGACCTCCGCGTTGAAACGCGAGCTCGTGCGTTCGGTGCGCGCGCGGCTGGCCAACGAATCCAAGTGGATGCCGCGCAAAACGGAGTCCGGCAAATTTGCGTACGCGGCAAAACTGGTCGGGAGGGAACTCGTTCCTGTGCCCATCACCAGCGCGGAAGCGACCCACTTCAGTCTCCTCGGCGCCGTGCTGCTCGAGTTTCACTTGCGGAACGTGACCCAGACCGCCACCGGCCGGAAGGAGTTCCTGGACGGCGAGATTGTGGCCGCCATCCGCCAGGTCACCCAGTCCTCGGCGGGATTACCCGCGGGTGCGGCCACTCCCACCGGCCAGGCCGCGGATCCCATGGCCATGACGCACGCCCAATGTCTCCAAGCGCTGGATCTGCTCGACCAGCGTTACTCACGCGAGGCGGAGGTGACCCAGACCACCAAGGTCGAACGGAGAACCGAACGAATTCAACTGTCCGACCTGGTCCGGAAACTCGAGAAACAAGCGCCGGTCACCGCCGAAGAGGTGGCCACGGCGCTTTGCCACGAACTCGAAGAGGTCAACCGACGTCTCGCAGAGCTGGAGCGCGCGTCGGGTCAGGGCACATGATGGCCACGGCCGGTTCCGCCGCGACTTCAACCGCCGGCGTGCTTTGCGCGGGGAGAAGTGCGGCTACCTGCGTCAGCAGTTCATGCACTTCGAAGGGCTTGGTCAAGGTGCTGGTGGCGCCACAGCGTCGGGCCGACAGGAGGTAGTCCTCGGGCGAGATCCGGCCGCCGCCGGAGACGGCGAGGATGGGCAGGCGCGGAGAATCCCGTCAGAGATGCAGGATCAACTCGATGCCTTCGGTGTCGGGCATGATGATGTCTGTGATCACCAGGTCCACACGCTGGCGGCCGATCTCCCGGTAAGCCTGGCGCCCGCCGGCGGCTTCGGCGATGCGGTAACCCGCCGATTGCAGGGTGCGGCGGATGACCAAGCGCAGGGCGTCGTCGTTATCCACGACCAGAACGCAAGGTTGTTCGTTCATCGTTTCTCAGGGTTCATCAAGAGTCGATTGAGCGTTCTGCCCAACTCCTCGATCGGGGTCGGTTTCAAGAGCCAACAGCGCACGCCAAGCCGACGTCCTTCGGCTTCGAGATCATCAGTGAGGTAGCCTGAACACAACACGACCGGCAATTCCGGCCGGTGAGCCAGGAGTTCGGCAGCCACTTGCAGCCCATTTTGCCCGGGCATGTTGAAGTCGGCAATGGCCAGGTCGAAATGCTTGGGTCCGCCCGGAACGTCGCCAGTGCGTCCGCCACCCGGCTGGAACCCCGCCACCTGGTAGCCCAGCCGCTGGAGCAGCCGCGTGGTGACCTGCACCAGCGGCTCCTCGTCATCCAGGTAAAGCACGCGCCGCCCCTGGCCCTGGGGCAAAGCCAGCTCGGCCGGGTGTCCCGCCGCGACCGCCGCGACCGCGGGCAAGTAGATCCGAAAGCTTGTTCCCTGACGGGGTGTGCTGGTCACCCGGATTTTGCCCTCATGGTTGCGCACGATCCCGTCCACAACCGCGAGGCCCAGACCCGTGCCTTGACCGGGGGCTTTGGTCGTAAAAAACGGGTCGAAGATTCGTTCCAGGATCTTCGGGTCCATACCGCGGCCGTTGTCGGTGACCGACAGACACGCATAACGGCCCGGGCGCAAATCGGCGATCTCGCCATCGGCGCCCGGATCCACGGTAACGCCCCGGAGGCCGATTTCGATCCGGCCCGGCCGGTCCTCCAACGCGTGCCAGGCATTGGTGCCCAGATTCACCACCACTTGGTGGATGTGGGTCGGGTCCGCCAGGACGTGCGGCGTATCAGGATCCAACGAAGGGACAAGTTCCACCTTCGCCGGCAAGGCGGCGCGGAGCAGGTGCAGACCTTCCTCGACCACGGGCTGGAGCGCCGTCACCTTCCGGTGCGAGGGTTGTCGGCGGCTGAAGGCGAGGATTTGCCTCACCAAATCCTTGGCCCGCCGGCTGGCCTTGACGATCTCGTCCAGGAATTCCCGGACGGGATGGCCGGCCTCCAGCTCCGTGGCGGCCAATTGGGCGTTGCCCAGGATGGCGCCGAGGATGTTGTTGAAATCGTGGGCGATGCCGCCGGCCAGCGTGCCGATGGCCTCCATTTTCTGGGCCGCACGCAATTGTGCCTCCAGTCGTTGGCGCTCGGCCTCGGCTTGTTTGCGGGCGGTGATGTCCTCCTTGACCGCCAGGAAATGAGTGGTGCGCCCGGCCCCGTCCACGATGGGCGAGATGGTGTGGTTGCCTTTGGGCGTGACGAGCTCGAGTTCGAGATCGTAAGGCGTGCCGTGTTCGATGGCCTCCTTGACTGCCGCTTCAATCCGGGTGCGATGCTCGCCTTGAAAAAAGCTCAGCCCCTCCTGCGTGGAGGCATCTGAGATCGCTTCCAGGTCGTGGATTCGGGCGCACTCCGCAGTCCAGGGTCCCCTGGAGGGTGGCCGGATCGAACTCCCAGCCGCCTACGTGCGCGATCTCCCCCGCCTCGCGCAACAGCAACTTCTGCTGCTGCATCAACCGCTCCGCGCGTTTGCGCTCGGTGATGTCCCGGCAGAAGCACACGAACTGCCCCCCAGCCCAATTCGAGTAACTTACGCTCACCTCGACGTCGATCACCTGCCCATCCTTGCGCCGGTGCCGCGTCTCGAACCGGTCCCACCCCTTGCGCGCGATGCGGGCTACGCGCGCCACGATGTCCGCCTCCTTCTCGAGGTCCTCGATCTCGGCAATGCGCATCCGCAACAATTCGTCCCGGCGGTAACCCAACATTGCGCAGAAAGTCTCGTTTACTTCCAGAAAGCGTCCCGCGCGGTCAATCAGCCAGAAGCCGTCCAGCGCGGTCCGTTGGATCGTGCTCAAGTGCAGATCACACTCGGTAAGGGATTCCACTGCCTGTCGGCGTGCGTGGGCTTCCTTCTCGGAACGCTGCAATTGCCGGTGCAGA
This sequence comes from bacterium, assembly GCA_021823625.1. Classification (GTDB taxonomy): domain Bacteria; phylum Verrucomicrobiota; class Verrucomicrobiia; order Limisphaerales; family J093; genus DSVZ01. The sequence continues at coordinate 8,331 of JAKANS010000071.1, read as the reverse complement.
ACGGCGTACAGCAGCGACGCGGTCACGACCACCAAGGCCCACCCCATGTAAATCGACCATTGAGAAATCGAGTGCGGGTCAGACACAAACGCCTCCACTGCGCGGTCCGAAAACCAGATCCACGTGGCGGCAAATCCCACGTAGATCAGGCTGATGCGGAAGGCAACCGATCACGTTCGGCGCGTCATGTGCACAGTCTGCCTAAACGGCCTCGCGCCACGCCTGGACGCTGGTCCAAACGCCACCCCAACCGCGAGCAACCGGTCCTTCTCAAAGCTACGAGATGGCTAATCGCGGCACGGCGGTCTCGGCACAGACTCGGCGAACCTCCTGTCTGCGTTCTCGTTGCCAGCGCCCGGCCTGGCAACTGGCCGCCTGCAAACGCCAAAACCGCCCCGGCCCTTTCAACCCGGGCAGGTGCGGAGCAGGGGGACCCGAGCGGGGAAGATGCTGGACGGTGAGGTCGCATCTCGCCAAGCCGGCAGTGCCGTACCCGTGTCCCCGACCGAACGGCTTGCGTGAGTTCGATGCGCAAGAGCATGGGCAGAGCGGGCCCGAAAGCCAATAAGCATTTGCGCATATGGCGCGACACCTAAGCCGAACAATAGCACCAACATCCAGAATTCTCCGTGTTGGTCGGCCGCGCCGCCACGAGCCGCTCTGCGCCCGGCCTCGTTGCCAACCCAACCGTGACGCCAGAGACGCACACCTTGCGGCTTGCTTCGGCGCAAAACTTCCGCTCGCCTGACATTGCGATTCTTGACTACCTTGCCCGCCTGTTTCGGGGCGCGGGGGCACAACTGCCACCCGGCCGTCCGAGCCGCTATGACCAGCAAAGAAATTCGCCAGTCGTTCCTGGACTTCTTCAAGTCCAAGCAGCACACCCTCGTGCCGTCGAGTTCGCTGATGCCGGACAGCCCGAACCTGCTCTTCACCAACGCCGGCATGAACCAGTTCGTGCCCATCTTCCTCGGCCAGGTGAAATGCCCGTACACGCCCGGCCGCGCCGCCGACACCCAGAAGTGCATCCGCGCCGGCGGCAAACACAACGACCTCGAAGACGTCGGCCTCGACACCTACCACCACACGTTCTTCGAGATGCTGGGCAACTGGTCCTTTGGCGATTACTTCAAAAAGGAAGCCATCGAGTGGGCCTGGGAACTGGTCACCGGAGTCTGGAAGTTTCCGAAAAACCGCCTCTACGCCACGGTCTATCAGCCGGACAAATCCAAGGGCGACCCGAGCGAGTTCGACCAGGAAGCCTACAATCACTGGGCGCGGCTCTTTAATGCCGCTGGACTCGACCCAGTAGTCCACATCTGCACCGGCGGCAAGAAGGACAATTTCTGGATGATGGGCGACACCGGCCCGTGCGGCCCGTGCTCCGAACTCCACGTCGATCTCACGCCCAACGGCGACACCAAGGGCGCGCTGGTCAATCAAGGCTCCGCCCAGTGCATCGAGATTTGGAACCTGGTCTTTATCCAATACAACGCGAACGCAGATGGGTCGCTTTCGCCGTTGCCCGCAAAACACGTCGATACCGGCATGGGCTTCGAGCGCGTCACCGGCATCATGCAAAACACGCGCGGGTTCACCGACTTCTCGCGCGTCATCTCGAACTACGAGACCGACATCTTCCGCCCGCTCTTCGACAAGCTGGAACAACTCAGCGGGAAGAAATACGGCTCGACTCTTCCACGAAACCAGCATGACCGGCTGTTGTTTGGCCCCAGCAAACAGGAAGAGATTGATGTCGCATTCAGGGTCATCGCCGATCACATCCGGACCCTCAGCTTCGCCATTGCCGACGGCATCCAGCCGGGCAACACGGACCGGAACTATGTCCTGCGCCGGATCCTGCGCCGAGCGGTGCGCTACGGCCGCACGCTGGGCTTCCACGAACCGTTTTTCTACAAACTGGTGGACGACCTGGCCGACACAATGGGCGACGTCTTCCCCGAAATCCGAGCGAAACAGAAGCACGTTCAGGAAGTCATCCGCGTGGAGGAAGGGGCGTTCAACAAAACGCTAGACCGGGGAATTGGTTTGCTAGACCAGTTCATATTTCAGTCAAAGGAACTCGCCCGAGAAATAGCAACTGACTCGACTGAGGACATCCTCAAGCACACCACCCGCGAGCGGCGGCTCCGGCTGTTTGCCGAAACGCACAAGTGGGTCGTACCAAAACTGCTCGATATTGCCAAACGAAAGTTCGGCCTATCTGGCGAGGACCTAAAGCGACTTCAGGACTCGCCAAACGCCGTGATCGAGTGGGCCGCTAGTGTACCGAGGGAGAGCATTTATGCAGACAGTGTGCATCCTCTATGTAGCGCCTTGATGGAGGTCCCGGATTCGACGGCCTTCGACTTGTATGACACTTACGGTTTTCCCCTCGACCTCACCGAGTTGATGGCGCGCGAGAACGGTTTGACCGTCGATTCCGCCGGCTTCGAGAAGTTGATGGCAGAGCAACGCGCCCGTGCTCGCAAAGCGCAGAAGAAGGAAATCATCGAGTTGGCCGGAGTCATCAGAGCCAGCTCAACGGTGGAAGGCACACTAACCGTTTTCGAACTGCCCGCGACCGCCTTCGTCGGCTACGACAAGCTGGAGACGCCCGCCAAAGTCCTCGAAGTCGTCGGCCTCAAGGACAAGACCGCCGTCATTCTCGACACGAGCGCGTGCTACGCCGAGATGGGCGGCCAGGTGGGCGACACCGGCGCGCTGTTCGTGGCTGCGGACGTCAGTCCGCGGCTGACTTCTGCGCCCGCGGAGATTTCAGCCGCGCTCACACGAGCGCAGCCACGCTGGGTCATCACCAACACCCAAAAGTCCGGCAACACCTGGCTGCACTTCATCGAAGAAGGGGGAGCGCACGCGCCCTCGCGTGCTGCCGACCGCGCCCTCGCGGTCGGCGCGGCGGCCACGCCGACCGAAGCGGGCGCGACACCCGCGCTCCCCACGCCCGGAAGCGAGGTTCTGCTCTCCGTTGACCGCGACCGCCGCGCCGCCATCCAGCGCCACCACACCGTCACGCATTTGCTGCATTGGGCGCTCCACGAAGTCGTCAGCCGCGACGCGTCGCAGAAAGGCTCCTTCGTCGGGCCGGACAAGCTGACGTTCGACTTCAACCACGCCCCGCTCACGCCGCAGCAAATCGCCGACATCGAACGCCTCGTCAACGAGCGCATCCTCGAAAATGCCGGCGTCTCCTGGACCGAGGTCAAGTACAGTCACATCAAGGACCGCCAGGACGTGATGCAGTTTTTCGGCGACAAGTACGGCGAGTGGGTCCGCGTGGTCCAGATCGGCGGCCAGCCCACCGGCCTCGACGGCTATTCGATGGAGCTTTGCGGCGGCACCCATTGCCGCGCGACGGGCGAGATCGGCCTGTTCCGCATCGTGGCCGAGAACGCCATCGCTGCGGGCGTGCGCCGCATCGAGGCGGTGGCCGGCTTGGAAGCTTACCGCAAAGCGACCGAAGAACTCCATCTCGTCAAAACTGTCGCCGAGAAGGTCAACTCGCCCATCGTCGAGCTGGAAAAGAAGATCGAGAACCTGCTGGCGCACCAGAAGGAATTGGAACGGCAGCTCAAGCTGGCCAAGCTCCGCAACGCCTCCAACGCCGCCAGCGAACTGGTCACCCGCGCCGTCACCGTCAACGGCATCCCGCTGGTCACGCACAACCTCGGCGACACCGACCCCGAATTCCTCCAGGCGGTGGCCGACGCGCTGAAAGGACGTTTTAAAGGCGTGATCGTGCTGGGCGGCGGTTCCACCAATGCCGTGACCCTCGTAGCGTCCGTGGCCCCGGAGTTCACGGCGAAGGTTCAGGCCGGCAAAATCATCCAGCAGATCGCGCCCATCGTTGGGGGCAAAGGTGGCGGCCGGCCGGACAACGCGCGCGGTGGCGGCAAGGACGTCACCAAGCTGGACGAGGCGTTGGCGAAGGTGAAAAGCCTGTTGGGGTAAGCGCCCCGATGGCGCCAGATTCCACTGCTTGCGGGGGACTATACCGTGTGGTATAGACCATCCATGACCGCTGCCAAAGTGTTCATGAACGGGCGAAGCCAGGCCATCCGGCTGCCCCGCGAGTTTCGCGTCGCCACCGATGAAGTTTTCTTGAAGAAAACCTCGGAAGGCTTCCTGGCGGTCGAACGCGATCCTTGGGAGGTCTTCGAGGAGGGATGCCGCGAGTTGTCGAGCGATTTCATGGTGCGCCGCGCTCAGCCGCCGCTGGAAAACCGCGACTTCCCCCAATGATCTACCTTTTGGATACCGACATGTTTATCTCTTTTGGATACCGACATGTTTATCTTCCTGCTGCGCGGCATGAAACTGGCCACGCCCAAGGATGAGCGCGAACGCTAGCGCCACCGGATCGCGCGCCGGATCGAGGCTCGATGTCGCAAGCGGCAGGCTGCGAGGGATGCTGTCGGCCTGTCTGCCATCACCGTCGCCGAACTGGAATACGGCGCGCAGAATAGCGGCGACTATGCCCGGGAGATCGGTGGCGTGCGCAAGACGCTGACACCTTTCCAGACTTGGGATTTCGACGCCACTGCTTGCGCTGAGCATTACGGGGCCGTTCGACATGCCCTGGAGAAAGCGGGCATTCCGATCGGTGCGATGGACCTGCTCCTCGCTGCTCAGGCCCGGGCGTTGGGCGCAACCTTCGTCACCAACATCCCCTCCCATTTCGCGCGCGTCACGGAGCTAGCCGGCGAGAATTGGGCCGCAGAGTAACCGCCCGCCCGCCAGCGCCTGCCTGAACCCAGATTCCCCGCGATGCCACGCGATTCCTTCACGGCCTTCGGGCTCGACCAGTTCTCGGATCTGCCGGGCGTTCGGGCCCGGTCCATGTTCGGCGGCACGGGCCTGTACGCGGGTGACCGTTTCTTCGGGATCCTCGCCGAGGGGCGACTCTACTTCAAAACGGACGCCACCTCGCGGGGCGACTACGAATGCCGTGGCAGGTCGCCGTTCGTTTATGCCAAGGCCCGGCGAACGGTCGCGCGGCGGTACTTCGAGGTGCCCGCCGACGTCCTCGAAGATCGCCACGAACTCGCGCGCTGGGCCCAACGGGCCGCCAGCGCCGCCGACAAGGTCCCGCCACGCGCACGCCGGGAGGTGGGCCTTGATGAGGTCGGTACCAGCACGTAAACTGCACCGGTGTGAACTGCGCCGGCGCGAGCGGCGCAAATTGCTGGCACGCCAGGCTGGCCAGCGCAGAAACGACGACAAGATTACCAATCTATGACTGCGATTACCTTGGACCGAGTGTTGACGGAAGCCGAAGCGCTGCCGGCTGACGAACAGGCCATGCTGGAGGAACTGCTCCGCAAGCGCCGAATCGAAGCGTGGCGAAGTAAGACGGCAGGCGAAGCCAAGAAAGCGGCCAAAGACTTCCGCGCCGGCAAACTCAAGAGCCAGTCTGCGGATGAGGTCATCGCCCGCTTGCGCGCCGGCCTGGAGAAAGACCGCGGCTGACCATGTACGAACTGGCCCTCACGCCGCGTTTCGAGCGGGCCTTCCGGCGGCTCGTGCGGAGGAGTCCTGCGCTCCAACCGCAGATCGAGCAGGTTCTGCGGCGCATGGCGGCGAATCTTACCGATCCCCGGCTGAAAACCCACCACCTGAGCGGCCAATTGGCCGGACTTCATGCCTGTTCCGCTGGCTATGACTGCCGGATCGTTTTCGCCAAACAGAAGCATCCCAAGACGGGAACTGAAGTCTTGCTCCTGATCGACGTTGGTTCTCACGAAGAAGTGTATTGAGTTCGCCAGGCGGGTGGACGGCGACATGGTAGAATCGTACGCCGGCTAGACGGCGGACACTTGTGGGTACCCAGCCGATGCGGACTCTTGTTCAGCAGGAACTCAAGCCGCCGAAACCTGCACGGCTTCGTTTCTTCAACTCGCGGGGCTGCCAGGACGAAATCCGCTTCTTTGACTCAGCCGAACCGAGCTAATACTTTCGACGGGCATGTTCGAGCTTGTTTCCCCTTTTGCCCCCGCCGGTGACCAGCCGCAAGCCATTGCGAAGCTGACCGACGGTCTCGGCCACGGCGCGAAGCACCAGACGCTGGTCGGCGTCACCGGATCGGGCAAGACGTTCACCATCGCCAACGTCATCAAGGCCGTGAATCGGCCCACGCTGGTCATGTCGCATAACAAGACCCTGGCCGCCCAGCTTTACGCCGAGTTCAAGAGCTTCTTTCCGCGCAACGCGGTCGAGTACTTCGTCAGCTATTTCGATTACTACCAGCCCGAAGCCTACATTCCCCGCACCGACACCTTCATCGAGAAAGACTCCAGCCGGAACGAGGACATCGAGCGACTGCGGCTTTCCACGATGAGCTCGCTGTTCGCGCGCCGCGACGTGGTGGTGGTGGCGAGCGTGTCCTGCATTTACGGCATCGGCAGCCGCGAGGATTACGAGGAAATGGTCGTCCATCTGCGCGTCGGGCAGGAGATCACGCGCGAACAGGTCTTGGGCCGGCTGATCGAACTGCAATACAACCGCAACGACATCGCCTTCGAGCGCGGCCAGTTTCGCGTGCGGGGCGACACCCTGGAATTGTGCCCGGCCTACACGGAAGACGCGCTGCGAATCGAGTTTTTCGGCGACCAGGTGGATCGCATCACCCGCTTCGAACCGCTCACCGGCGACAAGCTGGAGGAACTGCCGGCCGTGACCGTCTATCCCGGCAAGCAGTTCGTAACGCCGCCAGATAAGATCAAGCGCGCGGTGCTCGCCATCCGGGAGGAGTTGGGCGAACGCATCGCGTGGTTTGAGAAAAACGGCAAGCTGCTCGAGGCCCAGCGGATCAAGATGCGCACCGAGTACGACCTCGAGATGATGGAGGAAATGGGTTTCTGCTCCGGCATCGAAAACTACTCCCGACATATCGGCAACCGCCCGCCCGGCTCGCGCCCGTGCACGCTGCTTGATTTCCTCCCGGCGGACCACCTGCTGGTCATCGACGAATCCCACGCCACCGTGCCGCAAATCGGCGGCATGTACGCCGGCGACATGTCGCGCAAGCAGGTGCTGGTGGATTACGGCTTCCGCCTGCCCAGCGCGTTGGACAATCGCCCGCTCCGGTTCGAGGAATTCCAGTCGCTCCAGAACCAGACGATCTACGTGAGCGCCACGCCCGGCCCGCAGGAACTGGCATGGTCGCGAGACCAGGTCGCGGAATTGATCGTCCGCCCCACGGGCCTGATCGATCCGCAAATCACCCTCAAACCGCTCCGGGGCCAGATCGACGACCTGATCGAAGAGGCGCGCAAGCGCGTGGACCGCAAAGAGCGGGTCCTGGTCACCACGCTCACCAAGCGCACAGCCGAGGAACTCACGGAGTACCTGCGCGACATCGGCATCAATGTGCGCTACCTGCACAGTGAGATCGACGCCATCGAACGTGTCGAGATTCTACGCGCCCTGCGCAAAGGCGAATGCGACGTGCTCGTGGGCATCAACCTCCTCCGCGAAGGCCTCGACCTGCCGGAGGTTTCGCTCGTCGCGATCCTTGACGCCGACAAGGAAGGCTACCTGCGCTCCACGACCAGTCTGATCCAGACCGCCGGCCGCGCGGCGCGCCACCTCCATGGCGAAGTCATCCTTTATGCGGATGTACGGACACAGAGCATTCAGAAGTTTCTGGCGGTGTCGAACTACCGGCGCGAAAAGCAACTCACCTATAACCAGGAGCACGGCATCACCCCGCGCAGTGTGGTCCGGGCCGTGGAAGACAGCCTGGTGGCGCGCCGGGACCAGGGTGAAACCGCAGCCCACACGCTCAAAGACGCCGTGGCCAACTTTGACGTGGTGGAGACCGTGCGCGAACTGGAGGCCGAAATGCTGGAAGCCGCAAACAACCTCGAGTTTGAGAAAGCCGCCCTGCTCCGCGACCAGATTCACGAACTCAAACGCCAATTCGGCCAAACCACCGGCCCCGCCAAAGCCCTCGCCGAGAAGGCCGCGACGGCGGTGAGCTATCGGAGGGGAAAGAAGCGGCGTTGAAGCGTGCGCTCCAAACACATCGCCTGGACGGAGCCAGCCTATGGCGCTCGCGGCAAGTCCGCAGTCAAACGCCGAGGATGATGATGGAGCACAGCCCGAAAACTGAGGTGTTGATGGCAGCTTGACACGATGTGCAGTGCTACCTAAAGTCTTCACATGCCGAAGCTGCGACCAGCAAAAAGAAGTGCGCTTCCTCGACGTTTTCAGTGGAATCAGTAGCACGGGATGCGGAGTTTGCCGGCGACGAAATAAAGCATCGCAAGCAGGTTCCTGGTGGTTCGATAGCCGCGAGCCTTCCGCTTG
>JAKANS010000246.1 GCA_021823625.1 bacterium | reverse complement strand
GGCGGATCGTCATCGTGCGCACGCTCAAGCCCGTCCCCCCGACCCCGCAGGATTTAGGCTGGGCCCCCCCCGCGGATGAAGTGGCGGGGTCGGTGACCCCGCTGGAGCGGGGCGACGCGCCCTCGATCCAGACGAATGGCGCTGGCTGGACCATCGCGGCCAGCGAGAGCCAGGTCAAGGCGACGACCGCCCAAAGGATGGCGAGGAACAAACGGCGGCGAAGCGGTGGAAAAACGAAGCGGAAGCGAAGTGGCATAAGCGCTGAGTCGAAACCGGAAACGAGTCTGCGCCGGCCGGCCTCGGTTCGTCACGGGACTTATGCGGCGAAGTTACTCTCGCAGCGCGGAGCAGGTGCCGGGCCGGTCCTTCGTTCACAAACTCCTGAATCCTGGCCGACGCGGGTGCGTCCTTCTCTTGAGCCTGTTCAGGATTCCAGACACCAACACCGCGGGCGCAAGATTGACTTGAGCGCCTTAGATTGCGATTTTGATCACGAGGCGAGGCTACACTGTCGCCGGCTATGCTAGTTCATTTGCTGAAATCGAAAATTCATCGGGCGCGCGTCACCGCCGCGAACGTTAACTACGAAGGCAGTCTGACCATCGACGAAGACTTGATGGACCGCGCGGGGCTGCGCCCGTACGAGCGCATCCTGGGCGGAAACACGGCCAACGGCGCCCGCTTCGAGACCTATGCCATCCCGGGTCGGCGCGGCGGCGCGGAGATCATCCTCAACGGTGCGGTGGCCCACCTGGGCAAGCCCGGCGACCAGATCACGATCATGAGTTTTGCGTTGGTCGAGGACAGCCAGGCCGCCGACTGGCACCCCCAGGTCATCGTTTTGGGACCGGACAACGTGATCCAGTCCGAGCGCGGCATCTGACGCCATCACCCGGCCACAGCCCGCCGTTCCTGTCATGCCTCAATTTACCGCCTCCGAACTCGCCGACCGCCTGCAAGGCCAGGTCATCGGCGACGCGAACGTCGTGCTGACCGGTTTCGCGCCCGCCGACACCGCCCGGCCGGGCGACCTCACCTTCGCGGAAAACGAGAGGTTCCTGGCCCGCGCCGAGACCAGCGCCGCCGCCGCCGTGCTGGTGGCCGTGGAGGTGCCTTCCACCAAGACCTTGATCCGCGTGGCGAACGCACGGATCGCCTATGCGCGGGTGCTGCCATTGTTTTTTCCCGAACCCGTCTTCGCGCCGGGCGTGCATCCGACCGCGGTCGTGGCCGCCAGCGCCACCGTCCCGGCGACGGCTTACCTCGGCCCTCACGTCGTGGTGGGTGAGCGGGTGCGCCTCGGCGAGCGCGTGATGCTGGAAGCCGGTGTCTGCCTTGGCGCCGATTGTCAGATTGGCGACGACTCGCACCTGTTTCCGCGGGTCACGCTTTACCCCGGCGCCCAGGTGGGCCAGCGGGTGCGCATCCACGCCGGGGCGGTGATCGGCTCGGACGGCTACGGCTACGTGTTCGACAACGGTGTGCATCGCAAGGTGCCGCAAGTCGGCATCGTGATCGTGCAGGACGACGTCGAAATCGGCGCGAACGTCACGATCGACCGCGGCGCGCTGGGCTCGACCGTGGTGGGTCGCGGCACCAAGATCGATAATCTGGTGCAAATCGGGCACAACGTGGTGCTGGGCGAGCATTGCCTGCTGGTGGCGCAGGTGGGCATCGCTGGGAGCACACGGGTCGGGAATCTTGTCACGATGGCTGGCCAGGCGGGCGTGGCTGGACATCTCAAGATTGGCGATCGCGTGGTGATCGCCGCGCAGTCCGGCGTGATGAACGACATTCCGGCCGGCGAGAAGTGGTTGGGTGCGCCCGCCCGTCCGGCGACGCAGATGAAGCGGTTGCTCCTCGCGACCGAGAAGCTCCCTGACCTGCTCAAGCGGGTGGCCCAACTCGAGCGCCACGCCGGCGCGACTGCTTCGCCCAGCGGCGGAGCTTCCGCCGCTGAGCCGTGAGGAGCCACGCCGGGATTCGCGCGGGAATGCCCCGTTGCAGCCGGTCAAACCTCACGTCAGTACCTGGCTGGTTTGTGACAATTCACCAGCCTCATCCGCCGCACAATACCGCGCTCAACCGGCGGCTTGCGAATACCGACCAGGCCAATTCGCGCCGACGCCTCGCCCGGCGGCATCAGTGCATCCCGAAGTTGCCGCCGGAGCGCCGGCTTGCAGCCGGCTTAGCACCTGAGCCGGCCTCGGGACAACCAGGTACGTCTCAAGCCGGCTGCAAGCCGGCGCTCCGGAATTCGCTGGGTCTAATACGCCGACAACTTCGGGATGCACCTCGCTGGCGTCGGGCAGGGGAAGGCAGGTTGACGCGGCATGGCTTCGTGTCTAAACTTATGCCTACTTTTGCGAAAACCATCATGGTTCGGCAATTGGCGGCCTGGCCTGCTGACCTCCGGTCCCTGAGGGTGGTGGCGCTGGATTTCGGTTTCCGGGGAGGTTTCGGGTGGGGCGGCGCGGGGTATTGGGAATGAATCCGAGAACCACATCGGTGAAAACCTTGCCGCTGGGCAGTCCGGACCTCGTTCGGGAGGCCCCTCCGGATGGCGAGGTTTTGCGGCGCTTCTTCGAGACCTCTCCGCAATGGGTTCTGGCCGTGCGCCGCGGGGGCGAGTTCCTGTTCGCCAATGCGATTTGTCGCGAAGTGTTGGGGATTGCACCGAGCGACCTATGCCGGTGCAACCTGCGAGATTTCGTCCCTGACGGCGCGCAGACGTTCACGGACCCTTGGTTCGAGACCCTGCCCCACACCGGAGACTGGTTCCCCGCGCGACCCACGCTGCGAAACCGCGCCGGCCAGACGGTTTCGCTGGCCGGGGGCGTACGATTGTACGAACCGCCGACCGGCGCCCCCTGGGTGCTGGGCGTGTTCACCGACGTGACCGACCACTCGGTGACCCAGAGCACCTTGCGCGAACGCGAGGAACTGCTGGCCTTGCTCACCGCTCACTCGCCGATCGGGATTTTCCAGACCGACGCCCACGGCCGGTTGAGCCGGACGAATGACCGTTGGCGCCACATCGCCAGTCTGGCGCACGTGGCTGAACCGCGAGGGATTTGGTGGCAAATCGTGCATCCGGTGGATCGCGACCGGGTCGTGGACCAATGGGAGAGCGTTCAACGCCACGGGCACGAGTTCCTGAGCGAATTCCGCGTGAATGCCGGCGTGGGCGTGGAACGTTTTGTCCGCACCCGCATCACGCGGATCCCGGATCCGGAGAATCCGCTCGTTGCCTACGTCGGCGCCTCGGAGGACATCTCCGACCACCACCGCATCGAACTCCAACTGCGGAACGCCCACGACGAACTGGAGTTCCGCGTGAAGGAACGAACGGCCCGGTTGGAAGCGGTAAATGCGGAACTCCTTCAATTTGCCTATGTCGTCGCGCACGATCTGAAGGCGCCGCTGCGGGCGGTGAGCCATCTTTCCGGCTGGCTCGCCAAAGATTACGCGAGCCGGTTGGGGCCGAAGGGATCGGAGATGATGCGGTTGCTCCAGCAGCGGGTGCGACACATGCACGACTTGATCGATGGCGTGCTCACCTACACCCAGTTGGGCCAGGTCCGCAAGGTGGATGCGGAGGTGGACCTGCACGAACTGGTGAACCAGGTCATCACCATGCTGGCTCCCCCGCCCCCCGTCCAGATCGCGATTCCGCAGCCGCTGCCCAAGGTTCAGGGGATTTCCGAGCAATTGTATCAGGTGTTCCAAAACCTGATCGACAACGCGATCAAGTTCTCCGACAAGCCGCAGTGCGTGATCACCATCACGGCGCGGCGCGCCGAGAACGCCTGGGAGTTCGCGGTGGCCGACAACGGTCCCGGCATCCCGGCGCGCTACCACAAAGTCGTGTTCGGGCTGTTCCAGAAACTGCAACACAACGACGGCGTCGGCGGCACCGGGATCGGTCTGGCGTTGGTGAAGCGTGTTGTCACCGCGCGCGGTGGCGACGTGACTCTGCACTCCGCCAAAGGCAAGGGCGCCACGTTTGCCTTCACCTGGCCGGACCGCCCCGGCCCGCCTCGTCCTCTGGTGTGAGGGCTCCTGCCGGTGCAGTTCGCCAAATTCGCCGCGCGCCCGTCCGGCGAGGCGGCTTCCTCGGCGCAGCTTGGACCACATGGATGGCGCCGCTCACATCAGGTCCGCCGGATCGACATCCACGGTGAGAACCAGATCGTCCGGCAGCGGGAACTGGTCGCGCAACGCAGCCAGCGCCGGGCTCAGGCGTGACATCTGCCGCGTCCGCAGCATCAATTGGTACCGGTAAAACGTCTCCGCCCGCAGCAGCGGCGCCGGCGCCGGCCCGGCCACCACCAAGCCCTTAAATCCGGCCAGGCGCCGGTCGAGTTCCCGGCGCAGGTGATCGGCGGTGAACTTTACCTTGTCCTCGTTTCGTCCGCGCAGCGTGAGCAAGGCCACGCGCGTGAACGGCGGATACCGCAGTTGCTCGCGGAACTCGATTTCCTGCTCGTAAAAGCTCACAAAATCGTGGCGCCGCGCGCACTGGATCGCCGGGTGAAACGGCGTGAACGCCTGCACCACCACCTCGCCTTCCACGTCGCCACGGCCGGCCCGGCCCGAGACTTGGGTGAGCAGTTGAAACGTCCGTTCGGCCGCGCGGAAATCCGGCACGTGCAAGGCCAGGTCGGCGTAGATGATCCCGACCAGCGTCACATTCGGAAAGTGCAGACCCTTGGCGATCATCTGGGTGCCCACCAGGATGTCGATCCGTCCCGCGCGGAAATCGCCCAGCAGCCGCCGGTAATCGTCCTTGCGCTGGAGCGTGTCCGAGTCCATCCGCTGGATGCGCGCGACCGGAAACAGCCGCCGCAGCGTGTCCTCGACCCGTTGCGTGCCGATGCCGGCGTAGCGGATCGCCGGATTGCGGCAGTCCGGGTTCGGGCAGACCGCGGGCACGGCGTCCTCGTGGCCGCAAATGTGGCAGCACAGGCGTTGCTTCTGGCGATGGTAGGTGAGGGTGACGCTGCAATTCGGGCAGCCGGCGACGTAGCCGCACTTCGGGCATTGGAGCGAGGTGGAATAGCCGCGGCGGTTCAGGAACAAAATGACCTGCTCGTGGCGTTCCAGGCGGCAGGCAATCGCGTCCCGGAGCGCCTGCGAAAAGATCGGGATGCCGCGCTCGCGGCGCGCCTCCTGACGCATGTCCACGACGCGCACGAGCGGGAGCTTCTGGTCGTCCACGCGTTGCGGAAGTTCGAGCAGGGCGTACTTGCCGCGCCGCGCGTTGAAGTAGCTCTCGAGCGACGGCGTGGCGGAGCCGAGCACCACCACCGCGCCTTCGCGCTGGCCACGCAGCACCGCGACGTCGCGGGCGTGGTACCGCGGCGCTTCCGCCTGCTTGTAAGAATGCTCGTGCTCTTCATCGACCACGATCAACCCCAGCGGTTCCACCGGCGCAAAGATCGCTGAGCGCGCGCCGATCACGATCCGCGCGCGACCCTGCCGGATCTTGTGCCACTCGTCGTGCCGTTCGCCCGCCGAGAGGTGGCTGTGCAGCACCGCCACCAGCGTTCGCAAAGGGCCATGCGAAAACCGCGCCTTGAACCGTTCGATGGTTTGCGGCGTGAGCGAAATCTCCGGCACGAGGACGATCCCGCCCTGCCCGCGTTCCAGTGCGGCGGCCAGCGCCTGCAAATAGACCTCCGTCTTGCCGCTGCCCGTCACGCCGTGCAGGAGGAAGGTGGTGGGCGACGCGCTCGCGGCCGGCGCGGTGGCCAGCGCGTCCATCGCTTGCACGATGGCGTCACGCGCTCGTGCCTGCTCCGGATTCAGCGTCAACATTTCGCTGGGGAGGACGTGCTCCTGGCCGTAAGGATCGCGTTCGGAGACCTGCGGGGCGACTTCGATCAACCCTTTGTCTTCCAGACGCCGCACGGTCTCCGCGGTCGTGCCGGTGAGGTGGAGCAGTTCTTGCAACGGCAGGCCGCGGCGTTCTTCGATCAGGTTCCAAACCTCGAGTTGTCGCCGGGTCAGGCGGGGAAACTCGCCCGCCACCGGCAGGCTGCGCACGAACAGGCGTTCCCGCCAGCCCGGCTCCTCGTGGCGGACCGCGTCGGGGAGGACGCTCTTCAAGGCAACCTCCGCCGGGCAGACGTAATAACTGGCGATCCAGCGCGCCAGCTCGAGCACCTTCGGCGTGACCAGGCTTTGCGCGCCGATGACCTTGGCGATCGGTTTGAGGTTGGTGTGCGGCGAATCTTCGACCAGCGCGGTCACGCAGCCCAGGACGTGCCGCAGGCCGAACGGCACTTTCACGCGCGTGCCGACCGTCACCTGCCCGGCGTACTCCGCGGGAATCGTGTAATCGAATTCCTTGCGGACGGCGAAATCGAGCGTGACGCGGGCGATCATGGGCGCGGGACAAGCCAACCGCAGGTTC
>JAKANS010000070.1 GCA_021823625.1 bacterium | reverse complement strand
TGGGTCCGTGACGACGCGCGCCCCGAATCCAGGGCGGAGGCCTGGATTCACCTGGCCATGATCCGCCTTCAACTTCGCCGCCGGGCCTGAGCGCATCATGGGATTACAGAGTTTTCAAACAGGCTCTTAGTGGTGTGATCGTGTAGAGCCCGGATGAGGTCGCCCCCACTTGGAACGTCGCTGAGCCGGTACCCTCTACCAACCGCACGGACCAGGTCCCGACCGCGCTGCCCACGGCGATGTTGTATTTCAAGGTGTTGGCATCAACAAACTGGAACCGATCCGGCCGCGATGGATAAGTGGCCGGGCCGATCGTGAAAACCAACTTGGTGGAGGCAGTGAACCCGTCGCCCCTGATGGTCAGGGTTTGGGTCTGCGGCACTGGCCTGGTCGTCAAGGAAGATGGCGAGACCGAATCGATGCGCGCCGCCTGTGTCCTGGCTACCACATCCAAGCGGGACCAGGTGACGGTTGGCGCGGAGAATGTCCGGGCGGTCAGATCGGTGAGCAGACTCGCTTTCTCGGGCAGGTCCAACAACTGCGCCACAATGCCAAAGGCGCTTTGCACCTGGTCCGCCGTCACATATTTTTTCAACCACGACGCCAGGACACTCGCGAGGTCTTTGCTGTCAGACGCCATATCCACGAGGGCACTGATTGTATCCGTCACGCTGAGGTTCTTGATCGCGATGACCAAAGCGCCCTTGGGATCGGCGTTGGACACGAGGGTATCGAAAAGCGGTTCGACGACTTCACCGATAGGTGGTTGGTCAAACGCGTCGGCAGGCAGGCTGAAAGTCAGCAAGCCGCGGGTTATCAGATCCAGGATGAAGGCGCCCATCAGCGCGGTGCGCTGGCTGTTGGGTCCACTGAAGTCTGCGCCCAGTACTGTGGTGGCGGTGAGCTTCAGGTAAGACCCTTGCAAGAAAGTGAAATCCGGCAAGGTCTTGATGGCGTCGGGCCCCAGAAGATAGACCGTGTAGGGCATGGCCACTGGATTGGGATTCGACACATCCTGCTGGATATAGACCCACGTGCCGGAGATGTTCTGAATTTGCAGGGTACCCACCAGATTGTTGCCCTCCGTGTGCCGGTCGAAGAACGAGACAATGACCGCCTGTTCGTTGCTGCCGGAGTAATCGACGGACAGATCTGCCGCGAGGCCGCGCCCGGCAGAGAGCAAGACACACAGAGCGCTCAGATAGATCCCAAGGATGGAGAAGGTTCGCGATTGGGAATGCTGTGCTTTCATAGTCATCATTGTGTTTCACTGCCCTGCGCGCCTGCGTTGTTCTGCATCGTGAATAGTGTCACTGGCCTGGAGTCGGCAGGATTGCTGTATGCACCTCGTCTCCTATAGGAGTGAGATCGCAGACACAAGTGAGTTCTTGACTGGTCGTGTCGAATTCCTGTCGGTGAGACTGCGATCTCCCCTCATCCGCCTTCCGGGCACCTTCTCCCCCGTCGTGAGAAAGGGCAGGGGTGAGGGCGGGTGAGGGGGCGCGGTTCATGGTGCTGGATTCTTGCCTTCACGGCTGGGCGACGGCGGTGACTTCGTCGCTGAACTGGCCGACTTCGTCGTCGCCCACCACATAGACCGCCTTTTATTTGCGCGTCTCGGGCTTGCCCGCCACGAGTAGCGGGCGGTTGTCCACGTAGGGCGAGGCCGTGTCGCGCGCCAGGAAGGTGTACCCCGCCTCGCCGTCGCGCTGGCTGTAGAGGTTGATGCCGTCGGTCTTGTGCTTGGCGAACGTGAGTTCCACCGCGCCCCGCGGTTGCGGCGCTGCGGCCAGGGCGGGTTTGGCGGCGCTCAGGTCGGTGGTGTCCTCCACGCCGATGACGCGCCGCGCCGCGCCGAGGGCGTCGGTGTACCCGGCGGCGGCTTTGAGGCGGCGCACCAGCGGGCGGACGCGACCCTCGATGCCGGCCCGGCAGGCCTTTTGGGCCTGGGCCGCGGCGTCGTAGGCGGCGGAAGCGGCGTTCAAGGCATCGAGCCGGGCCTGAAACTCGGCGGCATCGACCGCCAGCGCGGCCAGGTCCGCGTCGGCGACGTTAAGCGCGGCCTTGGAGACGGGCAGGTTCGTGGAGAGTTGCGCGAGCCAGTCGCGAAAGTCGGTGTCGCGCGGCGGAAGGAAGTCGGATTTAGCCATAGCAGTTTAGTTTGGAACGGTTTGCGCCGTGGAACCGCCCGCACCCAACCGGCGCTGCCAAGTGCGGGAATCGGGAAAAACCGCGCGGCAAATCCCATCGGTCGTGCGGTGGGGGTGAAGAACCGGGCGGGAATCGGGACCGGCCGCACGGGAATTCGGGTCTGCCGGGCAGTCGAAGTGGATGACCGGGCGGTCGCGCCGGGCAACCGCATGCTGGCCGTGGATTGGTGTGCAGGAAATCGGGCAGGGTGAGGCTCCGACCGAGCCCGGCCATTCCAACTGCCAAGACGCCGAGGCGCGGAGGTTGGATTTGGAATTCCGGAAGGCCGGGAGTCGAAGACCGGCCATGCCGAATTCCAGCATTCCAGAGTTCCGCATTGGGCCTCGGTGTCTCCGCGCCTTGGCGGTTGCTTGCCGCTAGGGGGAGGTTCCGGCCGAGCCCATGCGTGAAGAAGAAGTCAGGGCTCCGCGGGAGCGTCGCCCCACCGGGCCGGCGCCGACCGCACGCGAGCCGCGCGCGCGTCCGGCCTCCCTGGCCTTCGTCGCGATTTTGCTGCCTGGTTGCGCCTTGTTCACATTCCCCAATCCCACCCCGAGCCACGCCTGCCCGGTGAATGAGCAATCGTGGCTGAGGTTCGACGGGAGATTAAAATTCGCCAGTGATCGGGCAAGCCTTTCTTTGACATTTGTTTGGCGCCGGAATCGTTGGCGGGCGATGCCCTAGCCGGTGGGGCGAGATTCCGTGGGGCGCAGCCATTCCAGCCACGGAGGCACAGGGGCTTGGAGTTTGAATGAGGAACGCAGGAAAGCCGGAAACCCCAGACTGCGGTTCCTGAGTTCCTGAGTTCCTGAGTTCCTCATTGGATCTCGGCGTCTCCGCGACTCCGTGGCAATTCCCAGGTGGGGTTCCGGCCGAGCCGACGCAGAAGACAAGAGTCAGGGCTCCGCCGGAGCGTCCCCCAAATGTTGTTAGGATGAGGTGTGTTCATGGACAATCCGCCGCGGCTTGCGAGGCGGTGGCGTCTCGGCCAAGGTTCGGGCCGCGTCCGCCCAAATGAACCTTCTCCCGGTCATCGAGCGCGAGTTGCGCGGGGCTTCGCGGCAACAAGCCTCGTGGCTCTTGCGCCTCGCTCTCGCCACCGGCGCGGTGCTGGCCTGCGTTTTTGGTTTGTTGCTGCCTCACCCTTTGCCGCAAAACCGCGGCCAGGTGGTGCTGGTCTGCCTCGTCGTTTCCGGGTTGGCACTGAGCTTGTTTGCGGGCGCGTACCTGACCGCCGACAGCGTCAGCGCGGAGAAGCGCGGAGGCACGCTGGGCCTGTTGTTTCTCACGCCGCTCACCGGTTGGCAGATTGTGCTCGGCAAAATGCCGGGTCATTCGCTGCAGGTTGGCTTGCTGATGGGATGGCCGTGGATCGGCTTTGCCGGAACGTTCCTGGTGGCGATCCAGGCAAACGACAATGCTGTCGCGGCGGCGAGTTTTGCGGGCTGGGCGGTGTGCTGCCTCTTGTTCGATGCCTGGCTGATCAACCGCTGCCGAGCGTGGCTGCGCATGGGTTTGCGACGGCGGGTGTCGGAGGCTGGATGAACCCGGTTCGCAGCACACGTCCGGCAGAGCAGCCGGCGATGACGCAAATGAAAAGCGAACGCAGTCTGGCCGGTCGTTGTCTCGTGTTCAGGCCGGGCGCAGACGGGAACGCGAGACTTGCTCCCGGCTCATTGCGGGCCAGAATAAGTGCGGTCGTCATTTCGTCGAAAGTCGCACGCCATGTTAAGAGTCACATTTGCCCTGTTGATTGCGGTCGCGGGCCTGTCGGTCGGCGCCGCCGAGCCGTCGATTTACAGGATGGATTTCCAGAACGCCGAGGTGGGCAAGGTGCCCGAAGGTATGCTGGTGCTGGACGGCGGTTTCGCCGTCCAGGAGGACACCGGGGGCCGGTTCCTCGAGTTGCCCGGCTCGCCGCTGGAGACTTACGGCGTGCTGTTCGGACCTACCGAAACGAACAACGTCTCCGTGACCGCGCGCATCTACGGCACGGCCAAGGGCCGGCGGTATCCGGCGTTCGCCGTTGGCCTGGGCGGCGCGAACGGCTTCAAGCTGCGCGTCAGTCCCGGCAAAAACGAACTCGAGATCTTCAAAGGTGACACCGACCTGCTGAGCGTGCCGTTCAATTGGTCGTCCGGGAAATGGATGCATCTGCGGCTGCAGATTCGCCAGGACGGTGCCAACGTCTGGAAGGTGGAAGGCAAGGCGTGGCCCGACGGCGAGAGCGAGCCCGTCGCGTGGCTGATCACCCTGGACGAAAAGGAAGCGCCGCGGCCTGGGCGCGCCGCAATCTGGGGGGCGCCTTATGCCGGCACGCCGATCCGGTACGATGACTTGGCAGTGACAAAGGCGGCGGCGGCGCCGTAACGCCTTGTCGCGACGACCGCGTGGCTGAAGTCACGCTGATCGCACTTCCCCGGCCAGCCCCGCCGCCGGGTTGGCACGGTCATTTCACCTGCACCTGGCCTTCGCCCTTCACGATTTCTCCGATCAGCCACGCGCGGTGCCGGGCCTTGCCGATCGCGCCCAACACGGCTTCGGCCTGGTCCGCCGCGACGATCGCGACCATGCCGATGCCCATGTTGAACACTTGGTACAGTTCGGCTTCGTCCACGCCGCCTTTGGCCGCGAGGAGCTGAAAAATAGGCAACATTTCCCAAGCGCCTTTACGGATCGATGCGGCGCAGTTTTTGGGTAGAACGCGCGGAATGTTGTCCACGAACCCACCGCCGGTTATGTGGGCGAAGGCGTGCACGGCGTTCGGCCTGCCCGGTCGGTTGAACCGTTTCAGCAACGCCTGGACGAGCGGGCCGTAGCTGACGTGGATTTTGAGGAGTTCGTCGCCGACGGTGTTTTTCGACTCCGCGACCCGGCTGGTCGGTTTCAGCTTCAACTGATCGAAAAGGATTTTGCGCGCCAGCGAATAGCCATTGGTGTGCAGGCCGCTCGAAGCGAGACCGAGGATCGCGTCGCCGCGTTTGACGGTCTTCTGGCCGTTGAGCATCCGCGACTTCTCCACCGCGCCGACGATGGTGCCGCTGACGTCGTATTCTCCAGGCGCATAAAAGCCGGGCATTTGGGCGGTCTCGCCGCCGATCAACGCGCAGCCATTCTCGGCGCAGGCTTTGGCGAACCCGCGGACGATGTCCGTGAAGACGCGCGGCTCCAGCTTGCCGGTGCCGAGGTAATCCAGGAAGAACAAGGGTTCGGCGCCCAGGACGGCGATGTCGTTCACGCAATGGTTCACCAAGTCCTGCCCGATGGTGTCGTGACGGCCCATCGCGAAGGCGATCTTCAGTTTCGTGCCGACGCCGTCCACGCTGCTGACCAGCACGGGCTGGCGGTACTTCTTGAGGTCGAGCGCAAACAGCCCGCCGAAACCGCCCACCTTGCCCAGCACCTCGCGGCGATGCGTGGAGGCGAGGAGTTGCGGGAGGGTGGCCTTGACCTGGTTGCCGAGGTCAATGTCCACACCGGCGGCGGCGTAGGCTTTTTGCTTCATGACGGATGCGGTTTCGCGGGCGGAATATCGCGGGCGCGGGAGAAGGCTGTCGAGGTTGATCTGAACCGGGCGGCGCCGCGCGCGCCATCGCGCGCCGTCAGTGGATGCCAAGTCCTTCCCCCGGTGGGCGCGTTCCCGGAGCCCACGCCGCTTTTGGGCGCAACGGCAGCCCGGATAGGTGCCGCGACCGAGGCACGCCACTCAAGGCGTCGGCACCATCGGGATTTCGCCGAGGTCCAACACGCCGCTTGGTGGATCGGCGGGGACAACGACCGGCACCTCGGCCCGTGCACGCTCCTTGAACTGACCAGCGGTTTCGCCCGGTCCAACGGCGCCCACGAACAAGACGTAACTGCCCGCCGGCACATCTTCCGCGACCCACGTTCCGTCGGTTGTCTCCGCGAGCGGGAAAAACCGCTGGCCCGCAAAGGCGCCCCTGACCTCGGGCCGGTTGCGCCAGGCCGCCAACGCCTGCGGGCTGTTCCTCGTCTCTTCCGGCGCGGGCAGCACTGGCGTTCGAACGACGCCCACGACACGCCAGTTGGCCTCCCGGGGCAGGTCTGCCGGCCACTGGAGCCGCGCCCGCACGGTGTAGCTCGTGCCGCCGATCGTAACGGTCGTCGTGTCGCCGGGACGGATGTCCACCTGGAGCAAAGGCTGGTGGCTCCACACCGTCCCGGAGGACATGCCTGGCAATCCTTTTTCCGGCACCAACCGCACCAGCCGATGCTGGCCCGGCGGCACTTGCGGGAAGACAAACCGACCGTCGCGGTCGGTTCTCACCTGGTAAGCCCTGGAGTCGGAGGATACGGTGGTGAAGTCCCCTTGGCCGTACTGAAAAAGCAGTTCACGGTCGGCCGCTGGCTGCCCACGCGATAAGTAGGTGCCTTCCAAACGTCCCCAAGCCTGGAGCCGGATGACCGGCTCAGCCGCCAGGACGGCGGGGGTCGTTTCGGCAAAACCTCCAGGGTGAGCGGCGATGACACGGGCGACGGCGTCGTCAGGCGGCAAGCGGAACTGTCCCTGGCCATCGGTGGTGAGCAAGCTGCCGCCGGACTGTAGGTTCTCGCGCGAAAACCCGCCGGGAATCAATCTCAGCCCGGCGCCGGGCGACACCAGGCCGATGTCCGCGTTGACCGCCGGCCGCCCGTCCGGCAACAGCACCGTCATGGCGGTGGCAGCCCCGGCCCGCAGCCGCACGTCGAATTGCGCCTCGCCTTCGTCGGCGCGGACCACACGCGTGACGAACGGCACGTAGCCCTCGGCCTCGAATTTGAAGACGAAGGCTGGCTCCTTGACGCCGCCCAACACGGGTTCCTCGAAGACATGGCGGAACCGGCCGCCTTCGAAGCTCAACCAGAAACGGTCGATGTTGCTCCAGGTCGCATTTGTGGCGCCGGTGGCCAAGTTGGGCGTGGGCCAGCCCGTGACGATGCGGAAGCGGCGAACCGGCTCGCCGCTGGCCGCGTCCCGCACCGTGCCGGAGATCGTTAGCGCCGGCTTGAGCACGACCTCGTGCTCCATGCCGTCAGGACGCACCTTCACATGACTTGCGCGCATATAGCCCGAAGCGGCGATGCCGAAGTCTAGATCCTGGTCGGGGGCGGTGTCCCACTCGACCCGGCCTTCGGCGTCGGTCTGGCGGTGGAATTCGATCTGCACCGGCGAAGACTGGCCAGGGCGAGCGCCTGGGCCTTGATAAGGGGAAGTGTTCAGCCAGACATTGGCTTGGGGCACCGGAAAGCCGCGGCTGTCCACCACGCGCAACCGCAGCAGCCTGCCTGCCGCCAGCGTCAGCCGGAACGGTTCGGCGTCCGCCGTCAGTTCGACTTCCCGGGTGGTAGGCGCAAAGCCCGGGGCCTCGGCGCTCAGCAGGCCGCGGCCCGGCTTGCACCCGGCCACTTGAAAGGTGCCGTCCGCCTGGGTCGTCGCCTCGCGCGAATTGACTTCGTCCCTGATGCCGACCAGCACCTTCGCGCCCGGCACCGGCTGGTCGGCGGTATCCACGACGAGGCCACGCACCGTCACCGCGCGTCCCAGCCGGAAAACGTAGCGGCCTTCGCGGAGTTGTCTTAAAGCCTCGGGGTTGGCACCCGACACCGAATCGCTGCGGACATGCTCGGGATGGCGTGCGCCGCCGTCGATCGTCCGAAGCGTGGCCTCGGCAATCCGGTCAATCCGCCAGCGGCCCTCAACGTCGGTTGTTGCCGTGACCCAGAACGGCCAGACGAAATTGTCGGTCTGCGGGCGCGTTTCCTTCGCTGAATTAGTCTGGTTGTTGAAGCCGACCTCCGCGCCGGCGACCGGCTGGCCGTCCGCGTCCACCGCCCGCCCGCCGATGGGCACCGACCGCGCCACGCGCAGGGTGTAACGGTCGGGGATGGCCTCGCCCCGGTCCGGCCGCCAGTCGAGCCGCGTGTCGGCAAAGCCGTCGCATTGGCTGACCAGGATGAGATGGGTGGTCGAACCGCGCGGCACGGGCACCGCGCATTTGCCGAAGCGGTCCGCCCAAAGCGTTTTGCGCGCCACCTCCTTGCCTTCCCAAAGCCAGTACTCGATCCGGGCATTCGGCACTGGCTTGCCCGTGTCGGCGGTCACGACGTCGAGGAGCAATTGGTCGCCGCTGGCGACTGCGCTTTCCCCGCCAATGACCGGCCCCGTGCCTGCTTCGGCGGTGGCCGTGCCGGCGGCGGCGGGCGTGATCGCCGGCGAGGCCGGGCCGGCCGAAGCGAGCGAGTTGTCGGGTGGCGTCCTCAGCGCGGCGAGCCAGATGCCAACCGCCACCACCGCCACGGCGGCGGCGCCGACCAGCACTGGTGCCTTGGCGACAAAGAAGGACTGAACAGCGGCCAGAAAACCTCCGCCGGCCGCGCCCACCGTCAATGCCGCGCGGGTAACCTGCGCGGCCAGGCCGGCCGGCGCCGCGCCCACGGTGTGTTGCGCCAGGCTCGCCGCCAGCGCCGCCGCGGTCGAGGTCACGCCGCGTTTGGCCAGGACCGCGCGGAGTTTGTCCACCGCCCGCTCCACCCGCATCCGGGCGGCGTTTTCGGTGAGTCCCAGCCGCGCGCCGATTTCCGCCAGCGGCCGTTTCTCGAAATAGCGCAGCAGCACGGCTTCGCGGTCCGCCGCGTTCAATTCGTGCATGGCGTCGTCCAGGACGGGACGCAGTTCCTGCCAGGCCGGATCGGGGTTCCCTGTTTGAAGAAGCTGGTTCATGGCATGCGCTTGTTGTTCGCGGGCGCGGCGGCGTTGCTCGGTGCGGCGGGCCTTGGCGGCGAGGTAACGCGTGCTGGTGTAAAGCCAGCCGGTCAGCGACGGATGCCGGGTCAGGCGCGGCGCCTGGCGCGCCAGGTCGCAGAACACCGCCTGGGTCACGTCTTGCGCGGCCTGCGTGTCTCCCGACACCTGGCGCAGCGCGGCCGAATAGACCAGGCCAAGGTGCCGCTCGACCAGCGTGGCAAAGGCCGACTCGGACCGGTCGGCCACGTAGCGGCGGAGCAATTCGCTGTTCTCGGTCGTCATTGCACTGGCATTACACCCGCCCAACAGGGAAACCGCACAACGAATACCCGGAAACTCCTCAACACGGAATGCGAACCGGGCGGCCAGAAAATCAGCGGCAGCGTAGGCGGATGGAGGCCGGGGCCTGAAGACCGCACTGGCCATCGCCTGCTCCCCCCTCATCAAACCGGGCGGACGAATTTCCCGTATCTGGAGTTGTACAAAAAATGTCGCAATTGCGACAAGAATTGCCCCGTCGGGGGAAAACGGGTAGCGCGGGCGGCCGGAAAAAGGGCGGCGCAGCGCACGTTAAGGCGGGGCAAAAAGGAGTTGACGAACTCACTTTGTATTGCAAAGTACAGCCATGCAAAGCGACTGGGCCACCGAAAACCTCCAGGTCATCCGCACGTTGATGGAACGGTCCGCGCTTTATCGACGCGCCCTGGCACCGACCACGCTGGTCGCGGGGACGCTGGGCACCCTCGGCGCCATCGGCGGCTTCAGATGGGCCACCGGCTCCGGCGTCCAGTTCTGCGTTTATTGGCTGGTGGTGGGGGTACTTACCATCGCCGCCTGCTTTCTGGTGATTCGCCGCCAGGCATTGCAGGCCGGGGAGGCGTTTTGGTCCCCGCCCACGCGCCGGGTGGTGCAAGCGATGTTGCCGGCGCTGGTGTTTGGCTTGGTGCTGGGCTTGGTCTTGAGTTTCTCCGATCCGGATGAGGGGCTGGTGCTGTTTCTGGTGTTCGTCTGGATCGGTCTTTACGGGAGTGCCCTGCACGCGGCGGGGTTTTTCATGCCCCGCGGCATCCGTCTCTTCGGCTGGCTGCTGATCGCGGGGATCTCGGCGGCGCTGCTTGGCCTTTTGCTGATTCAGCCCGACGATACCGGCTTGGACTTGTCCAATGGAATCATGGGTAGCGCGTTCGGCCTGCTCCACCTGGTTTATGGCGGCTATCTGTTCGCCACGGAGAAACGGAGGCCCGCGGCGTGAATCCGGAACCGTTCCTGCAACTTGACCGGGTCATTCATGAAAAAGGGCGCTTACCGATCATGTCGCTCCTGGCCGCCAACACCGAACTGTCGTTCACCGAGATTCGCGACACGCTGAAAATGACCGACGGCAACCTGAGCATGCATTTGAAGACGTTGCAGGAGGCGGGCTACGTGGCGGTGACCAAGAGCTACCAAAACCGCCGGCCGCTCACGACCTGTTCGCTGACGGCTGCCGGCCGGCGGGCCTTTGCCAGCTACATCGATTTGTTGGAACAAATCGTCCGCCAGACTAAAACCACTTGAACGCAACCCCAATGGCGCTTTGGACTGCCCAGATACTTTGCAATACAAAGCCTTTTCCCGTAAACCGCAAACCCTGATCGTGTCATGAAAATCTTCCGCGCCTCCCACCTCGGCATGTGCTTCGGCGTGCGCGACGCCATCCAGCTCGCCCGCCGCGCCGTGCGCGAACAGCCCATCACCATCTTCGGCCAGCTCGTTCACAACGACACCGTGGTGAACGACCTGAAGGCCGGAGGCATTCGCATCGCCAACTCCGCCCCGGAGATTGACACCCCGGCGGTCATGATCACCGCCCACGGTGCCTCCGAACGCACTGTGGCCGGCCTGCAGGATCGGGGCCTGCGCGTCCTCGAGGCCACCTGCCCGCTCGTGAGGTTGGCCCACCTCGCGGTCAAGCGATTGGCGCGCGACGGCTACCACCCGGTCGTGATCGGCAAGCGCGACCACGTGGAAGTGCGGGGCCTGACCGGCGACCTCGATGCGTTCGACGTCGTGCTAGCCGAGTCGGACCTGGAGCAACTGACCGAGCATCCGCGTTTCGGAGTGGCCGCTCAAACCACCCAGCCGATCGAGCGCGTCCGCCGGCTGGCCGAGCTGATTCGTCGCCGCTTTCCCGCGTCGGAGGTGAAGCTGGTCGATACCGTGTGTCGCCCCACCAAGGAGCGCCAACACGCCGCCGAGGAACTGGCGGCCGCCTGCGATGTGGTGGTGGTAATCGGCGGGGTCGCCAGCAACAACACGCGGGAGCTCGTGGCGACTTGCGCGCGTCATTGCGCGCGCGTGCATCATGTCCAAACGGCCGCCGACCTGTGCGCGGAATGGTTTGAGCCGGACGACACCATTGGCATCACCGCGGGCACGTCCACGCCGGATAGCACCATCGATGCCGTGGAAGCGCGGCTGAGGGAATGGGCAGCGGTCGGCAAGACGCCCCCCAACCGACCCGCCACTGTGGAACACCGTGAACTGGCCAGCGCCTGCGAGGAAGCCGCTCGCCGACCTGAACTGGCGTTGCATTCTTAAGACTCTATGAACACGCGATGGTTCCAACGCTGGGGTTGGTTCTACGTCCCGGCGTCTTTCCCGGGTTTCTTTTTGTGGGGAGTCGCCGCGGGGTTTTGCCTGAGCGTTTTCGGCGCCGTGGACCGGCATTCGCACTCGGCCAGCGACACATTGTACGGTGTGTTCCCGTTCTTCGTGTGTACCTTTCTGCTGTTGGACTGGGTTGGTTCCCGCACCGCCGGGCAGGCGGCGCACTCCAACAAAGACAAGCTGAGCTGAACGGCGAAACCGCCGTCGAAATCGAAAGGCCGTGCCATGCACTCGGAAAATCGCTGGGGACGTTGGCTGGTGGTGGTGTTCTACGCCGTGGCGATGGCCTGGGTGGAGTCCGCGGTCGTGCTGTACCTGCGCACCCTGGTCAACCGGCTTGATCCCTACCAACCGCATCCGTTGCCACTGGCGGATGGCCTCGGGGGCGCCGAGTTGATCCGCGAAATCGCCACGCTGATCATGCTGGCCACGGTGGGCTGGCTGGCGGGGCGAACCTGGCGCAGCCGCGTGGCCTACGCCGTGCTCGCCTTCGGCGTTTGGGACATCGCCTACTACCTCTTTCTACGGCCACTGACCGACTGGCCACGCTCGCTGCTGGACTGGGACATCCTGTTTCTCCTGCCGCTACCGTGGTGGGGACCGGTGATCGCCCCAGCGTCGATCGCGTTGCTGATGCTGCTGGGCGGCAGTCTGGTTGTGTTCGGCGACCGCGTGGAGCGCCCGTTCTGGCCGGGCCGAACGACGCTGGCACTCAGTTTCACCGGCGGTTTGCTCGCGCTTTACGCCTTCATGGCGGGCAGCTTGCGGGTGGCGGGTCAAGGCGAGCAAGCGCTGCGCGAATTTCTGCCGACGGAGTTCAACTGGCCGCTTTTCCTGGTGGCCTGGGCGCTGATGGCCACGCCGGTGATCGAACTCGCTGTTGAATGGGTGCGTCGGCGCCAAAGTGAGACCCTGGATGAAAGCGCCACGAAGCTCGCTTCCACCTCGACCTGATACTGGCCCATGAATGCTCGCGCCCAACTCGCGCTCGAACTGGTCGTCGGCAGCCTGGCGCTGGGCGTGCTGGGCGATGCCTTGCTCCGTACTGGCCCGTGGGGCCTGAACGCGCTCACGTGGACCGGACTCCTGCTGGCCGCCGCATTGATCCTGGTGACGCGCCACAAACTGGCGCTCGAGGCCCGGGCTGCCTGGTTGGGAGGTGGTGCACTGGTGGTCGCCGGCGGGTTCGCGTGGCGCGACGCGCCCGCTTTGAAGCTGCTCGATTTCGCCAGTCTGTGCGGGCTCCTGGCCCTGGCGCTGTGGCGGGCGCGCGGAGTCCGCCTCGGCGTGGGGGGCGTGATTGAGAGCTGCGGACGGTTCGCGTTCGCCGGCGTGCAGGCGGTCATCGGCTACGTGCCGCTGTTCACCGGACCACCGCTCTGGACGGCGGCGGTCCCCGCCGGCTGGGGCGGACGCGTGCGGACCGCGGCGGTCGGCGGGTTGCTGGCGCTGCCGGCGCTGCTGATTTTCGGGGCGCTGTTCATGTCGGCGGACGCCGTGTTCTACAACCTGGTGGTGCGGGTGGTGAGGTTCGACCTCGCCGAAGCAGCCTCGCACGTCGTGCGGGTCGCGGTCTGTTCCTGGATCACTGCGGGGTGGCTGATCGGCCTCTTGATGCCTGAACGCCTGCCGGTGCCGCGGCTCACGCCACCCCAGTTCCTGAAGTTCCGGCCGGCCGAAATCGGCGTGGCGCTGGGTCTGATGAACGTCTTGTTCCTCGCCTTTATTCTGGTGCAACTCCGCTATCTTTTCGGCGGCGCGTGTCTGGTCCAAGTCACGCCCGATCTGACGTACGCCGAGTACGCGCGACGCGGATTCTTCGAACTCGTGGCGGTCGTGGCGCTGGCGCTGCCGGTCCTCCTCGCCGCCGACTGGCTGCTCGGCGACGCGCCGCGACGGGGCTTCCGCGTTCAAGCCACCACGCTCGTCTTGATGCTGGGCGTGGTGCTGGGCTCCGCGTTCGAGCGCATGATGCTTTACCGCGCGGAGTACGGCTGGACCCAGTCGCGTTTCTACGTGGCCGTGTTCATGGCCTGGTTGGCGGTAGTGCTGCTCTGGTTCGTGGCAACCGTGTTGACCGGCCGGCGCGAGCGGTTCGCCAGCGGCGCCCTCCTGGCGGGCCTGGTCGCGGGGGCGGTGTTGCACGCCTGGAATCCCGATGCCTGGATCGCGCGCCGCAATCTGGTCCACGCCCGCGCGGGTCACGAGTTTGACGCCGCTTACGTCACGCGATTGAGCGCGGATGCGTTCCCGACACTGCTCGAGGCCTGGCCCACGCTGGATGGCAAAACACGCGAGCTCCTGACCGCACGGCTGAGGAAGTGGGCAGTGGCCACACCTCCGGATTGGCGCTTGTGGAGTTGGTCCGTCGCGCGAGCCCGCGAGGTCATTCGCCAGCACGAATCCAAGTGGGGCGAACACCTGCTGCCATGACCAGCGCTTCCGCTTCCCGCCGCGCTCTGAGCCGAATCCGCATATGGACCGCGGTCTTCATCGCCGGCCTGGTGCTCAGCGGCGCGACCGCGATCCCGATCGGGACCGAACTGAACCTGGCGCCGCAGCTCTTTCGTCCAACGTCCTTGACGCCTGGCGATGCGCCGTCCACGCCCGCCGAATGGCTGGGCCGGGTGCGCGAAGGGGTGCAAACCACCTACGCCCGGTACCCGTTCATCGCCTACGGCACGGACTGGCTGGTGTTTGGGCATTTCGCGATCGCGGTGCTGTTCCTCGGCGCCTGGCGCGACCCGGTGCGAAACGCGTGGCTGTTCCGGGGCGGAATCGCGGTTTGCCTGCTGGTCATCCCGTTCGCGCTTGGCTTTGGCGCCTGGCGTGGCGTCCCGCTGTGGTGGCGGCCGATCGATTGCTCCTTTGGCCTGGGCGGCTTGTTGCCGCTGGGCTTCTGCCTGCGCTGGCTCAAGCGAGTCTCAGTCCCGGCGGCGCCGGATTCCGCGGTGACGAGCGAGCGATAACGGTGTGCCGCGCAGCACAGGGCGGGTTTTTCGGGACTGCGCTGCAACATCAAAAATGCTTGTTGTCAGTCGGGGGGTGTCTGCTAATTTCCGCGCGACCGGGTGGTCTCCAGGCCGGCGCGGAAAGCGAATCCGCGCCCCGGGCCGCCCGTGATCGCGAGAAACGGAAACGCAACAAAACAACAACAGCGCAGGAGGAACGCGTATGAACAGGAACAGACACCTATGGACATCGGCCTTGGTGACCGCGGGCGTGATTAGCGCCCCGTCGGTCCTCCAAGCAGAAGAAGCGGCCCAGCAACCCGTGATGACGGCCTTGCAGTCCACGACCCTCAGCGGTTACGTGGACACGTCCGCCATCGTGTTGTTTGGGTCCGGCAACGGCACGGCGCTGCCCGGCCGTTCGTTCGACGGTTCGAGCAAACAGAACGGCTTCAACCTGAACGTCGTTTCGCTGGCGATCGAGAAACCGCTCGACGACAGCAACTGGTCGGCGGGCTATCGGGCCCAGCTTCTGTTCGGCCCGGACGCCAACACGCTGGGATCGCTGTCCACGCTGGGCACGTCTTCGGGCGACTTCGCCGTGAAGAACGCTTACGTGTCGCTGCGGGCACCGGTGGGCCGCGGGCTGGACTTCAAGGTCGGCGTCTGGGACACTGTGATGGGCTATGAGGTGTTCGAGGCGGGCAACGACCCGAACTACAGCCGCTCCTACGGCTACTACCTCGAGCCGATCATCCACACCGGCGTGCTGGCCAGCTACAAGGTCAGCGATTGGTTGAGCGTGAACGGCGGCGTGTCCAACGGCCTGAAGGACCGCTCCGTCAGCAACCAGATCAACAACCGTGCCGGCTACAACCGCGCCGGCGCGGCCACCAGCGACATCCTCAGCTACATCGGCTCGGTGATCGTCACGGCCCCGGAGAGCGCCGGTTTCCTGAAGGGCGCAACCCTGTACGGCGCGATCATGGATACCGGCATCGCCGACGATTCTTGGGGCAACAAGGACATGCTGAACTTCTACGGCGGGGCGACGATCCCGCTGGGGACCACCAAGCTGGCCCTCGGCGCGGCTTACGATTATCGCGCGAACGGCGTGTTCGACGGCTCTTACGAGAACGCCATTGCTGGCTATCTCACCTGGCAGGTCACCGAGAAGCTCAAGCTCAACGGCCGCGGCGAGTATGCCACCGGCAGCGCCACCCCGTTGGGATCCCCCATTGGTGCCTTCGGCGTGTCCACCGGCGAGCACGTGGAACTGCTCGGCGTCACTGGGACGTTGGACTACTCGTTGTGGGCCAATGCGATCACCCGCCTGGAATTCCGCTGGGACCACACCCTGTCCGGACCGGGCGTCTTCCTGGACGGCACGAAGGAAAACGCCCTCTCAGCGGCGTTGAACGTGATCTACAAATTCTAACCGGCGCTCCCATCGTCGGTGCCAACCCCTTCCGGCAACCCGGAAGGGGTTTTTTGTTTGCCGCGTTCCCGCGGTGTGGACGACCGAAGGCTCGCGGGGCCATCGCGTCATTCTTCGCGACCCGCGTGCACGCAAACGCCCCGCCGGCTGGCGGCCAGAAAATCGAGCAGCGTTCGGCCGACCTCGCTGGCGAACTGCTCCCGCGCCGCCGCCAGCGCCACGCGCAGGTTCCGCCCGCTCAAAAACAGAAACCGATACAGGCGCTTCAATTCCAGCCGCTCGTCCGGCGTGAAACCCGCGCGGCGGAGACCCACCACGTTCAGCCCGCAGATCGCGTTGTCCCCCCAGGCGACGGTGAAGGGAGGCAGATCCTTGCTGATGGCCGCGCCGCCTTGCATCAAGGCCAGCGTGCCCACCCGCACGAATTGATGCACCAGGCAGTTCCCGGAGAGGAAGGCCCGATCCTGAATTGTCGCGTACCCGCCCAGAGTCGCGCCGTTGGCCATGACCACGCGGTTGCCGATTACCGAGTTGTGGCCGACGTGGCTGTGCGCCATGAAGAAATTCTCCGCGCCAATCACCGTTTCCTCGTCGGCTTTGCTGGCGCGATGGACCGTCACATGTTCGCGGAACACGTTTCCGCCGCCGATCCGCAGCCGCGTCGGCGCGCCCGCGTACTTCAAATCCTGCGGGGCATCGCCGATCACGGCTCCCGCGTGAAAGCGGTTGCCGGCGCCGATGGTCGTGTGCCCCGTGAGGTGCACGTAAGGACCCACCTTGCACTGCGGCCCGAGGATCACGTGTGCTTCGATAACCGCATACGGTCCGACGGTCGCGGTCGGGTCCACCTGCGCCTGCGGATGAATCACGGCGGTCGGATGAATCATGCGCCCGAGCGGATAGCATCCCCCGCCGACAAAAGAAACGCGGAAGTGTGCCACCTTCGGCCTCCGTCAGGGCCGCTCTAAAGTCGGCTCGTTCCATTCCAAATCCGAAATCCCGAATCCGCAATTCCCCCAGCGGAGTAGCCGCCCCGCGGATCAAGCCATTTTCGGATCTCGGCTTTCGGGCTTCGAATCTCAGGGCTGCGGGCATTGTTCTCCTTCAACGGGCAGGACTTTAGTGCAGCCCTGCGGCCTGCCTTGCGGTTGAGTGGTGTTGGTTCGTGGCACCCGCAACCACGCCCCGCCTCGGCTCAGCCTGCGAAGTAACCCAGTTCCCGCAGCGACGCAAAGTCCTTGTCGCGAGTCTCCGTTCTGCGTCCCAGGATGACGTGGTCGAGCACGTCGATTCGGAGCAACTGCCCGGCGCGGATGAGGTCGCGTGTGACGCGGATGTCCGCCTCGCTCGGCGTGGGATCGCCGCTGGGGTGGTTGTGGACGAGCACGATGGCGGCGGCGTTCGCCGTGATGGCGGCTTTGAACACCTCGCGCGGGTGGACCAGGATGGAGTCGAGCGTGCCCTGCGAGACCGGCTCCACGCGGATCAAGCGTCGGCGGGCGTTCAGCAAAATGACCCGGAACTGCTCCACGTCGTGGAACCGGCAGTCTTCGCGCAAATAGCCGGCCACCTGCTCGGGCGTCTCGAGTTGCGGCGATTCGCCGTGGATTTCGTGGGCCATGCGCTGGGCCAGGGTGAAGGCCGCCTTGAGCGTGACCGCCTTGTCCCGCCCCAGGCCCCGCACGGCGCTCAACTCCTCCGGCTTGGCCCGGGCCAGCGCGTCGAGGCTGCCGAATTGCTTCAACAACTGCCGCGCGGCGTCGAGGGCCGAGACGCCCTGGGTGCCGCTGCGCAGCAGAATGGCGATCAACTCGTCGGTCCCGAGCGCGTCGGCGCCTTTGGCCAACAAACGTTCGCGGGGACGATCGCCGGGGGGCAAATCCTTGATGCGGACCGTCTCGGGCATGAGGCGACTCTGCCGGTTGCGGCCGGATTGTTCAAACCGAAAGGCAGACCACGAAGGCCGGGGATTGCCGCGCGTTTCGGCCGCGCCTAGTTTCCGCGCCATGCACAACCTCTCGAATCCCCGCCGCTGGACGACTTTGCTCGCCTCGTTGCTCTTACTCGCCAGCATGTCGCGGGCGGACAACGCGATCGCCGAAGACCAGTGCGGTGGCCTTGCCGCGTGGGCGCCGGTGGACTCGGCCGCCCACCGCAAGTACGCCCCGGTCCGCGAGGTGGACATCCGGCACCTCGCCATCGACCTCACCCCGGACTTCAAGGCCCGCACCATCGCCGCCACGACGGGCCGACGCGTTTTACGGCCTGCGGATCGAAGCCGCGAAGGCGCTCCGTGCCAGCCAACGCGGACGAAGCACTCGAGGCACTGTTCGCTTCGGTCAACCAGCTTGATGCCCGCGTCCGCCAGCAGGTGGTCACCGATGTGGCCGGCTTTTACCGCGAAACTGCGCTGGCCGCCGCGAAGGACAGCCCGGAACGCAAAGCCGCCGAGAAGGCGATCGCCAATCTCCGAGCCGACAAGAAACCTTCGGAAAACCTCCGTGATCTGCGCAACGAAGTGGTGGGCCTTCAAAAGGAGAACCGCGAACTCCGCCAGAGTGTGGACGATTTGAAGAAAAAGTTCACCGAGCTGACCGCGAGCCTGGTCCCGGCAAAGGCGGCTGAGACGAAGAAGAAAGCCAAGAAGAAGCAACAATGACGCGGGGCAACTGAGCCTAAGCAACATCACACCTGCCCAGCGCAGGGTCTCCAAGCTCTCGCGGTCCACGGGGCGGCCGCAGGCTTTGGCGACCGCGCCGGCTTCAACCGCGGGGCCAGAAACGCATCCAGCTTGGCAGCGGCATTTGTGCCAGCAGGCTGCGGAGGAGTGTTTCGACCTTGCCGGCCTGAGGTTCTTCCAGTCGCCGCCCCAAGGCAAAGGTCACGGCCATGACCGCCGTTACCAGCAGGAAGAACAAGCTGTAGCGGTTGAGTTCGAAGCCGCCGAGGGCGATGCGCCGCTGGCCGAAGGCGTCGATCACCAACCCCCAAATCACCGGGGCGATGCCGAGGCTGAGGTTCGACACGACCGAGAACAGCGCAAAGAAGTGAGCGCGTCCCATCGCCGGCACCACCGCCATCGCGAGCCGCGTGTTCGCCATCGACAGCGCGGCGTAGCCCAGCCCCATCAGGAGTTGCAGTGGGAACAGCCACCCCAGCCGCAGCGTTACCAACCCGCCGGCGAGCGAAACCCAGGCCGCCAGGATCGCGAACCACCCGCCCACGCACACGAGGATGATCGGCTTGCTGCCGTGACGGTCGAGGTGCGCGCCGAACACGAGCAATCCCCCGATGCCGCCAAAATAGAAAACCGCCGTGGCGTACAGGATCCAATTCTCGCTCAAATCGGTGAACGCCTTCAAGTACGCGACCGTGAACGTGCTCAACCCGCCGTACGCGAGTGACCACGCCACGTTGGTGCGCAGCAGTTTTCGAAACGCCGGTAGACCCGCGAGGGCCCGCCAGGGCACCGGTTCCTCGTTGCGTCGCCCGGGCTCCGCCGGGCCGGGAGCGTCCGGCATGCGCTTGAGAAACCCGAGGCTGATTGCGCCCATCGCCGCGCTGAACAGGAAGATCGCCGTGAACTGCCAGGGCGCGGGCTGCGCGCCAAGCACAAGGCCGGACAGCAACAACGTGACCGCACTCGCGGCGTTCACGCACGCGGAGTCCCGCGCCAGGTAATGGCCGCGCGCTTCGGGAGGCACCAGCGCCGTGATCCACGGCAGCCAGGCGGCGCTTGAAATGCCGCGGGACAGGTTGAAGCCGAACAGCAGAAAGAGCAGCAGCGCGACTTGGTTGGGTGGCTCGAGGAACTCGCGGGTCAACGGCACCAGTGCGATCAGGAAAATGCACAGCACGCGCAGGCTCCAACCCGCCAGCAGAAATCGCCGGTAACCCACCCGCGCCACGTGCCGGGCGGCCGGAATCTGGAAGATCACCAGCAACGGCATCATGCCCGCGATGATGCCCAGCACGGTCGCGCTGGCGTTGAGGTGCTTGGCGTACAAAACCATCGGGCTGCCGAGCACGATCTGGAACGACAGCGCGTTGAACGTCGCAAACAGATACGCGTGGCCCAGTCCCGGGACGGTGGGCCCTGCTGGTTCGGCGGCGGGTGCGGTGTTCATGTTCGGGAACGCGGTGACGACGGTGACACCGGCCGTCGCAACTATCGGGGAGGCAGACAACCTGTCCAGCGAATCCTGTTCGCCGCTGCGCGCGACTTTCCGCTTCACCTCCGCCCGTCGGACAAAGGGCGATCCGCGGCGCCCGGTCGATGGCTCACACCGCCCGGTACGCTTCCACTCGACTCCAAAACTCTTGGACACCGGCCCCTCGCCCGCCTAGCCTCCCGACCCGTATGCTAGTGCTCTTCTTGAATGGTCCAAACTTGAACCTGCTCGGGCTACGCGAGCCGGAAGTGTACGGGCGAACGACGCTGGCCGACATCGAGGTCCGGGTTCGCGAACTGGCGGCGAAGATGGGCGTCGAGGTGGAGTTTCGCCAGTCGAACTGGGAGGGACAGTTGGTGGACTGGATCCATGATGCGCGCGGGATTTTCGCCGGCATCGTGCTCAACGCCGGCGCGTACACACACACGAGCATCGCGTTGCGGGACGCCATCGTGGCCGCGGGCGTGCCGACCGTCGAAGTTCACCTCTCTAACGTTCACGCTCGCGAAGAATTCCGGCATCGGTCGATGATCGCGCCGGTTTGCCGGGGGGTGATCTCCGGGTTCGGAGTCATGTCTTATCTGCTAGGATTGGAAGCGGCTATCGTTAACGGAAGTTAGTTACCGCTGTTTCCTTGACCGTCTGGCGAACTGCGGCTGGCCGGATCGATGTGAACACCGACCGCGCGAAGACGGTGGTCTTCCAAAGTCTTCTTGACGGCAAATCCTTGGCTTACTAGCCTGCCGGCGATTTCGGATGACTGACAAGAGCAGGGTCGAACCTCGGCCTCTGCTTTTTTGCTTAATGAACGCCTTTGACGATCAGACCGCGCGGTCAACCTTCCAGTCCGGAGGCTCCTGTGGACCTTAAAGATATCAAGGCCATCATCGACTTGATGCGGAAAAACTCGATCTCCGAGTTCGAATTGGAACGGGAAGGGTTCAAGATTCGCCTTAAGCGAGGTGGGAACGGACACGGCGTGGTGACCTACGATGACACTGTGGCCATCCCGATGCCTGCCATGCCTGCGTTGGGCGGTGCCCCGGCGCCCGCCGCACCTCCCCCCGTCGTCGCGCCCGCTGCCACTCCGGAACTCGATGTCAAGTCACCGATGATCGGCACATTTTACCGGGCTCCGTCGCCTGACTCGGCGGCTTACGTCGAGGTCGGGACGCAAGTCGGCCCGGACACGGTGGTATGCATTATCGAGGCGATGAAGGTGATGAACGAAATCAAAGCCGAGGTAAAAGGCGTGGTGACCCAGGTCTTGGTCGAGAACGCCAAGCCGGTCGAGTTCGGGCAGCCATTGTTCAAAGTGCGCCCCGCCTGAGCGGTTTGGCCCACGCTGCGCGGCGACCTGGCGTGATGCCGGCACCGGTCGCGGTCGATTCGCAACCATGTTCGAGAAAATCCTGATCGCCAACCGCGGCGAGATCGCGGTCCGCATCATCCGCTCCTGCAAAGAGTTGGGGATTCGCACCGTGGCCATTTACTCCGAGGCCGACGCCAACTCCATGCACGTGCAAATGGCCGACGAAGCCATCTGCATCGGCCGCGCGCCCAGCAGCGAAAGTTACCTCCGCATCGACCGCATCATCAGCGCCGCCGAGGTGACGGACGTGGACGCGATCCACCCCGGCTACGGTTTTTTGTCGGAAAACACGCACTTCGCCGATGTTTGCGAGAGCTGCAATATCCGTTTCATCGGTCCCAGTTCGCGGGCGATGAACGCCTTGGTGGACAAGGCCGCCAGCCGGGTACTCGCCAAAAAGGCCGGCGTGCCGACCCCGCCAGGCTCGGAAGGCGTGGTCGAAACCGAGGCGGACGCGCTTTCCACGGCCAAGAAGATCGGCTACCCGGTCCTGATCAAAGCGGTGGCCGGCGGTGGCGGGCGCGGCATGCGCATTGCGCACAACGACATTTCCCTGATCAAAGGTTACCACACCGCCCGCGGCGAGGCGGAGAAGGCCTTCGGCAACTCCGGCGTTTACATCGAGAAGTACTTCGAGAACCCGCACCACATCGAGTTCCAGATCCTGGCCGACTCCCGCGGCAACGTCATCCATTTGGGCGAGCGCGACTGCTCCATCCAGCGCCGCCACCAGAAGCTCATCGAGGAAACGCCCTCGCCGTTGATCGAAACCAAGTTCAAGGGCCTGCGCAAAGCGATGGGCAAGGCGGCCATTCGCATCGCTGAGACGGCCCAGTACAGCAACGCGGGCACCGTCGAGTTCATCGTTGATGACGCGGGCCAGTTCTATTTCCTCGAGGTGAACAAGCGCATCCAAGTCGAACACCCGGTCACCGAGGAGGTCACCGGCATCGACTTGGTGAAGATGCAAATCCTGATCGCCATGGGCGAACCGATGAAGCTGTCGCAAGGCGACATCCATTTCCGCGGGCACGCCATCGAGTGCCGCATCAACGCCGAAGACCCTTACGACGACTTCCGGCCGTCGCCGGGGCGGATCGAAATGTACTACCCGCCCGGCGGGCACGGCGTGCGCATGGACAGCCACGTGTATGCCGGCTACACGATCCCGCCGCACTACGACTCGATGATCGGCAAGGTGATCGCCTTCGGCAAAGACCGCCGGGAAGCGATCGACCGCATGAGTCGGGCGCTGAGCGAGTTCCTGATCACCGGCGTGAAGACCACCGCGCCGTTCGAGCAAACCGTCCTGCAAGACCCGGATTTTCGGCGCGGCGTCTATTCCACCGGCTTCATCGAGCAACTGATGCGCCGCGGAGCGCAATAACCTCGCGCGTCCCGACCCACCGCCGCGCGTTCCCGCCCTTCGGCGCCCCGCTCAAGCCTTCAAGCCGCGCAGGTCGATCTCCAGCTTCTCGTTCGCTTTGAGCAGATCGGCGAAGGTCAGTTCGCCGCCGCGGTAGCCGGCTTCGCGCCCGAGAATCGCTGTCAGGTTCGACCGCACGGACGGCGCCACGGTGGGATTGTCGCACCGGCCGGCGAGGATCGCCTGGTGGAATTCGAGGATGTTTGCCACGGCCCCGTCGGTGTACAGGTTGCCCACGTTCCCGCCGGGGTAAGGTTCGTTGCCGCGAATCCACACGTTGCTGAAGTAATCGCCGAAGAAGTACCCTTCCGAGCCGTAGGCCCGGCAGGTGATTTCGTCACGCATCTCCGGGATGGTTTGGATGCAGGTGAACGAGAGCGGAACGCCGCTCGCGAATTCGTAGTTCACCGCGAAGTGGTCCCAAATGCTGCCTTTGGGCCGGAGCTTCTGCCCGCCCAGGCCTTGGGCGCGGACCGGGTCCGAATCGAGCACCCACGTCGCCACGTCCAGCGCGTGGATGGCCTGTTCCACGATGAAGTCGCCGGACAAGGCCTTCACGTTGTACCAGCGCCGCAACTGCTCCTCGACCGTCGGCGGCGGCAGGTCGCGTCCGCCGCTCGACCACGGATAATGCGCCTCGACCATGACGACGTTGCCCATGTCACCTTTGCGAATGCGCCGGAGCGCCTCGCGGAACAGCGGGTTGGCGCGGGTCTGGAAATCCACGAGGAACACCTGCTTCTTCGCCGTCGCCCGCCGGCCGGACTCGGCGATGCTGCGGCAGCCCGGCACGTCCACGGCGATCGGTTTGGCCACGAAGACATGCTTGCCGGCCTCGACGGCGGCGGCGGCCTGCGGGGCGTGGAAATGCGGTGGCGTCTCGATGACCACCGCGTCGAGCTTGCCTTCGAGAAGTCGCTGGTAGCCGGAAAGGCCGGTGTAACGCCGCGCCGGGTCGATGCCGTGCTTCCCACCCACCGCGTCCACGCGGTCCCGGAAATAATCGGCGCAGGCGACGAGGCGGTACTTGCCGGTGCCGACGAACAGGTCGGCGATCCAACTGCCGCGCCCGCCGCAGCCGATCAGGCCGATGTCGAGCCGGGTGTTGGCGTCGGCGCCGAAGACCGTCGAGGGCTTCAGCGCGGCGAACGCGGTGACGGTGGCCGCGCTGGCCAGAAAGGCGCGGCGCGGGAGGGACGGATGGGAGGTGGTGTTCATTTTGTGGAGCTGTTCAGTGAGGTTGTGGTTTTCGTTTACGGCAGCCGGCGGCAGAAAGCGGCGTCGCACCCATCCGGAGTGTGGCAGCTTTCCCGGCGACCGGTGGGCGAATACCGGTGCACGCCTGGTCGTTGGAGCAGGCCGGATGGATTGTGTGCACAGGGCGATCTTCGTACCAGTCGAGGTTCGTGCGCAACTCAACACATCGGGCGTCAGACCGGACTCCAGCGCCCGCGCTTCGATCCGATTGTCAGGCCGGCTCCCGAGGAAGGATGAGCGCCCCGCCTTCCGTCGCCACAAACCGTGGCCGAAGCAGTGCGAGTGGCTGGCGGATTGCCGGCCGGCCCGGCTGTCGGTGGGCACTTGGCGGACGCTGATGTTTAGAAAACAGTTGAACCGCCGGTCGCAATCGCGCCGAATACGGTCCGCATGACGATGTTGAACGACACCCAGAAACAGCAGGTGAGCCAGTGGCTCCAGCAGGGCTTGCAGTTGGCCGAAATCCAGAAGCGCCTGAGCGAGGAATTCGACCTGCGCCTCACGTACATGGAGGTGAAGTTTCTCGTCAGCGACCTGAACTTGGTGCCGCAGGACCGGGAGCCGGCCCCGCAAGTGAATTTACCGGCCAAGGCGCCTGCCGGTCCCGCCCTGCCGGCGATTCCGTCCAGTTCGCCGCCGCCAGCGCCAGCCAAGCCCGTCCCCGGCAAAGTCAGTGTGACCGTGGACAACATCGCCCGGCCTGGCGCCATCGCCAGCGGCACTGCGACTTTCACCGACGGCAAGACGGCGGGCTGGTATCTCGACGAAGCAGGCCGGCTCGGTTTGGTCGCGCCCGAACAAGGCTATCGGCCGCCCGCCGCAGATGTCGCCGAGTTTCAGGCCGCGCTCGAACGCGAGCTGGCCAAGCTGGGGATTTAGCGGCGGCCGCGGGCAAATCTCCCGGCCAGGAGGCCGCCGCGTCACGCAGGTTTCACGAATCCGGCCTTGCCGAAATTCGTCAAGGGTTGGAATGCTGACCCGCGGAATCTGCTTATGAGCCTTCAAACACATCGTTCGACCCCGCCCGCGCGGCTGGCAACCGCGGCACTCGGCGTCCTGTTGGGCGCGGCGGTCGTCCAAGCGGCCGGTTACTCCTCCACCTCCGAACCGGTCGGGCGACGCACGCCGAACCGCACGGTGCTGCCGGTCAACCAGGTCGTTACCGCCGTTGGCAAACAGATCGACCTGGCCGGCTTGCGGCCGCAGGTTTTGGCGCTCTCGCCCGACGGCAAAATCCTGATCACTTCGGGCAAGACGAGCGAGTTGATCGTGCTCGATGCCGCCACGGGAGACTTGCGCCAGCGCGTCGTGTTGCCTTCGGAGCAGCAGAACGAGCCGCGGCCGACCGTCGTTTCGCCGAACATCCTCAAGCCCGACACCAAAGGCCAGGTCAGCTACACGGGCCTGGTGTTCTCACCTGATGGCCGCTGGGTGTACCTCAGCAACGTGAACGGCTCGATCAAGGTGTTCGCCGTGGATGGCAACGACCAGGTCCAGCCGTCGCACTCGATCGCCTTGCCGCCCGCCGCCGCGCCACGCCGCGAGGAAGAGATCCCCGCTGGACTGGCCCTTTCGGCGGATGGTTCGCGCCTTTACGTTTGCGGCAATCTCTCGAACCGCCTGTTCGAGATCGACACGCGCTCCGGCAAGG
Organism: bacterium; assembly: GCA_021823625.1. Classification (GTDB taxonomy): domain Bacteria; phylum Verrucomicrobiota; class Verrucomicrobiia; order Limisphaerales; family J093; genus DSVZ01. The sequence continues at coordinate 3,625 of JAKANS010000070.1, read as the reverse complement.
TGCTGCGCACCTTCGACGTGGGCGTGGCGCCGTACGGGGTGGTGCTGCTCGGCGAGAAGGCGTACGTGAGCAATTGGGGTGGCCGCCGACCGCAGCCGGGCGATCTCACCGGCCCCGCCGGCCGCGGCACTAAAGTAAAGGTCGATCCAGTCCGCAACATCGCCAGCGAAGGGTCGGTGACCGTGCTGAACCTGGATTCGAAATTGGAGAGCCGAAACCCGAAAGCCGAAATCCTCACCGGCCTGCACGCCAGCGCGCTCGCGCTTTCGCCGGACCGCCGCTACCTGGTGTGCGCCAACGCCGCGAGCGACAACCTCAGCGTCATCGACACCCGCACCGATACAGTGGTGGAAACGATCTGGGTCAAACAAAGCCCGGCGGACCTGTTCGGTGCCTCGCCCAACGCCCTGTGCTTCGCTCCCGGCGGCAAGACATTGTATGTGGCGAACGGCACGCAGAACGCCATCGCGGTGGTCCAATTCGCCCCGAAATCCAAGACCTCGAAACTGCAAGGGCTGATCCCGGTGGGCTGGTTTCCCGGCGCGATCCTGTTCGATGCCGCGCGCAAACAGCTTTGCGTGGCGAACATCAAGGGACACCCCGCCCATCCCAAACCGTACAACAAAACAGGCGCCGAAGGCTTCAACTCGCATCATTACTTCGGCTCGATTTCGCTGGTGCCGGTGCCCAAGAAGTCCGAGCTGCCCAAGCTGTCGGCGATCGTCTATGACGACTACCGCCGGGATCAGATCCAGTTGGCGTTCGAGAAGCCGCGCGCGGGCCAGCCACCGCGTCCGGTGCCCGAGCGCATCGGCGAGCCCAGCACGATCAAGCACGTTGTCTATATCATCAAAGAAAACCGGACCTACGACCAGGTGATGGGTGACGTCAAGGAAGGCAACGGCAACGTTTCGCTTTGCGTTTTCGGCGAGCACGTGACGCCGAACCAGCACCGGATGGTGCGTGATTTTGTGCTGCTCGATAACACCTATTGTTGCGGCATCCTCAGCGCCGATGGCCACCAGTGGAGCACCACGGCGTTCGCCACCGATTACATGGAGAAGTCGTTCGCCGGCTTCCCGCGCAGTTACCCGGACGGCATGGGCGAGGACGAGAACGACGCGCTGGCCTACGCGCCTTCCGGATTCATCTGGGACAACGCGGTCAAGCACGGTGTGTCGCTCTGGGACTTCGGCGAGTTCGCCATGCCGACGTGCGGCTGGACGGACCCGAAACGCAAAGGCGAGCCGGCCTGGAAAGACTACTACGACGAGTTCTTGCACGGCCGGGGCGCGGTGCGCATCTCCAGCGAACCCAGCGTCGAAGCCATGCGTCCCTTCACGCCCACCAACTACGTCGGCTGGGAAATGTCCGTGCCCGATGTCTGGCGCGCGCGCTACATCACCAACCAGATCGCGGCCTGGGAAAAGCAGGGCACGATGCCCAGCCTGGTGTTGATCTGCCTCCCGAACGACCACACCAGCGGCACCAGCCGCGGCGCGCCCACGCCGGCGGCGTTGGTCGCGGACAACGACCTTGCCTTCGGCCAGATCCTCCAGGCGCTGAGTCACTCGAAGTTCTGGCCCGAGTTGGCCGTGTTTGCCATCGAGGATGACCCGCAGGCCGGTTGGGATCACGTCAGCGGCTACCGCACCACGGCGTATGTCGCCAGTCCGTGGGCGAAGCGGAAGGCGGTCGTGAGCACGCAGTACAACACCACCAGCCTGCTGCGGACGATCGAGCAAATCCTCGGCCTGCCGCCGATGAACCAGTTCGACGCCACCGCCACGCCGATGTTCGACTGTTTCACCGACACGCCCGATAACACGCCGTTTGTCGCGCTGGCGAACAACGTTCCGCTTGACGAGATGAATCCAGACCCGAAGGCGATCTCCGATCCGCTGCTGCGCAAGAACGCCTACGCCTCCGCGCGGTTGAATTTCAAACAGGTGGACGCCTGTCCTGAAGACACGCTCAACCGCATCCTCTGGCACGCCATGAAAGGCAGCGCCGCACCGTACCCGACTTGGGCGGTAACCACTGTGGACGACGATGACTAACCTTGCTTCGGACGCGCGCCGGTCTCCGTCGCAGCGTGGGTGCCTCACGTTTGCCGTGGCCTGTCTGCTGGGCTGGACTCTCATCACCGCCAGTCAGGCCAGTGCCTCCGAGCCCACAGCCGGGCACTTGCCGAAGATACGCGTAGCTTCGGACGGCCACGGCTTCGTGACCAGCGACGCCAAGCCGTTCGTGCCTTTCGGCGTAACCTACTTTCGGCCCGGCACGGGTTGGGCGCCACAGGTCTGGAAGCAATTCGACGCCGAAGCCACCCGCAAAGATTTCGCGAAGCTGCGCGAACTCGGTGGCAACTGCGTCCGCGTGTTTCTCAGTTTCGGTTCGTTCTACCAGGAACCCGGCCAGCTCTCGGACGACGGCCTCGCCAAATTTGACCGTTTCCTCGCGCTCGCCGAGGAAGCCGGCATTTACGTTCACCCGACCGGACCGGATCACTGGGAAGGCTTGCCGGCCTGGGCGCGCGGTGATCGCCTGGCGGACGAAAATGTGCTCCGCGCGCTCGAGGATTTTTGGAAGCGCTTCGCCGCGCGGTATCGCGGCCGAAACGTGATCTTCGCCTACGACCTTTTGAACGAGCCGGAGGTCCGCTGGGACACGCCGGCAATGCGCGCGAAATGGAACGCCTGGCTCGCCCGCCAGTACGGTTCCGCGGCCGAGCAGGCCATCGCGTGGAGCGCCACCAACGTCCTCTGGGGCAATCAACCGGTGCCGGCGCGCGACGCCCGACCGGGCCGTGAACTGCTGGACTTCCAACATTTCCGCGAGGCCGTCGCCGTGGACTGGACGCGCCGGCAGGTCGCCGCCATCAAGTCCGCCGATCCGGGCGCACTGGTCACGGTCGGTTTGATCCAGTGGTCGGTGCCGCTGGGCATCGCCGGCGCGTGGCATTACTCGGCGTTCCGACCGGAGCAGCAGGCGCCGCTGCTCGATTTCATGGAAGTGCACTTTTACCCGCTCGCGCGCGGTTTTTACGAGTACGCCGGCGACGAGGACGAGCAGCGCAACCTCGCGTACCTGGACTGCGTGGTGCGCGAAGTGGCGCGTTGCGGCAAGCCGACGGTAATCGCGGAATGCGGCTGGTACGGTGGCGGCCAACTGCACATCGACGGCGGCCGGCACCCGGCGGCAACCGAGGAGCAACAGGCGCGCTGGTGCCGGCGCCTGGTGGAGACCACCACGGGCCTGGCCTGCGGCTGGCTGAACTGGAGTTTGCACGATCATCCCGGCGCGGGCGACGTGACGGAGTTGATCGGTTTGCTCACCGCGGATGGCCGCGAGAAGGCATGGGGACGCGCGTTTCGGGACTTGAGTCGCCGGCCGCCGGTGGCCGCGGTCACGCCCGCCGAACCAGCCGACCGGCCGCGCCTGGATTGGGACCGGTTGATCACGGACGGCGCCGCGCGCAGCGCTTATCGCGACCGCTATCAGTCGTTGCGTAAGTACGTGCGCTGCGTCTAAGAAGCGGCATAGCGCGTATCTGCCAGTTGAAAGAATGACTTGATCAGTTCAACCCGTCGCTGGATAGAGCGCAGGATCGAGGTCACAGCCC
>JAKANS010000069.1 GCA_021823625.1 bacterium | reverse complement strand
GGACAGCCGATCGCCCTATAAGGGAAGCTCCCACCACATTCTTAAACTCGCTTTTCGGTCCGCACGCCAATTCCCTCGGGAATCGTGCCCGATTACCCGAGCCCCACGCCCTTGTGAGACGGTGTTGAATCAAAAAATCACGCTTGTTGCAGGACTAGCAAGCTCCTCCACGCTCTTAATGAAGAGAGGATGTACCTCGTGGTCAAAAAGCACAGGCATTACGTAAGCGTCCTTCTTGTTGCTCAAGTTGGACAACGAAAGAATTCCTTCTGCCGCATTCTTGATTACCAGTTCGGCTCTCGAAGCAGAACCAGTTGGGAAGGCTTTAGTTTTCATCGAGCCGGAGGCATCCATGAGGAGGATCGTCAAGCCAATGTCTCTAGGTTCGGCGCTTTCTTGCGTCTGTTTCAGGGCCGCCCAGCAGACACTGCAATTGCCGTCAGCAGTGTTCTGGTCGAATATGTGGTTCGGATCTTTTGTGCAAATGTATTTTGCCATAGTGAGAATGTGCCTTTCGTCTTCTTCTGCGAATTGCAAGGATCAGTGTCGGAAAATGTCCGCCAGCGCATCGGTGGTTGCCTTCCCCCAATAGCCCAGCGTGTCGCCAAATTTATCGCGCCGTCCATACGCGCCGAACCAAATCGCCTGAGCAAGGTACACGGCTGAATAGCCAGCTATCCTGAAGGAGGCGAGCATGAGTCGGCCCATCAAGTTGAACGGATTACCCATTTCTCGGTCGTTTCCCAGCTCGGTGCTGTGCCAACGCACACAATTGGCGGAGAGCCTCCTGCTGGCCCTCGCGTCGCTACCGGAATTGTCAGCCAGTTTGTCACGCTCGCAAATGGCCTGCCCGCACAGTCGTGGCAGAGACTCCTACCTCAACGTGTGGCCGCACAGCTTGCAGTGTTCATGCCCAGAGGCGCATTCCTTGCAGTGAAAATGTCCCTTGGAGCACGTTTTACCTCCTGACAGCGGTTTCGTCTTCCCGCAACTGTCACAGACACGCTCTGACGCGTAGATTTGTATTCGATCTTTCATAGTTGCCTTCGGATTCGTCTGATTTCCAGCAAGCGATTTGGCCTGCCGCGGGTTCAAAGCGGTTGTCTGGCTTTGCATTGTCCTGCGTCGCAGTTGGTCACGCCGATTGCACACTGGATGGGGCGGGGTGCCGGGACGACATGAGCGATCAGCACCGCGGGCCAGCCGTGAGGGGGCGATCCGTTCTCGTATGGTTTTCGCCCTCCAAGCGTTTACGTCAGTTTCCAATTCGAACATGCTGAACCTTTAGCCATTGAGCCCCCCGGGAACCGACTGGTTGTAAGAGGGAAGCGCTCAAGCCGCCAACCGCATTTTTCAAGTCGGAATTGTCCGGCGGCATCCGCAAGTGGTCGGTTTCTGGGCGCGACGTTCAGGCCGCTTGGACTGGCCAACGGCAACAAAGTCGCACGCGCGCGCGCAGCCGCCCTGCGGAAACGATGGAGGAGGCGGGAAACTCGACTCACTGACAGCGAGGCTTGCCACCGCCCCAATTCTCTACCACGTGCTAAAGCCGAAGTTCGCGCTTCACCTCGCCAAAGGCCGCGAGGGCGAACGCGAGTTCTTCCTGCGAATGCGCGGCGGAGATTTGCGTGCGGATCCGGGCCTTGCCTTGCGGCACCACCGGGTAGCTGAAGCCGATGACGTACACGCCTTTCGCCAACATCGCGTCCGCGAATCGCGTCGCCAATGCGGCATCGCCCAACATGACCGGGCAGATCGGATGCGTGCCGGGCAGGACGGTGAAGCCGAGTTTCGCCATGCCTTCGCGCAGGAAGCGCGTGTTGGCCTCCAGCCTGTCGCGCAAGGCGGTGGATGCGGTCAGCAGTTCCAGCACCTTCAACGAGGCGCCGGCAATGCTCGGGCAAAGCGTGTTCGAGAACAGGTACGGCCGGGAACGTTGGCGCAGCAACTCGATGATCTCGCGCCGACCGCTGGTGTACCCGCCGCTGGCGCCGCCCAGCGCCTTGCCCAGCGTGCCGGTGATGATGTCCACGCGGCCCATCACGCCGCAATGCTCCGGCGTGCCGCGACCGGTCCGCCCCATGAAACCCACGGCGTGCGAGTCGTCCACCATCACCAACGCGCCGTGCTTTTCCGCGAGGTCGCAGATGGCCGCCAGGTTCGCAATGAAGCCGTCCATCGAAAACACGCCGTCGGTCGCGATCATTTTGAACCGCGCGCCGGCCGCCTCCTGCAACCTAGCTTCCAGGTCGGCCATGTCGTTGTTGCGGTACCGAAGCCGCTGCGCCTTGCAGAGGCGGATGCCGTCGATGATCGAGGCGTGGTTCAACTCGTCGCTGAGGATCGCGTCCTCGGGCCCGAGCAGCGTCTCGAACAACCCGCCATTGGCGTCGAAGCAGGACGAGTAAAGGATCGTGTTCTCGGTGCCGAGGAATTCGCTGAGTTTCGCCTCGAGTTGCTTGTGAACGCCTTGGGTGCCGCAGATGAACCGCACGCTGGCCAGGCCGTAGCCCCATTGGTCTATCGCCGCCTTCGCGGCGGCGGCGATGGCCGGATGCTGGGCCAGGCCGAGGTAGTTGTTGGCGCACATGTTGAGCACCGGTCTGCCGTCGGCCACGCGGATGGTGGCGCCTTGCGGCGTGACAATGACGCGCTCGTGTTTGTAGGTGCCCGCGTCACGGATGCCGTCGAGTTGCGCGGCCAGATGCGCTTGGAAGTCTGAAGTCATGGGGTCGAGGCGGTGGCGCACCCAATCGTCTCCGCCGGACATCCCGGCGGTTTGCCCGGTTCGAAGCGTCGCGGAAATCGCTTCATGCGGTCAACTTGCGGCGGTTAATTCCGCCAGTCGAGGATGACTTTGCCGGACTGGCCGGAAAGCATCGCGGCGAAGCCTTGTTCGAACTCGGTGTAATGGAAGCGATGCGTGATCACCGGTTCGATGTCCAGGCCGCTCTCCAACATCACGGTCATTTTGTACCAGGTCTCGTACATCTCCCGGCCGTAAATGCCTTTGATCGTGAGCATGTTGAACACCACCTTGTTCCAGTCGATGGCCATCTCCGCGGGCGGGATTCCGAGCATGGCAATCTTGGCGCCGTGGGCCATGTTGTCGATCAGGTCACGAAACGCGGCCGGATTGCCGGACATTTCCAGCCCCACGTCGAAGCCTTCCTTCATGCCGAGCTGTTCCTGAACTTCGGCGAGCGAGCCACGGCGCACGTCGAGCGCGACCGTCGCGCCCATGCGTTTCGCCAGGTCGAGGCGATACTCGTTCAGGTCGGTGACCACGACGAAGCGCGCGCCGGCGTGTTTCGCGACTGCGGCCGCCATGATGCCGATCGGCCCGGCGCCGGTGACCAACACGTCCTCGCCGAGGGTCGGAAAGGACAGCGCCGTGTGAACCGCATTGCCGAATGGATCGAAGATGGCCGCCACGTCGAGGTCGATCCCCGGTTTGTGATGCCACACATTGGTCATCGGAACCGAGATGAATTCCGCGAACGCGCCGGGCCGGTTCACACCAATCCCCTTCGTGTCCTTGCACAGGTGCCGGCGGCCGGCGAGGCAGTTCCGGCAGCGCCCGCAAACCACGTGGCCTTCCGCGCTGACGATGTCGCCGGGGAAAAAGTCCTTCACGTTCGAGCCCACCTGGACCACTTCGCCGACAAACTCGTGCCCGACCACCATCGGCACCGGGATCGTTTTCTGCGCCCAGGCGTCCCATTTATAGATGTGGACGTCCGTGCCGCAGATGCCGGCGCGGTTCACGCGGATGAGGACGTCGTTGATGCCGGTTTGTGGTTCGGGCACGTCTTCGAGCCAGAGACCCGGCGCGGACTCGCGTTTGACCAGAGCTTTCATCGGTTTGAGCAATCGGCTGCGTTCATTTGTTGCGTCTGCCGTCCCGCTTGCCAGCCGCAGGCCAGTGGGCCATCTTTCCGGCATACCGGACGGCGTTGCCCGAAATAGTGGACACGGTTTTCCGGCATGCAAGAACATTTTCCGGTATATCGAACAATGAATGCACCCCAGCGCAAGCCCCCACGCCCGCGGGCCGCAGCAGACGTCGCCGAGGTCGCGGACGGCCTGAACCGGCATCTCGGCACGCGCGTGAAGGAGCTGCGCGCCGAGCGCGACTGGTCGCTGGAAGCACTGGCGCAGGCCAGCGGCGTGAGCCGGTCCATGTTGAGCGAGATCGAGCGCGAACAGGCCAACCCCACCCTGGCGGTGACGCTCCGCATCGCCCGCGCCTTCGGGCTGGCGCTCGGGGACTTGCTCGAAGCGCCGGGCGCCACGCCGGCGGTCACGGTCATCCGCGCGGGCGACCGCGCGTACCTGTACCGGTCGGACCAGGACGTGGAAATCCGCACGCTTTCCCCGCTCAACCTTGAGAAGGACGTGGAGCTTTACCAAGTCGCATTCCGACCCGGCGGCGCGCTCCGCAGCGCGCCCCATTTCGAGGGCACGCGCGAGTTTCTCAGCGTGCAGAAAGGACAGGTGCGCGTGGAGTCCGCCGGGGACACTGAGTTGCTGGGTGCCGGCGATTCTGCGACCTACCGGGCCGATGTGCCTCACGCCATCGTCAATGCCGGCAAGGCGCAGGCGGTGGTGTTCCTGGTCGTGATCTACCGGTAGGCGCGCGCATCGGGCGAAAGGCTGTGAAGTTTGGACAAGCGAGTTGCCCAGTCCGTGTGTTTGACCTTCGGTGGACGCGGTGGCAGCATCTTTGCCATGACGATCCGGGACATCCAAGAACGCCTGGCGGGCGGCTTCGTGCCGTTCAAGCTGCGGACATCGGATGGCTGCGAGTTTGTGGTGCCGCATCGCGAGTTCATTTTTCTGACGAGCAAGCGGGTGGTGGTGGCCAACTCCGAGGGATTCGTCAATGTGCTCGCCCCCCTTCACATCGTCTCCATCGAAGAAGCCAAGCCTCTGCCGGCCGCGTAAACCAACCTCAGAAGGGCACGCCCGGATTCGCGGCCAGCCATGCTCGCAACCCCGGCAGCCGGAACGAGAGCTGCCCCTGGGCCTTGTCGCAGTTCAGCGACGTATCCGGCGCACGCGGGGGACCTTGATAGTGCTTCAATGATCCGCGATCGAGGTGCGGCTTGAGTTCCGGGCAACGCGCGGCCACCAATTCGCCGATCTCGAATCGCGACAACCGTTCTGTGCCCGCGACGTGATAAATGCCCGCAGCCTTTTGAATCGCCAGTTCCCAGACCGCCCGGGCCGTGACGCTCGCGTGCGTGGGTGACCGGAACTCGTCGGCAAACAGACTCAGCGTGCGACCAGCGGCCCAAGCCTGGCGCATCTGCTCGTTGAAGCTGCGGTCGCCCCGGAGCGACGTGCCGCCGTTCAGCGAAGTGCGGATCACCAAGTGGCGGGAGTTCCGCAGCACGACGCGCTCCGCCTCAGCCTTGGTTTCGGCATAGACCCCGAGCGGGTTCGGCTCGGCCGACTCGAGATAGCTGCCCTGGCGCCCGTCGAAGACCAGGTCGGTCGAGAAGAAAACGAAGCTCGCGTCAGCACACAGCTCCGCCAGAACCCGCGTCCCTTCGACGTTGACCCGGCGTGCCAGCGGCGGGTCGGCCTGACACGCCGGATTGCTGCTGATCGCCGCGCAGTGAATCACCAACGCAGGCCGGTCGGCGTCGAAGGCCCGGCGGAGGTCGTTGAAATCGGTCAGGTCAAAGTCTCTGCGCGTCAAACCACGCACGCGCCAGCCGGGCGCGAACCGGGGGGCGATTTGGACAAAGCAATTGCCGATCAGGCCGGCGGCACCGGTAACCCAGGCCAGCGGAAGCGGAGTTGCGTTCATTGGCTGCGAACCGCGCTCAATCCCGCCAGCGCCGCGTCAGTTCGCCGTAAGCGTCGATCCGCCGGTCGCGCAAAAACGGCCAGTGCGTGCGCGTCGTGTCCACGGCAGCCAGATCGACGGGCACTAGCAGCGTCTGTTCCTGATCCGCGCTGGCCTTGGCGAGAATCTGGCCATGTGTGCCGGCGACGAAACTCTGGCCCCAGAACTCGAGGCCTTCCCCGCCGTATGGGCGTTCGCGGCCGACCCGGTTCACCACGGCGACGTAGCAGCCGTTGGCGACCGCGTGCGCGCGCTGGATGGTTTCCCAGGCACCGTGCTGGTTGGCGCCAAGTTCGGCCTTCTCCGCCGGATGCCAGCCGATGGCGGTGGGATAGAAAAGGATTTGCGCTCCGGCCAGGGCCGTCAGGCGCGCCGCCTCGGGATACCATTGGTCCCAGCAGATCAGCACGCCGATCTTGCCAAGGCGCGTCGTCCACGCGCGGAAACCGAGATCGCCGGGCGTGAAATAGAACTTCTCGTAAAACAGCGGGTCGTCCGGGATGTGCATCTTCCGGTACGTGCCCAGCAAAGTGCCGTCGGCGTCGATGATCGTGGCGGTGTTGTGGTAAAGGCCAGGCGCGCGTTTCTCGAACAACGAAGCGACGATCACGACCTTGCGCCGGCGTGCGAGGGCTTGAAACGCCGCCGTGCTCGGTCCGGGAATCGACTCGGCGAGCGCGAAGTTCGCGTAATCCTCCGCCTGGCAAAAGTACTGCGAGCGGAAGAGTTCCTGCGTGCAAATGATCTGCGCCCCGTCCTTGGCCGCGCGCCCGGCGAGGTCGAGCGTGTGCGCCAAGTTCGCGGTCGGATCGGGGCAACAGGCGGTCTGGATCAGGCCCAGCGTGACGGCGGAGCGGACTGGACGCGTGGCGCGACGTTTCATCGCGCGCACTGTAAAGGCGGCCAAGGTCGTGGACAAGGCTCAGCCACCGCACCCCGGCGTGGCCATCGTCTCAACCGCAATAACCGCAGGTACCGACCCGAGGCGAGTTGACGACCGGCAGGAACATCTCTTCACCGCATTCGTGGTCCTTGGCGCACTTGTCGCAGAACCACGCGGGCGCGTTCCAGATGCACCCGCTGCAGACTTGGGTGGCCGGCTGGCCGCAGGTCTCGCAGACAATCGACGGCAGATCGTTCCGTGCGAGCACCGCGATGTCGGTGGAACCGCCCGTCCGCTCGCGCTCATCAACGACCTTCAACTTCAGGACCGTGGGCGTACCGAAGTCATACTCGTGCTCGAAAACGGTCCCGACTGAGAGCACCTCATACAGCTTCTGCTTCATGTTTTGCTCTCGCGGCCCGCCGAAGAAGGAATCGCGGTTGGGCGATACGGAGTAACGGGTGCCGCCAATGGTGAATGCGCTCATGTGCCCGCAGCATTCCAGCCAGATCGCGCGCAGGAAGCGGTCCAGCTTCTCGAGCGTGGCGGCGGCGGGAACTTCGAGGTGGAGCCAGAAGTCCGGCAGAAAGCGACCTTCCACCAAAACATGGAAGGTCTTGGCAGGCGCAACTCCCTTCGATTCGGCTGGCGTTGTGGAGGACTGATCGCGACACGACTTCAGGTGCCGTGTCATGGCGGACTTGGAGAACTTGCGCCGGCAAAGGCCACAGTTGCCGGTGGAAATGGGTTTCTTCATGCGCAGTCGAGAGCCTTGGCCAAGGCGCCGATTTCGACAATCCTGAAGTGCAAGGCCGCAGCAATCTGGCCCGCGTCTTGGCGACGCCACCGGACAGGTCAAGCGACCGCCACTTCGTCAGCCCGCTCCGGCTCCACCCACTTGCCGTGCTCGCGGATGAGGTCCACGAGCCGGTCCATCGCCTCGGCTTCGAGCGTCTTGGGCTTCAAAGACTTCTGGCGGGAAAACAGGTTGCTTGTTTCGTGCTTTCCACAGGCTGTATGATCCTGGCACGAAGCGCTACGTGCTCCGGTAAAGGTGACCGCGCAAATGGGTGAAATACAAAACCGGGTAATCCGCTTTGCAGGCAGCGAGGTATAGTGGAAGGTCGTCCGTAAGAAGCAATGTGCCCCCAGAAGCCAATTCAAGTAGAGCCGAATCTGTCAAGCCGAGGCGTGGAAACTCTGCGCGCCTCGCAATTTGGGCCGACATTGACGTGCGTTCTTCTGAAGCGAGGATCGCCCCGGCAATCTCGGCTCGACATTCCTGTGCCACCCCCTCGGACAAATGCCCTGTCAGATTAACCACCTCGGTCAGTACATGGGGCGTGACAACCAATGTCGAGAGCGGCTTGACCAACTGACAAATTAGATCGAAGTCCTCTAGTGTGTATTGCCGCAGCCGTTTCCCCCCGACTAAGTCCTGGTCATAGCTGCCAAGCCAGAACAGCAGAAGCAAGTTGGTGTCCACAGCTACACCGGTCTGCAAGTGCCGTCGGACAGTCGCCGTTGCTTCTAAAAGTGTCACAGCCCCTGGCGGATCGTGATTGAAATGGGGTGTCCGGTTTGCGCGTCCACCTGCACAACCTTGTACTTGCGCTGGAGCACCCGTTTGCTCGGGTAAACCATTGCTTGGAGCGACTCCGGATGGAGTTCCCTCGGGTTGTCATAGCCGACAGTGATCAGCCAGCGTTGCTCGGTCTCCGAGAATTGAATTTCCTCCAGTTGAACATCCGCGGGCTTAACCGACTTGAACGATTCACGAAAGAAGTCCAAGGCCGTGTTCACGGCCGTTTGGAGATCTACCTTCGGTTCTGTTGCGACGGTACTCATGTCCAAATGGTAGCGCCTGGGATTATGCGTTGACAACTTCCCGCTCCACCCACTTGCCGTGCTCGCGAATGAGGTCCACGAGCCGGTCCACCGCCTCGGCTTCGGGGATGTTGAACTTCACCGGCGTCTTGCCGACGTACAGGTTGATCTTGCCGGGCGCGCCGCCGACATAGCCAAAATCTGCGTCCGCCATCTCGCCAGGCCCGTTCACGATGCAGCCCATGATGGCGATCTTCACGCCCTTCAGGTGCTCGGTGCGCGACTTGATCCGGGCGGTCACGGTCTGGAGGTTGAACAGCGTCCGGCCACAACTCGGGCACGCCACATAGTCGGTCTTGAACGACCGGCAGCCCGCCGCCTGGAGGATGTTGTAAGCCAGACGGAGGCTCGCCCCGGCGCCGGGTTCGCCGCGGACGAGAATGGCGTCGCCGATGCCGTCCGCCAACAATGCGCCGATGTTCACCGCGGCGCGGAGCAGGGCCACCTCTGGCGACAGCGGCCCCGGCTCGGTAGCGAGGCAGTCTTTGAGCAAAATCGGGTTCCTGCGTTGCCCGGCCGCCAGCCGCGCGGCGAGGAGCCGGTAGGCCGTGATGACCGGCAGTCGGATGCGGTCCTTCACCGCAATCAACTGCCGATCCGTGGTGACTTGCGCGAGGCAACGGTCGTCCTCCGGGTCAACTTCGAGAACGCCCAGGTCCTCGTAAACAGCTTCGGGCTTCACGTCGGCCTTCGGCGAAATCTTCGGCGCGACTTTCTCGAAGGTCGTCCGGGGGACCACCACGCGAACCACGCTCTCTCCGCCGCACCGGACGCCGCCAAGCTCAACCTCCGCCGATTCCCGGCGGGCGTAGTTGAACGGATCGTAGCCAAGGTTCGGGCGGCTGGAGGCGTCGCCGGCCGGAGCAACTGGGCTGGTCAAGGCGGGTACTTGCGCCAGCAAATCGCGGCAAACCGGGATTTCGTGCGGCGAATCTTCGGTGAGGCTGACGCGGATGGTGTCGCCCAAGCCATCGCACAACAGCGAGCCGATGCCGATGGCACTTTTGATGCGGCCGTCCTCGCCTTCGCCAGCCTCGGTCACGCCGAGATGAATCGGGTAATTCCAATCCGGGCCCAGCTCCTCAAGCCGGGCCACGAGCAGGCGGTAGCACTCGATCATGACCTTCGGGTTCGAGGCCTTCATCGAGAACACGAAATTGTGGTAGTCGTGTTGGCGGCAAATGCGCGCGAACTCCAGCGCGCTTTCGACCATGCCCGCCGGCGTGTCACCGTAGCGGTTCAGGATGCGGTCGCTGAGCGAGCCGTGGTTGGTACCGATGCGCATGGCGCGACCAAGCCGGCAGCATAATTGAACCAGCGGTGTGAACTTGTCTTCGAGACGGGCCAACTCGGCGGCGTACTGGGCGTCGGTGTATTCCTTGACGGCGAACTTCTTCGAGTCGGCGTAGTTGCCGGGGTTGACCCGGACTTTCTCAACCCATTTGGCCGCTTCCAACGCCGCCTCCGGCTTGAAATGAATGTCCGCGACGATCGGCACCCAGCAGTCGCGTTGGCGCAATTCGGCCACGACGGGTTCGAGGTTCGCCGCGTCTTTCACCGTCGGCGCCGTGATGCGCACCATCTCGCAACCCACGGCCACCAGCGCGAGCGTTTCCTTGACGCAGGCAGCCGTGTCCATCGTGTCGCAGGTGATCATGGACTGCTTCACGATCGGGTGCTGGCCCCCGATGATGACGCCGCCGCGGGCGGGATCGCCGACAACGACTTCGCGGGTCAGGCGACGGCGGTAAGCAAAAGGCGATTCGCAGTAATTCATTTGGAGCCGGGCACCGGCGCGGGTGCGGGCGCGGGCGCCGGTTGATCCACCTGTTCGACGTGCGTCTCGCGCGAGAACAGCAGGCGCAGCAACGGCAGGCGCTTGATGTCGAAGAAGGACACGTAAAGCATGAACGAAATCAACAGCACCGCAAAGCCGGTGGTGGTGTACTCGACGATCTTCAAGCTCAGCGGCCGGCCTCGCACTTTCTCGAGAATGCTCATCAGGATATGCCCGCCGTCGAGGACCGGGATTGGCAGAAGATTCAGCACGGCAAGGTTCAAGTTCAGCAACACCAGGAAGCTCAATGCCAGCCGGTAGTCGGTGGCGACCTGCGCGGCCAGCACACCGAAAATACCCACCGGCCCGGAAAGATCCTTCGCCCCGACACCGGTCTGCTTCGAGTGCATGAGCGCGCCGACGGTCCCGGCGATCTTATCCCAAACTTCCGCGAACTGCGCCAGCGGCGTGGGACCGGGTTTGTGCACGCGATAAACGACGCGCGAACTGCCGCCGATCTCGGCGCCGATGAGGCCCTTCTGGGTGCTCGGGTTCAGCCGGGGAGTGACGGTCAGGGCGACTTCCTTGCCCTCGCGTTGGATCACCAGATCGGTGGGTTTTTCGGGTCGCTGTTGGATGAGCTTGATGAACTGGTCCACCCCCGCGATGGGCACGTGAGCGAACGACATCACCGTGTCGCCCGGTTTCAAGCCCGCCGCTTCGGCTGCGCTGCCGGACTTGACCCCACGCACCACCGGGTGGTCCTGCGGATCGAGGTTCAACATTTTCAGGCCGATGACCGGGTTGATCTGCGCGGTTAGGTCGTAGCGAGTCTGCTGGCCGTCGCGAGCCAAGACGACCGGGAGCACGTTGCTCCGCGCCAGCATCACAATTTCACCCACGTCCTCCCAGGATTCGACCGGCTTGCCGTTGACCTCGACAATGCGGTCGCCGGGGCGGATACCCAGCTTGTATTCGGCGGAAGCGGGATCGACAGGACCCACAACGGCCGGATTGACCGCCACCGGCAGGCCCACCACCCAAATGTAAGTGGCGATCACCAGCGCAAAGACGACGTTCATTGCGGGCCCCGCGAAGGCGACCAGGATTTTCGACCACGGCGAGGCGGGCGGCACCGGCGGCGCATCGGCGCGGGCGCCGCCTTCGAGCGCCTCGGACGTAATCATCTGCGGCAGGCGCACAAAGCCGCCGGCGGGAATCCACCGGATCGAGTACTCGATGCCGTTCCGGATGCAGCTCCAGATGCGCGGCCCGAAACCGATGGCGAACGCCTCGACTTTCATCCGCCGCCAAAGGGCCACGGCGAAATGGCCTAACTCGTGGACAAAAATCGAGGCTCCAAACATCAGAACCACGACCAGCCCCACCCATACATTGCTGAGAAAATGTTGCATCGGATCAACCGCCCCGGCGGGCGGAGAAAAAAGCTTAGTGTTCAAAACCAGGCGGCGCAACCTCCGAGGCCGGCCGAACGAAGGCGGCGGTTTGCGGCTCCACCGGCAGGGCTTCGGGCGCCGGAATCAGCGTGAGCTGGCGCTGGCGTTCAGGCCCGGCTCAAGGTGGCGGGTTGGTCGTCTGGAGCTTCTGGAAGGCCTCCTCGCCGAGCAAGGTGCGCAGGGTGGCGAGCTGCTGTTCGTAGAGGTCGGCCAGTTCACGAGTCTGTTCCTCGGGGCTGAGGTTGGTGTCTGCGAGCACACGCTGCCGTTCCTCCTGCGCCACCTGGTTGACGCGGTAAAACGGGATCAGTTTTTCGGCACTGACCCCCACCCGCTGGGCGGTTTTCCGCGTTTCCTGGAAGACCGGATCCTGGTTCAGGAGGTAGTTGGCATAGCGGCCGGGGCCCAGTTCTTTCTCCAAAACCTGCTCGCGCTGCTGTTCGAGTTGGGTGCGGTGCTGGAGGCTGGCAGCGTCGGTCGCCACGGCCAGATCAAGCAACTGGCGGTCGATGGCGTCCGTGGCGCGGAACACCTGGCGGAACTCCTCCGGGGTGGCCTCGAAACCGCGGAGCTGCTTACGCAATTGCGTGGCGCCGAGCGAGTACCGCAACACGTATTCCTCAAGTTGTGCGGGGCTGAGCACCTTGGCCAGTTCGTCGCGGGTCTGTCGCTCCAACCGGGCCAGGTCGGTCGGGCTGGGCTCCTTGCCTTCGTCGCGGGCCGTGCGCAAGAGCGCGTCGAGCTGGTCGCGGTTTCGGTGTTCGATCTGCCGAACGGCGTTGCGGGTTTCGTCAGACAGCGTCCCCAGCAACTCGCCGTCCAGCGGGTTGCCCTGACGGTCCGCTTGTGTCAAATCGGCGGTTTCCCAGCCCGACCCCAAGAGAAAGGTCAGAAGGTTCCGCCGCTCGGTGTCCAATTCGGCGCGGTTCGTGGTGGCGCGGGCGACCAAATCCGGATCCGGCTCGGATCGCCACCATTGATGGACCGGATCGGGCACCTCCACGGCGCTGCGCCGCGCGAAGAGCGCGTTCACGTCCGCCACGATGATGTCGCGCACCGTCGGCTCCGGGCAGCCGATGGCGCGGAGGTTGCCGACATAGGTCGCGTAATCGGCCGACTCGATGTCCTGCCAGGTCAGGAGCCTGGGTGCAAAGACCAGGTTGGTGCGCACCGGCCGGAAGAGGTTCGTGACCGTCGGGGGGCGAAAAACGATGCGCGGCGACGTCGGGACCGGATTCAACTCCGCGATCCACGCCAGGAGCAGCAGCGCGTTCAGCAAGGCCGACACGGTCAGCCACACGACCAACCACCGCGTTCGCATAGCACATACTTGTGCGCAAAAACCCCACTGCCTGCAAACTCAAAACCGGCTCTAAAAACGCAACCGCCCTCCCGATTGCGGTCAGGGCAGACCGGGAGGGCGGAGAGGGTCTGGGGGGCGGCGACTTACAGCGGTTCTTTGAGCATCGCCACGAATTGTTTCATGGCGGTCGAAAGCACCTTGTTCTTCTTATGGAGCAAACCGATCGGGCGGCTGAAGTCCGCCTCGTCGAGGTGGACGGCTGCCAGCGTCTTGTCCGCCACCTCTTCCTGCACGCAGGTCAACGGCACGATCGCGACGCCGGCGTCGATCTCGACCGCACGTTTCACGGTCTCGACGTTGTCGAACTCCATGACCGGCACCACGTGAACGCCATGTTCGCGGAGCACCTTGTCCACGGCCTTGCGCGTCGGGATGTCGGCCTCGAACGCGACGAACTTCTGCCCGGCCAAGGCGCTCATTTTCAGGTTCTTGGATTTGGCGAGCGGGTGGTTTGGATGGCAGATCAGAACCATCGGTTCTTTGCGCAGCGGAATGATTTCCAGCTTGGGATCGCGGACGGGGTAGGCCACCAACCCCAGATCCACCACGTTCCCCAGCACGTCTTCGTACACCTGGTTCGCGCGGCGGTACTCCACGTGGACATTCACGGTGGGATAGCTCTTCAGGTAGCGCTTGATGTACGGCGGGAGGTCGTGGAGCCCGATACTGTAAATGGTCGCCACCCGCACCGTGCCGGAGATGATGTCCTTCAACTCCTGCAATTGGCTGTGCAGCCGCTCGTAGGTCTGGACGATCTCTTTGCTGGCCTGGTAAAGCAGGTCCCCTTCGCGCGTGAGCCGAAATTTCTTCTTGCTGCGTTCGATCAGCAACGCCTTGAATTGTCGTTCCAGCGAACTGATCTGCTGGCTCACCGCCGACTGGGTGATGTGGTTGATCTGGGCCGCCTTGGTGAAACTCTCCGTTTCCGTGAGGTCGCAGAAAACCTTCAAGCTCTCGATTTGCATGAGTAAGGATGAACAGATATTGCAAGCCAAGTCAACGGTTTTAATGCACTAATTCTGCGAAACATGGGCCTCCCGCACCGCGTCCGGGCGTCCGCCGCGCGCCGCAGTTGCCGCCGGCGCGTCCACCGGTTATGACTGGGGGCCACACATGAACGCCTCGCCTCTTAAAGTCGGCCTGTTCGGCATCGGCCTCGACACTTACTGGCCCCAGTTTCCGGGTTTACGCGACCGGCTGGAGGGCTACCAACGCCGCATCCGCGAGCGCCTGACCCGCGCGGGCAGCGAGGTCATTGACGGCGGCCTGGTCGATGCGCCGGACCAAGCGAGGGCGATCGCGGACCGGTTCAAGCGGGAAGACCCTCAGATACTCTTTCTCTACGTCTCCACCTACGCGCTCAGTTCCACCGTCTTGCCGGTCGTCCAGAAGGCAAAAGTGCCGGTGGTGGTCCTGAACCTCCAACCCGTCGCCGCCATCGATTACGAAGCCTTCAACCGCCTGGGCGATCGCGGTCGCATGACCGGCGAATGGCTCGCGCACTGCCAGGCCTGTTCGGCCCCCGAGATTGCGTGCGTCTTCAACCGCGCCGGCATCGCCTACCACCTCATCACCGGCACCCTGGACGACCCCGAAGCCTGGGCCGAGATCGAAGCGTGGGTGGACGCCGCCCGCGTCGCCGCCGTGATACGCGACAACCGCGTCGGCATCCTGGGCCATTACTACTGCGGGATGCTGGACGTTTACAGCGACATGACCCAGCAAGCCGCAGCGTTTGGCTGCCACTTCGAGTTACTCGAAATGTGCGAGCTGCGGCGTTACCGCGACGAAGTGACCGAGTCCCAGTTGACCGCCAAGCTGGACCAATTCCGTCGCGAATTCGACGTGTCGCCCGAATGCCTGGAAGCCGAGCTTCGCCGCGCCGCCCAGACCTCCGTAGCCTTGGATCGGCTGGTTGAAGCTCACCGCCTCGGTGCGTTGGCGTATTACTACGAAGGCCAGCCCGGCAACGAATACGAACACATCGTCACCTCGGTCATCGCCGGCAATTCGCTCCTCACCGCGCACGGCGTGCCGGTCGCCGGCGAGTGCGAAATCAAGAACGTCCAGGCCATGAAGATCATGGACGCCTTTGGCGTTGGCGGCTCCTTCTCCGAGTTTTACGCCATGGACTTCAACGACGACGTGGTCCTGCTCGGCCACGACGGCCCCGGCCACATGGCCATCGCCGAAGGCCGCGTCAAGCTGGTTCCCTTGCCGGTCTATCACGGCAAACCCGGTCTGGGCCTTTCCATCGAAATGCGGGTCAAACACGGACCGGTCACGCTGCTCTCGGTCGTCCAGGACGGCCAGGGTCGGTTGAAGCTGCTGGCCGCCGAAGGCGAGGCTGTGCCCGGCCCGATCCTCCACATCGGCAACACCAACAGCCGTTACCATTTCTCCGTTGGCGCCAAGGCCTTCGTCAACCGCTGGTCCGAAGCCGGTCCAGCCCACCACTGCGCCATCGGCCTGGGCCACATCGCGTCGCGGTTGAAACGCCTCGCCGCGATCTGGGGGCTGGAGTTCATCCAGGTTTGCTGACGCTTCCGGCCACTGCCCGCGACGCGAAACCATCCTTTTCCTTGCCGGGAAAACCGGTCGGCGCATGATGCCGGGCAAATCCACCGAGCCATGAAAACAACTCTCCGGCCCACGCCTAGTGCGCCAGCTTCACCTGCCCCGTCACCCGTTCTCACCCGCCGGAGTTTCCTCCGCCGTGGCAGCGCCGCGTTGGTGGCTGCCGGCGCAGCCGGACTACCGCAAATCATCCCGGCCCGCGTCCTGGGTGCGCCCGGCTACTTTGGCGCCAAGGACCGTTTCACCGTGGCGAACATCGGTGTGGGCGGCATGGGCATGACGCACCTCAACAACATGCTTCGCTTCCAGAAGGAGGGTAAGGTCAACCTCGCCGCCGTGTGCGACGCGGACGACAACCACCTCGAAGCCGCCGTCCAGAACGCCGGCGGCAAAGTCACGCCGTACCGCGATTACCGGTACATCCTCGAACGAAAAGACATCGACGCCGTGCTCATCGCCACGCCCGACCATTGGCACGCCGTCCAAACCGTGCATGCCTGCGACTCCGGCAAGCATGTCTATGTCGAGAAGCCCGCGTCGGTGGCAGTGCGCGACGGCCAGGCAATGGTCGATGCCGCCCGCCGCAACAAGGTTGCCGTCCAAGTGGGGGCCCAGGCCCGCACCGCGTTGGGCGGCTGGCAAACCTGCCGCGCCATCCGCAACGGCATCGTTGGCCAGGTCCGCAAAGTCACCTGCTGGCATTACCCGAACCCGGTGGACGAAAAGCCGCTCCCGGACAGCGAACCGCCCGAAGGGCTGGATTGGGATCTCTGGGTCGGCCCGCTGCCGTGGCGGCGTTTCAACCACCGCTATCACCCGGCGAACTTCCGCTGGGTGCTCGAATCCGGTGGCGGCAACATCCGCGACCGCGGTGCGCACCAGTTCAGCACGATCCTGTGGTGCATGGACGCCGACCGGCAGACTTCGTTCACCGTCGCGGCCAAAGGCCGCGCACCCACGATGGGCCTTTGGGACAACCCGGTGGAGATGGACGTCGTCTATGAATTTAAGAACCCAGATTGGACCCTGATCTGGGGCCAACCCGGCGACAAGGTCGGCAAAACCGAGTTCGGCAACGCGTTCTGGGGCGACCGTGGTTGCCTCGTGCTCGAATGGGAAGGCGGCTACCGGCCGGCCAACCCCGAGGCGATCGACTTCCAGCTCCCGCCCGGCGGCAAGGAAGTTTATCGCACCGACGAATACGAAGACTTCAACATGAACCACAAGGCCGACTGGTTTAAGAGCATCCGCGAAGGCCATCTGCGTCCGGCGGTGGACATCGAGATCGGCCATCGCACCGCGACACTCTGCAACCTGGGCAACCTCGCCTACATCCTCGGCCGCAAACTTGTGTGGGACGGCGACAAACAGGAAGTCGTCGGCGACGAAGCAGCCAACCGTCTCCTCAGCCGCCCGCAGCGGTATCCGTATGTGATCTGAGCCGCGCGACCGCCACCCGCCACCTCCGCTTTCGACGCCTGGCGGGCCAGGGCTTCGGCGCCGCGCTGAATCGAACCCGAATTCCGCTTCTCAACTGGAGGCATGCGCGCTCGCGGGCGGATTTTGGCGACCCACCGAAATCCTTCCGTTCTCACTCTCCATTCGACGCGTGAACTCTTTCGCTCCCCCCCCCACCGGAAGCGTTCGGAAAGAAAGGTGCTTGTGCCTGCCCGGCGGGCGGCCCGCGGTACGTGCCCGCGGCGTGTGCTCCCCAATTTCGGAGATCAGAGTAAACCGTCGCTTGCTGTCCCGACCGTATTTTGCGCCTGCGGGTTCCACTCGGCCCGGGCTCGCCATCGACCGTGTGCGCGTCCAACACAACGCATGCCTGAAGGGCCTCGACTCTTCTACTCACGGCAACGCCTGGGCAAACCTGCCGCCACCCGCCGGTTTGCCCTGAAAGGTCAATGCCGGGCACATCCCTCCAAGCGCTGAACTCCGGGCGTAGCGATGCATCTCATCACGTCGGCGTCGCAGCTCCGGAGGCCCCGTGGCCAGCCGGCACTCTGCTCGATTGGCCTCCGAACACCCCGGCACCACCGGGTCATGGCCTCGGGTGGGCTCGGTAAAAGCGATTTGTGAAGCTTGCCGGCTCTGGATCCTCGAAAGTGTGAGGACCGTCGCCAAGGGTAAAGTTGGTGACGACTGTCCAAGCATGGGGATCGCCCAGATGAGGCGTCGCTTCCACCTGATACAGGCTTCCCATGGGACCGGCGATTGTGAGTTCGGCAAGCTGGTTCGTCAGGTGCATCGCAAACAGCACAAGGTCGGCGGAGGAATTGGCCACCATGCCTGCGTGATTGTTGATCACCACGGTGTAGCGACCGGCACGGTCGAACCCGGCATTGGTCACGACCAGGGTTGAATCCGTCTGTCCGGGGAGTTTCATTCCGTTGAGCATCCACTGGTAAGTGAGTGGTTCGCTCGCGTTCATCGTCACCCCCATGGTGACCATCCCTCCGGGGCTGACCGTCTGGCTCACCGGTGCGGCCATCATGGTCATCGCGGAGGTCACCGGCGTCATCAGGAAACCGTGAACCTGACCACCTGTCATGCCGGAGCCAACGATCTGCTGGGCGTCGTTGATACTCCTGGCCTCCGTCAGCAGCCAGCCGGAGCTCGGTGGAATCATCTGGTTGAGGTCCTGCATCATGCCGCCATTGTAGAGGAAGGCGTGATTCGTCCCATCGGGCGTTTGGGCAGTGCCGACAACCTGGTCCAGATTGTTAATGCAGTAGGCCGCGCTGTTCGTTCCACCAAGGGTGCCCAGGTTCGACATCATCATCCCTCCCCCCATCATGCCGGAACCGGACATGAACGCCTGGTGGTTTCCGCCAGGCATGTCGGCCAACCCCACGGTCTGGCCGGTGTTGTTGATGCTGTGCGCCACGCTCGATGGACCGCCGAACGTCCCCATCCCACTCATCATCGCCGTGCCGCCGTTCGTCGTCATGAACGCCAGGTAACCACCGCCGCTCAGGTCGGATGCGCCAACAACTTGGCCGCGGCCGTTCATCCCATAAGCGATGCTGGATGGTCCACCCAGAGTGTGCAGGTCCGACATCATCATTCTGCCGATCTGGTTGGTTGCGAGGAACGCATGATGGTCACCGTCAGCCAACTGGGCCGTGCCGACGACCATCCCGTTCGTGGTGACGCAATACGCCTCGCTGTTGGTCCCACCCAAGGTGAACAGGTCCATCATCGTCATCCCCGCCGGACCGTTGGTGGCCAGAAAGGCGTGATGGTTTTCCCCCGGCATATCCGCCGTCCCGACCATGTGTCCTGCATCGTCGATGAAATTGGCCTGACTGTTGGTCCCGCCGAGCGTGCCGAGATCAGACATCATCCCGTCGTCATACATGAAGGCGTGCATCCAGCCATTGCTGAGGGCGGCAACGCCAACAATTTGGCCGTGGTTGTTGATCGAATACGCCTGGCTGTTCGTGCCGCCCAGGGTTCCCAAGTCGGTGATGGCGTAGTTCTGAGCGTCGGCGGTCGGGACGACAAAAGCCCCAAGGGCGACCAAGGTAATACAGAAGAGATGGACTCGGTGGTGAATGTTTTTCATGTGCTCTAACTTTCGTTTCCCAATGCTTTGAATCAGGGTCTTCGGAGTCGGAAAAAGCCGTTTCCCGCTGGCGCGGCGATCCGTGCGACGACTACTTTTGCTCCATGCCGTGAGTGGGGTGACTGCCCTTCTTCATCACGCAGCAGAAGACGTCCTTGCTGCCGCAGGTTTTGCACGTGTGAATCAGCACATCTTGGGCCTGTTTGCCGTGGCCCTTGGTCACAAGCTTGGTCTCACAGCTCGGGCAGAGGTGGATTTGCATCGATTTCAGTTCTTCAGGCCTGGCGCCTTTGAGGGTCTTTTCCACGACCGTAACCCAGGTGTCTTTACATTTGGGGCAAGACATCACGACGGTGTCTCCCTCGTCGAGTGCCTGGAGGTCTTCCACCGTCTTGACGGAATACAGTCGCAGGAGTTTCGTCGCACCCTTTTCCTGCGCTAAGGCCGTGCCCGACACGGAAACGGTCCCGATCACCGCCAGTGCGAGAGTGGCGGCCACGATGCACCGCCGAATATTTCTTAGCGTTTTCATACTGTGTTTTTTGCCTTTTGTTGTTTTCGTTTTGCGGCCAATGACCGCTTTGATTGTACTTACCCCGTAAAGGGCATTTCCACGCACGGTTTTTTCACGGCTTCAGTCCTGTTTAGCCTTCGCGACCGCCACAGATAGTAAATCGCCGGATAGACCAGCAGTTCCATCAGCGTGGAAGTCACGACGCCGCCGACCATCGGTGTGGCGATGCGTTTCATCACGTCCGCGCCCGCGCCGTGACTCCAGAGAATGGGCGCAAGGCCCGCGATAATCACGCACGCGGTCATGGCTTTCGGGCGGACACGCTTCACCGCGCCGTGGTAGATGGCGTCACGCAGATCTGTGACGTTTCGCATCTGGCTTTTCTTAATCCACTGGTCGTACGCAATGTCGAGGTAGAGCAGCATCACCACGCCGGTTTCGGCGTCGAGGCCGGCGAGCGCGATGATGCCGACCCAAACCGCCACGCTCATGTTGTAGTGGAGCAGGGCCAGCACGCCGATCGCTCCGACCAGCGAGAACGGCACGGCCAGCATGACGATGGCGGTCTTGATGGCCGAGCGTGTGTTCAGATAAATGATGAGGATGATGAGCAGGAGGGTGAGCGGCACGACGATCATCAGGCGCTGTTTGGCGCGCTGCATGTATTCGTATTCACCGCTCCAGAAAATGTTGTAACCGTTGGGCAGGTGGATTTCGCCTTTGGCGACGGCGGCGTCGACGGCGCGCATGGCGGTCTGCACGTAGGCGCCGAGGTCAATGCCTTTCACGTCCACGTAAATCCAGGCGTTCGGCACGGCGGCCTCGCTCTTGATGCCCATCGGGGCATGCACGGTTTCAATTTTCGCCAACTGGCCGAGCGGCACTTGCGCGCCCGTCGGCGTGGGCACGATGATTTCGCGCAGCGCGCCCAGGTTCTCGCGGAAATCGCGGCTGTAACGGAGGTTCACCGCGTAGCGCTCCAGGCCTTCAACCGTCGTGGTCAGCGGCATCCCGCCCAGCGCCACTTCCAGCACGTCCTGCACGTCGCCGACGGTCAGGCCGTAACGGGCGATGGCGTCGCGGTCAATGGTGAACTGGATGTAGTTGCCGCCCATCGTGCGTTCGGCAAACGCGCTCACGGTGCCGGGAACCGTTTTAACCACCGCTTCGATTTCCGAACCAATGCGCTCCAGTTCCGCGAGGTCCGGTCCGGCGACCTTGATGCCGACGGGCGTCTTGATGCCGGTGGCCAGCATGTCAATGCGCGTCTTGATGGGCATGGTCCAGGCGTTGTTCAGGCCGGGGATTTGCACGGCCGCGTTCATTGCGCTGACGAGTTCGTCCGGCGTGCGGCGGCGATGGGCGATGACTTTGCCGTTGTCGTCCTGGATGTCCACCTTCGGCCAATCCGCTTCGGGGTTGAGCATGATGGTCGTCTCCACCATGTCGAACGGCGCGGGGTCGGTGGCGGTTTCGGCGCGGCCGATTTTGCCGAAGACGTGATGCACTTCGGGAAAGGTTTTGATGATGCGGTCGGTGGTCTGAATGATCTCGCGCGCCTTCGTGACCGAGATGCCGGGGAACGCGGTCGGCATGTAGAGCAAATCCCCTTCGTAGAGCGGCGGCATGAATTCGGAGCCGAGATTTTGGTAGGGGAAAAACTTCCCGGCCTGGAAGGCCCATTCCTTGACCTTGCCGTCAGGCAGCAGGCGTGCCGTGAGAGTGTTCCAGGGAAAAAACACCCAGACGACTAGCAGTGCGGCGGTGGTAACGACGGCCCAGCGCCATTGGATGACGAAATCAATTGCCGGATGATAGAGCCAGATCAAGAAGCGGTTGAGGGGATTCTTTTCTTCCGGCGGGATTTTGCCGCGAATGAAAAAACCCATGAGCACCGGCGCGAGCGTGATGGACAGCAGCGCCGCGGCCGCCATCGAATAGGTTTTGGTGAAGGCCAACGGCTTGAACAACCGGCCTTCCTGCGCTTGCAACGTGAACACCGGCAGGAAGGAAACCGTGATCACCAGCAGCGAGTAAAACAGCGTCGGGCCGACTTCGACGGCGGCGTCGCGGATGATGTCCCAGTGCGGTTTTTTGCCCTGGTCGTGCTCCAGGTGTTTGTGGGCGTTTTCGATCATGATGATGGCCGCGTCCACCATCGCGCCGATGGCAATGGCGATGCCGCCCAGCGACATGATGTTCGAGCTGATGCCCTGGCCCAACATGACCAGGAACGACATCAGCACCGCGATGGGCAGGATGAGGATGGCGACGAACGCACTGCGCAGGTGCATCAGGAACGCGAGGCAGACCAGCGCCACGACGAGACTTTCCTCAAGGAGTTTTGCTTCGAGCGTCTTGACCGCGCGGTTGATGAGCGCGCTGCGGTCGTAGGCGATGGTGTATTTTACGTCCGGCGGCAGTCCCTTCATCGCCGCGTCGAGTTTTTTCTTCACGTCGAGGATCACCTGCCGCGCGTTCGCGCCGTAACGGACGATGACGATGCCGCCGACGGTTTCGCCTTCGCCGTTCCACTCGGCGATGCCGCGCCGCATGTCGGGGCCGAGTTCGACGTTGGCGACCTGGCCGAGCAGGATCGGAACGCCATTGTTGCCCACGCCCACGGCGACTTTGCGCAGATCGTCCAGACTTTGCACGTAACCCTTGACGCGCAGAATGAATTCCTTTTCCGACAACTCAAGGGAACGTCCGCCCACTTCGCCGTTGCTGCGTTTGACCGCCATCGCCACTTCGGAAATCGAAAGGTTGTAGGCGCGCAGTTTGGTCGGGTCCACCGTCACTTGGTATTGCTTGACGAAGCCGCCGACGGAGGCCACTTCGGACACGCCTTCGACGGAAGCCAGTTGGTAGCGCAGATACCAGTCCTGGATCGAACGCAGTTGGGCGAGGTCCCGGTTGGTGGAGTTGAGGGAATACATGAACGCCCAGCCGACGCCGGTGGCGTCCGGGCCGAGCGCGGGTGAAACGTTTTGGGGCAGGCGTCCGCTCAGGCCGTTGAGGTATTCGAGCACGCGGCTGCGCGCCCAGTAAGGATCAGTGCCGTCCTCGAAAATGACATAGACGAAGCTGAATCCGTAGAACGAATAGCCGCGCACCACTTTCGCTTTCGGCACGGAAAGCATCTTGGTGGTGATGGGATAGGTGACTTGATCCTGGACGATTTGTGGCGCTTGCCCCGGCCATTCGGTGTAGATGATGACTTGGACGTCCGACAAGTCGGGGATGGCGTCGAGCGGAATGTTGCGGACGGAATAAACGCCGCCCAGCACGAGCGCAATGGTGCCGAGCAGGACGATGAATTTGTTTTTCAGCGAAAAATCTATGATGCCTTTGAGCATAAAAATCCTCTGGACTCAGCGCTGCGGCTCAGGCATGCCCATCCCTTTGGGCATGGTTTTGCCGCCAACCGGAGATTGCGGGGCGGACTTCGGCGGTGGGGGCGCTTCCATCACCGGGATGAGCGTCATGCCACACTTGGGGCAGTTGCCCGGTTTGTCCGCGCGCACGTCGCTGTGCTCCGGCATCGGGCAGGTGTAGTAAAGCAGCTTTCCGCCGGGTTGCAGTTTCTTCAGCGTCGCTGGAGACACCGGCACCAACGTCATGCCGCAGATGGGGCATTGGCCGGGATGGTCGTAGTCAATGGAGACATGCTCCGGCATCGGGCAAATGTATTTCGCGACCGCGGAGATCGTGGCGCGTGGCGCGTTGGTAGCGTTGAGCGTGGAAGCGGCTCCGACGCCCTGAGGCGCCGACGTTTCCACGCTTCGACGCTCCGAACGCTTCGACGCCTGCTTCGGTTCGAGCATTTTCTGAATGGCCTCGCGAAGCTGGCTTTCCGAATCGAGCATGAACTGGCCAGACGTCACAATCCGCTCGCCCTCGCTCACTCCGTTAAGGACTTGATACATGTCGTTCTCGGCCTGCGGACCGAGCGTGACGGTGCGCGGGTCAAACTTTCCGCCGTCCAGTGCCACGAAGACGGTCGTCTTCTCGCCGCTGCGCAGGATGGCCATGTCGGGAATCAATAGCGTGGAGGGCTCCAGTGCGGACGTGACCCGGACGGTGGCGAACATGCCGGGCTTGAGAAAGTAGCCGGGATTGTGGAACTCCATGCGCACCCGCGCCGTGCGCGTCTTCTCATCCACGTTCGGATAGATGTAAGTGACCCGCCCGCGAAACTCGCGATCCGGCAGGTAGGAGAGCGTCACCGTCGCCTCCTGGCCGAGTTTGATATAAACCAAATCCTGCTCGTAAATTTGCGCCTGCACCCACACCAGCCCCAAGTCCGCCAGCCGGTAAAGCTTCATTCCCGCGTCCACCATCTGGCCTTCGACGACCTTTTTCTCGATCACGAAACCA
The DNA here is from genome assembly GCA_021823625.1 of bacterium. Lineage (GTDB taxonomy): Bacteria > Verrucomicrobiota > Verrucomicrobiia > Limisphaerales > J093 > DSVZ01. Next base: position 5,228 of record JAKANS010000069.1, on the reverse strand, counting down.
TCCTGTGGCGCGAGGATGCGCAACGTCTTTTGGGGCTGCCGCGTTTTCTCCAGTTCGGCGATTTGCTCATCCGAAATGTCGAGGAACTTGAGCTTGGTGCGCGCGCTGTTTCGGATTTGGTCGGCGCCGGGCGTGGCCTTGGTCGGCGAACCGATGGCCAGCAGATACTCGACTTGCGCGCTGTAAAGTTCCGGCGAATAAATTTCGAACAGCGGATCGCCGCGCATCACCAACTGGCCCGTGGCGTTGACGTAAAGTTTTTCAATCCAGCCTTTGAACTTCGTGGTTACGTCGGCCAGCGCCGTCTCGTTGTAATCAATGACGCCCACCGTGCGAACGTCCCAGCGCAGCGGCCCGCGCGTCACCAGCGCGGTGTGAATGTTCATGTTCTGGATGGTGACCGGGTCAATCGCTATTTCCTGCGACTGGGCGGCGACCGCCTCATCCTCATACACCGGCACCATGTCCATGCCCATGCTGTCCTTGCCCGGCGTCTGCCGCACCTCGCCCGGCATCATGGTGGATTTGTAGTATTTGATTTTGCGCTCCCCGGCGGCGGCGCCACTCGCCGCCGTCGCCGATGTCCCTGCCTGCTTCCGAATCGGCTGCAATTTCATGCCGCAGATGGGGCAATTGCCGGGATGGTCCTGAATCACCTGCGGGTGCATGCCGCAGGTGTAAAGGGTTTTCTCCTCCGTCCCGGCGGCGCTCCCGCGATCGTGGCCTGTGGCTCGACCAAGAAAATAAGCGCCGACACCGACGGCGAGCAGGAGGACAACAACGGCAAAAATGCTTTTCACTTTCATGGGGATCAACAAATCAAGAGGTCGGTTTCCCGGTGCTGGAGGGTGTCTGATTGGTCTGCCATCCATCTGGGGGCGGATGCCCGGCGGGCAGTTTCATCGGGATCGGCGGATGTCCCGGCGGGAGGCGCATCTGCGTAGCTGCAGGCTGCGGGCAGCATCCATCCGATGCGCCTTCGTGTTTGCAATCGGTGTGGCTCGCCGAGGCTGCACGCGCCGCCACCAAGGCCATGCCGCACTTGGGGCAATCGCCCGGCGCTTCCCGAACGACCTCCGGGTGCATGGGACAGGTGTAAGTGTGTCTGGCGGCGGTTGCCGGGGTGGCGAAGCAGGGCTGCGAGCGCGCCGGCGCACTCCAGTAGAGTGCCGCAGCCGTGGCTGCCGCGGCCAGGAGCACGCCGCCGACGACGAGTCGAAGGTGGTGTCGGATGAAGTTCATAATCTGGTTCACTTTTTGGGGGAGGGTTGGGTTGAGAGCGCCCCATTCTCGGGGCTGAGCGACGACAACACCGGCGCGCCTTCCGGCGCAAGGCCGGCGATGGACAATGACAAGTCCGCCAGAACGATTTCGCGGCGGGTGCGCGCTTCCACTTCTTGGAGTTGGAAATTGAGCAACGTCCGCTCGGCGTCGAGCAGGTTGAAGAAATCAATCTGCCCCGACAGATAGCCGGCGCGGGCGATCACGAGGGATTGCCGGGCTTTGGGAATCAGCTTGTCCTGCAAAAGCGCCAGGTTGCGGGTGATTTCCCGGTAGTCGTAGCTCTTCATCGCGAAGTCCACGGTCACCATGATCCGGTCGGAGGTGAGCCGGGCATCGGCGGCGCGTTTGCTGGCCTGTGCCTGGGCGATCTGCGCGGCGATTTTGTCGCGCCAGATGGGCAGCGTCATGCCGGCCTGCGGGCGAAACATGGTGGGCGCGGCCTTGGCGTCGGCCATGAGTCCCAGGCTGAAGTCGGGCACTTTCGATTTGCGGGCCAGGGCGATGGCGGCCTCCGCCATGCGCACGTCGGCTTCCATCTGTTTCAGCCGGGGATTGCGCGCAAAGGCCGTGGCGAGTAGATCGTCGCCCTTCAGTTCGAGCGGCGTACTTTCAAACCGAGTCGGCTGCGGTGGGTCCGGTTGATCGTGCGTCAGGCCCAGTGCACCCTTGAGTTGCGCGATCAGTGGGCGACGCGAGTCGTCGAGGTTGGCGATCTCGGTCGTGAGTTGGTCCTCCTCGATCTGGGCGCGATAGACATCCTGCAACGTCACCTTGCCCACTTCGTTCTGCGTGCGGGCGATTTTTTCCAAGTCGGCAAGCAGATCCAGCGTCTGGCGGTTGATGCGAATGTTTTCGTCGAGAAACAGGAGCTGGTAATAGGCCCGCTTAAGCGAGAAGGCGGTTTGCAGGACGGCGGTTTCGAACGCAAAGTACTTCGTCTTGCTTTCTGCGGTGGCGACGTTGGCCGCGGCCTTGAGTTTGCCCGGTCCGGGAAACTCCTGCATCAGTCCCGGCATGACCGTCATCACGATGTCCGCGATGTCCGACTGGAAGGAGAGCTGTGGATCGGGCAGCGACCGTTCCACCGCGATGCGCTCGACCGACGCTGCCCAGTCGAAATAGGCCGCCTCGACGGACGGCTGATCCAGCATGGCGAAGGTGAGAAAATCGCCCAGGCCCGAGTTGGTGGTGAGCGTGGGCAAGCTGGGCCGCTGGCCTTGCGGGCGAAAGGCCGTGGTCACGGCTTGCAGGTCCCGGCGGGCGGCCTTCTCGCCCTTGGCAGGAATGCCCTTGCAGCCGGTCAGAACCAGGCCCGCCGCCAACAGACCCCCCCGAGCCGCCGATCGGAGGAGAGGGAGGAACTTCACGTTCAATTTCATGGTGTGTCGCAGACGCGGCGGGGTTAATGGCTGTGCTGATGTTCGTCGCCGCTGAAAGGGTCCACCGGCGCTGGGCCGGTGCGGAACTCCGGGTGCCGGATCTTGCCGCCGGCGTCCGCGATGAGCGCGCCTGCTACCAGGCTCGCCGCCGCCAGCAAAGCCGCGAGCACGGCCAGCGCCTGAAGCCCGCGCGGCCACCGCCAAGCCGCCAACAATTCCAGCACGGCCACTGCCGCCGTGGCGTAATACAGCTTGTCCCATCGTTCCGCCAACACCATGTGGTGTCTCAAATGCACCTTGCCATCTTCATCGGCCAGTTCACGGACCCGGACGTAGCTGCTTTGCCCCGACTCAATCACCGGCCAGGCCAACCCCGCCAACAGCCCCACCAGCGCCAGCCCCAAGACCGTCGCCGGACGATTTCGCAGAAGAAGCGCTGCGACCAAGACCACGACCGCCACCATCAGCCCCACCAGGGGCAGATGATTGAGCAGGACGTGAAAGTGTTCCGGTTCGATGTTCACAATTTCAACCCAAGTGCGGAGCTTATGCTTTTCCGGGCACGACAAACCACCGAATTCTCTCCCCCGTGCGGATTAGGCGACGAGGCCGCGGCGGCCGGATCCTCCACCCACACGCCATCCACTACGAAAAGGTATTCGTAGCGACCGGGCGGCAGGGTCAATTCCTTCACCCATTTGCCATCGTCCGCGGCAATCAGGGGAAAAGCGGTGGGATGCCAGTCATTGAACGTGCCGGTCAGGAACACCGCGCGAGCTTCCGGGCGGACAAGTTCAAAGCGGGTTGCGCGTCCGGATGGCGCGCCGAGTCTGGTTCTGTCCGGTGATCTCTTTTTCATAGCAGGGTCGGTTGTTTGCGTGCGGCGCTCTCGTCGTCAGTGGTGGTGCTGTTGGCTCGGCTGGCTGGAGCCGCCGCTGTTGCTGCCGTTGTCGCTGCTTTCGCAACCGGCAAGGAATAAAGCCCCGGTCAAGACCAGAAAAAGGGCGGCTGCTTTGAGACTGATTCGACGAGACGTGTTATTTAATTTCATCCGTTGTGTGCGGTTTTGCATTGTTTAATTGCTGTTTGGTTGTGCCTCACCGGCGGCCTACACAGTCTCGCCGGTGAGATTCGGGGGATTATTAGTGCTCCGCCCGACGACAAGGCTTACACCGCCGGGGGGAAAAACCCTCAAAATAAATTTAGTCACCTCCCGGCCGTTGCCGGCGCAATGGTGAATGAGGTGACCTCGTCCAACATCGCGCGGAACACGGTTTCGGAGCGGCTGCCGACCACGCGCCGGCGCAGGTTGCCCTGAGCGTCAACGAGCACGTAGGCGGGTAAATCCTCCACCCCGTATCGGGTGACCAGCCCGGCCTTCGTGTCCAGCAGCACGGGATGTTTAACGCCCAGCCGCGCGGCGAGATCTCGGGCATCGGCCTTGGTCTTGGCCAGGTCCAGCGCGGTCGTGTGGCAATGGGCGCCGTGATCCTCGTGGCCCTCGCTGTGAGAGTCACCGTGACCGCCTTCGTGGTCGCCGCAGCTAGCTTCGGGCCAGACCGCCGCGGCCACCGCGATGGTCAGCACCGTCAGCCGTGGGGATTGGAGCAGCGTTTGGCGCACCGGTTCATCGACGACGCTAAATTGGTTGGTGAGGTTCCAGAACGTAAGCAGCACTGCCTGGCCGCGAAAATCCGACAATCTCACGCGCCGGCCCTCAAGGTCATCCTTCCACGCGAACCGGGGTAACGCCTGCGCCGTTTTGAGACCAAAATCCTGTCCCGTGACGCGCTTCAAGACGCTGCCAGTGGCCGCGACCACGCGCGGGTCGGGATCGTCCAGCAGGCGCATCGCACTGGGCACATCGTTCGAGTTCGCGACGCGCGCGAGCTGCTGCACCGCGAGCACGCGCACGGCGGGGTCCGCGTCGCTCGCTTGCTCGCGCAGCCAGCGGCGCAACGACGGATTCTGCTGCTGACCCATCACGCTGAAGGCCGCCTCGCGCGTCTCAAGGTTCGCGTCCCACACGGCCTCCTCAAGCACCGGCTCCATTGGGCGGACCAGAGCCGCGGCCGAACTTTGCCTACGCTGCAGATAACTAACCACAAACGAGCGTCCGGAGAAACTTCCAGCCCGCCAGATGCGCTCCAGAATCGGCGCCGGGTTGGACGTTCCTTCGATCATTTCCGTCAACACTGCTTCGGAAGGCGCGTCGAAGTGGAGGACGAGCGCACTCAGGACGTGGTGGCGAACCGGACGCCCGAGCAGGAGCGCGACGAGCGCAAAGACGCCCAGCACGATCAACGCCCCACGCTCGCGCGTAGTGAGGCGCTTGCCGCGGCCAGGCGGTGGCATTGGCGGGGAATTTTCGGCCATGACTGTTTCCTTTTTCAAGATCAAGCGGGCCCAGCAGCCGCACCAGTTCACGGGATTGTGTTTCGGACTGGACAGTGCCAGGTTCCTGCGGCTGGGTCGGATTGAATCAAGCACCGCGGCGGGCATCTTTCTGGGGCGAGGCCTTTCTTGAGTGCGTCGGTATTGGGCAAGGACAAGAGCAAATCGGCC
>JAKANS010000068.1 GCA_021823625.1 bacterium | reverse complement strand
GCTTCACCGCCGTCAGGCGTAGATGCTCCAACGTCTGGTGATCCAGTTCGCGCCCATCAATCTTCATGGAGCTAATTGATAGCACGACCTATGCCATTGTAGGCCATCCCAACGACTCGGCAGTATGCCGTCGGGACCGCCGCCTTACTGCCACTGGTGTTGCGCGGGAGCCGGCCCATCCCGCTCCTCATTTCCGCCTTGCTCGCGGCCTTGGCGCTCTCACTCAAACTTACGGCTGCCTTTGCGCTCGTCGTGCCGTTCGCCTGGTTGTTCCAGCGGAAGGCGCGCCACGCGCTGGGTTGGGGACTCTCAGTCGTGGCCCTGACTTGGGTGGGATCGCTATTCCAGCCGGGTTGGTCTTGGGGGCTGATGGCTGCCTCGCACTTGAGCTTCAGCGCCGAACAGATGGGACGGTATCATCTGAATCCCGCGGCCTATGCGCGCGGATGGTTCGTTTGTGCGCTCGCTTTGTTCGCGCTGGCGCATCGGTATCTTCAAAACCGGCTGGTGTCCTTGATTCCTTGGCTGGCGGCGGCGCTGGTGGCGCTGGGCGTTCACTGGTTACACCGCCCGTTTTGGGATTACTATAACCTCCATTTGCTGGCGCCGGTGATTGCGATGGCGGGCGTGGGGGCGGCCGATTTGTGGACGCTGCTCCAGCGGGCGCAACTTCCGGTCCTGGAGCGACGGAGCATCGCGGTGGCCGTGCTATCGCTCGGACTCTTATGGACCGGGGTGGAGGCCCGGCAAATGTCCAGCGCTCGCGAATCGGCAACGCTCCTGGCAGGTTCGCCGATAACCGAGCAACTGAAGTCCTTGGGCGAATCTGGTCATGCGGTGTTTTCTTTGAACCCGACATGGACCTTTGCCGCTCACCAAGTCCAGACGCCCCCAGAGCTGACCATCATTCCGCTCAAGCGCGCTTGGGCCGGGCAAATCAACGACACCGTCATTGCGGGGATGCTGGCATCGAATCGCGTCGATGGCATCGTCCTCAACCAGAGTGTTCTGAAACAGTCGGCTTGGTCCAATTTGCTCACGGCCTACTGGCCGACGGCGCGCGAAGATCAAAACATCCTTTTCGTTCGCCGGGAGTTGAACCCGAAGCCGATCGACTTGGGAAAGGATAACGAAACAACTTTGGATCTGCGCCGACTGGGCTTGCAACCCGGCGTCGATCGTCCCACCAATCTATTTGGCGGGAAGCCGGTTCTTACCCATCGCCGATGAGCATGCCGCTCTTGGCTTGTCTTGGCAGGACCGGGAGGGGCGGGCGCTGCTTGCCAGCCGTACGTCGCTCACCGTCACATGGCTCTGTCCTTTAGCGACGGCTGATCTGTTCTCGCGCATTGGGCGCGGGCGCTCTTTTATGCCGTCGCGCGCGTCGGTTTTATGGTAGGACTTCAGTCCAAGCGGCCATCGCGATTGCTTTGCCGACGGTTTGTGAAGTTCTGTCTGGTGGGTGGGAGCGGTGTAGTGGTGGACATGGCGGTGCTGCATTTCCTGGCGAGTCCCACCGAGTGCGGCTGGAGCGTGAGCCTGAGCAAGGTGTGCTCGGCCGAAGCTGCCCTGCTGAACAACTTCATCTGGAACGAGGTCTGGACTTTTCGGCCAGCCGGCGGGAGGGCCAAATTGGAAGGTGGCATCGGCCGACGGTGTTGGCGGTTTCATGCGATCTGCGGCAGCGGGATCGGACTTGCTGTCTTTTTGCTCCACGCGTTTCACGGCTGGCTGGGAATCAATCTCTACGTCGCCAACTTCGCGGCGATTATCTTGGTGACACTATGGAATTTCGGGCTTAACGCCCGCTTGAACTGGCGGGTCCGGGAGGCTTGACCGAACGGCGCACACCTGTGGCCTGCTCGGCCTGGGTGGTTGCGCGGTTGAACCTTCGTGAACCAATACCTTGAGTCAAGCCTACCGTCTTTGCGGGTTCGCACGCTGACCGCGGCGGACCTCGACTTCGCGGACTCGGTTCGCGCCCTCGCCGGCTGGAACCAAACGCGTGCGGATTGGGAGCGCTTCCTGGCGCTGGAGCCAGGCGGCTGCTTTCTCGCGGAATGGAACGGAACCCCCGCCGGCACGGCCACCGCCACCCTTTACGGACCGGAGTTGGCGTGGATCGGGATGGTGCTGGTGCATCCTGACTTTCGCCGTTGCGGGATCGGCCGCGCGCTGCTGGAGCGCTGCGTTGCCTACCTGCGCGGTCGCGGCGTGGGTTGCATCAAACTGGACGCCACGCCCGCCGGCAGACTGGTTTACGACAGGCTGGGCTTTCGGAGCGAGTGGTCGCTCAAGCGCTGGGTGGGTCGTCCAGTTGGGGCAAAACTGGACGCGCCTAAGTCCAAGCTCAGACCGTGGGAGGAAAGCGACGCGGCGCGAGTCGAGTCGCTGGACGCGGCGGCATTCGGCGTTTCGCGCCGGGCGTTGTTGGGAGCGTTGGCCGAAGAGAGCACGGCCGCGCTCGTCATGGAGTCGGCAGCCAGTGGCATCGCCGGCTTCGGTTTTGCCCGTGCCGGTTCGCAGGCGCTCTACCTGGGACCGGTGGTGGCAGACTCTGCCCAGGCCGGCCTCGGCTTGGTGGAAGCGCTTATCGCGCGCCATCCCAAGGAGACTTTTTACTGGGACATCCCCGATCCGAACGAGGCCGCCGTTGATTGGGCTCGGCAGCACGGACTCAACGTCCAGCGCCCGTTGATCCGCATGTTTCTTGGAGAAAACTCTGCTCCGGGCGATCCACTCCGCCAGTTCGCGTTGGCGGGGCCGGAAGTGGGCTGACTCTTCGGGCGTGGGACAGTGGAGAGTCAGCGCCGTCTGACGACAGCGGCTACGAGGTGGCCACGTCAATTCGTGCCGGTCGGATACTGTCCTTCCGTGTGGACTACGGTTGCGAGTTCCCGACTGCCCACCCTGCCTCCGAGCGGTCCGGCGGCGTTCAACTCTATCCGCCAGACTCCGCCAATCTCGACGGTGGCCGGTGGAACGAATTTCACTTCGGTCGGCTGCCGATCGTTTTCGCCTCCGATTTCGAAGACATGGAGGAACAGCGTGCGCGTGCCCGGATTGGGATCGCCTACCTCGATGCGCCAAGGACACACCGGCGGCTTCTCCCTTCCTTCGGTCATGTGGTTGTATTGCGCCGTCGGTTCGAGCGGATGGCCCCACGCTTCTTGACCTGGCCCGCTGCGGGTGACGATTTGCGAGTTCATCGGGAGAACTGTCGTGAGGAACATGCGCGACCGGCCGTGCGATAGGACGGTCTTATCGCCATCGGCTTCGGGCAGGCTGAGCCAGTTCAAGCGATTTCCGTCCACGCGCGGCTCCGTCGGAATGTGGAGAAAGAAATGGCGCCGGAACTCGGGCTGCGTTGCCTCCACGCGATCGAACACGACGAAGAACTCCCGCTCGCCGCGCAGGTAAAGGAACTGGCGCGTGACCTCCCGGGCTTTCTTGTTGTTGTAGCCCGCGGTGATGTCTGCTGCCGTGTAGGTATAGGTGGGAGCGTTCTCGAAAGCGACGATGTGGCCGCGTTCGCGGGGCAGGCCGCCACTTTCGTAAACGTGGCGGAGCAGGCCGCCGTCGTTTTCGTTGCCTTTGTCCCGACGGAACTTTTCCTGCGGATCGAAAATGGTGACGACGTTGAAGATGAGCGACCCACCCGCGTAGTAGTCGGTGTCGTTGTGGCCTTGGCCGCCTTGCCGTGAGACCAGCGCGCCGCGCCTGCTGATCAGGAAATGACCCTCGTCGTCGCGCGCATGGCCGGCGTACTGCGGGCCGCAGCCGAAGAACGCCCACGTCGCGTTCGGGTCGTTCCAGGCGCTGCGCATATAGACATGTCCGGCGCCGGGGAAAAGATAGGCCAGCGGCAGCGTGTCGGGCGGCGTGGCGGGGATCGCAGGATCGTAGCAGGCGACGCGTTGCCAACGCTCGCGCAGCCAATCGCGTCCGCGATCGGAGAACCATTGTGATAGCCCGTCGTGCAGCATCGGCGCCGCGCGGGCGAAGGCGGCGGGCTTGGAGCCGTCGCCGTCATCGATCCAGGCCGTGCGCTCGTTGTGCGGCATCATCGTGTAAGCGACCCAGCGCGGTTCCTCGACCGGATAGCCCCAAGGCTTCAACTGTTTGAAGTAATCGATCCCCGTGGCCGTACGCCAAGCTTGAAAGGCGTAGGGAATCACCGTGACCGGACCATACGCGCCATGGCCGTAGGACTCGGACCAGACGCCGCCCATCCGGTCGAACGCCGGCAAACACTCCGCCGGCACGCGCCGGTTCCACGAATCGAGAAACGTTTTGGCATCGGCTTCGTAGCGCGTGCCCGCGCCCGTAATGGTAAGGGCGATGAAGAGTTTTTGAGTCAGCGCGTCGCGGCAGTTCATGACGTTCAGGTGGATCGGCCCCCAAGTCTGGTTGTACTCCCAGTGGCCCCACTTGAGCAGGATCTCGGGCTGGTCGGTGAAGAACCTCAGCCAGGAACCGAGCGCGTCGCCGTAACGCACGCGTTGCTCCGCCGTGAGCGCGGCATAGATCCAATCATAAGCCAGCGCGTGATAGCCGAAGTGGCTGCCTTCGCGATTTGAAATGATCCGCCCGTCGCCCCATTGCTTGATAATCACATCTGCGTAGGAGCGGCTCTCGTGACCGAGTTCGCGTTCGACCAGGTAAGCCAGTCCGCAGTTCATCAGGTCTTCGGGAATTGACCAGGGATTGGAGATGAATTCGATGCCGCCGCGTTTGACCGCGGCGTCCGCGCGCTCCTTGACCACCCGGTAATCCTCGGCCAACGGTCCGGTGCAGCGTCGGGCCATCGCCGCCACGTCCTCGACAATCAGGCGCGGATGGTTCGCTTTGACTTGGTATGGGCGTGCTGGCGCTGGGCCGGATCTATTCGGCCGGAGCATGCGCCCGCCCTTACCCCGGCCCTCTCCCGCAGGGAGAGGGAGTGCATTTGCCGCTGCGGGAGAAGTCTCACCGTCTCGTGAATTTCCCCCGGACGGTGACAAGTCGTTCCCTCTCCTGGGGGAGAGGGTTAGGGTGAGGGCGAGGCCGGCTTGCGACTGCGATGTTGCGGGTAAGGCGATCCCGGCCGCGTTGATCAGGAGCACCGCGCGAAGAGCTGCCCAGAGTGTCTTGGTGGGGCGCATGGTGTGGTTCTTTCTGCCGCTGTCTGAATTGCCCAGTCGTGGATTCGTCTGCGCGTTCGCCGCCGCCGCTGGTGTTCATCGGGCAACGGTAACAAAGCGCAACTTACTTTTCTTTCACCCAAAAGTCGCCGGCCAACCGGATGTCTGCGGATGAGGCGCCGACCATGACATGGAATTGGCCCGGCTCGACCACTCTGTGCAGATCTTGGTCGTAAAGGGCGAGGTCGTCCGGCCCGAGCGTGAAGTGGCAGGTCTTGCTCTCGCCCGGTTGCAGCATCACCTTGACAAACCCGCGCAACTGCTTCGCTGGCGTCGCCACGCTGCTGACGACATCCTCGATGTAGAGTTGAGCCACTCCCATGCCTGCGCGGTCGCCCACGTTCTTGATGTCCACCTGAACCTCCACGTTACCCGCCGGGCCAATTTTCGGCGCGCTCAACTTTAGGTTGGCATACTCGAACCGCGTGTAACTCAGTCCGTGGCCAAACGGGTAGAGCGGCGATGGCTCCAAGTCCACGTAAGCGTGCCCCCAGCCGTGCTTCACCCAGTAGGGCTTGGATTTCTTCGCGTTGTAATAGACCGGCAGTTGGCCGGCGTGGCGCGGAACCGTCACCGGCAGACGACCGCTCGGATTGACCTCGCCGAAAAGCACCTCCGCCACCGCCTGGCCGCCGCGCTCGCCTGGGAGCCACGCCTCGATGATCGCCGGCACGTGCCCGGCGATCCAGCGCGTGGCCAGCGGCCGGCCGTTGATCAGCACGACCACAGTAGGTTTGCCGGCGGCCTGCACGGCCTTCACCAGTTCTTCCTGGCGACCGGTCAATTCGAGCGTCGCGGCATCGTAACCCTCCCCATCAGTCGCGGGCCCGCCGGCCGAATGCCACGCGTTCTCGCCGACCACGACGACTGCAATGTCCGCCTGCGCCGCCGCGTCTTTGGCCCGGGCAAGTTCATCCAGTTCCTTGCCGAGCACGTTGCAGCCTTTGACGTAGATGACCTGCGTGTCCGGCGACACCGCGTGGCGAATGCCCGCCAGCACCGTGACGATGGGCTGTGGGATGGCGGCGGGAACGTAGTCGCCGAGCTGGTTGCGAGGTTCGTCGGCATTGGGCCCGATGACGGCAATGGACCGGAAACTCTTTTTGAGCGGCAGCATGTTGCCTTCGTTCTTGAGCAGCACGATAGCCTCGCGTTTCGATAAGGAGCCGCGGGCTCAGCCGCCAGCGCGACAGCCGCCGCGCCCAGCCAGGCCAGGCTGCCAACGAAGGTTCGTCTCGCCGCATTCATTGCAGGTCCCTCAGTGCTTGGAGCGTCGCCTCGATCAATTGCTCATCCGCTCCCGGTGCGAACGGGCTGCTCTGCACTTCGTAACCGCCCTCGGCGTAGCTGGGTCGCGTCGGTACATAACCGGCCGCGCCGTTGCAGTGGGTGAAAATGAACGTAGTCCGAAACGGGGAGGCGGCTTTCACGGCGTGGCCGATTTCGTTGAAGACCTCGCCGCCCCAGCCGACGAAGGCGAGGTCGCCGAGACGCCCGACCGTGAGGTTGAACGGCACTTTCGATGCGTCGGAAGCCGCCGCCTCAATGCTGGCTTTACCAGGCAACACCAGCGTCTTGAAGACGGTTTTGAGCGGGCCGGTGGTCACGGCGCTCTTCATGCCTTCGAGCACGCGCGCCACTTCTTCGCCGAGCATCGTCCCCAGCAAAACCGGCTCCGGAATCCAGCCGTGGTCGGTCCGGAAGTCCGGCAGAACGCGCACCCACGGATCGATGTTGCCGGAAGCGCCGGCAAAACCGGGCGCCACTATGTCCGCGCCCAGATAGCGTTCCAGGAACTGCTCGGCCAGCCCGTGGATGTCGCCGCTGACGAGATAGTTCTTCGGGCCGAGCGAAGTGCTGTGCGTCGCGTAGGCAAAGAGCACCGCGGCCAACTCGTGTCCGGCCGGCCGCGCCAGCTTGAGCACCTGCACCTCGCGGTCGGTGAGCAACGAAGGGTTCCGCCCCAGCACGATCTTCGCCTTGCCGGCGCTGTCTTTGACAACCTCCCGGCGGTTGACGCCCACCGGCGAGGAACCCGAGCCGAGGCTGATTTCGGCGGGCGCCAAGTTCGCCAGTGCTTTCCGAACCAGCTCGACCAGCTTGCCCTGAAGCGAGCGCGTGTACGTGACGTTGTTTGTGTGAGCTTTCTCCGCGTCCAGCGTCAGTGTCGGGGCGCTGTGCGTGTGAATGGCGCACAGAAAGAGCTCCGCTGGTTTGAGTCCGCAGGCGTCGAGGATGGCCTGGCGCAGCGGCTCAGCGGTGTGGTTGTAGAAACCGAGGTTGTCGATCGAGACCAGCACGAGCCGTTGGCCGTCCTGCTCGAAGGCGACCGCGCGTGCCGACAACGGGTCGTGTACGCCGCGCGAAGGCTCCTTCCGGCTCTCATAGCCGTTGAGCACCACCGGCTCGGTGGGGGTGATGTCAATTCTCGCGACGCCAGCCAGCAGGTCTGCGGCCCACACAGTTTGTCCGCTCAGCCCAATGCAAAGTGCCGAACCCAGCACCATGACAATTGACCGGGCACGACCAGATTGGCGTTGGGCGAATTCCCTTGAGCGTTGCGGGCGCGGAAATGTGGTAAGCAAACAGGTTGCGGCCAGGCATCCAAGTGGGTTCATGGCCGCAAACTAGACTCGCGGCGGCTGACTCGACAAGGCGATTGCCTGCGCGCCGTTGGGCATCGACCGGTGCGAAGCGCAAGAATTGAGGTTGGAGGCGGCTAAACCGCCACCACCATTGCTCGAAGGTGTGAGCCTGCGGAGGTCAGTCAGGTCTCCGGTGGCGACGCGCGGAGACTCCGAAAAATTCGGTAGGCTTCAATTTGACTTCCGACCCTGGCTACCGTTAGCGGAAGGCGATGGCAGAACTAAAGGGCAGCTCGTGCGCGCAAGGGGTGTTGGTCGGGGCGTCCGCGGCCCGGTCCGTGGGGGGCACCAACCGTTGGGTCAGCAGATACGCCTCTACCTCCTCGCCGCTCACATCGGCCAGCATGTGGCCGTCGATTTCCACGCAGGGGCTGAGCATCTGCCCGCTTTTGAGGATCATTTCCTCGCGCTGGGCGGGGTCGTTGATGATGTCGCGATCCTCGAAGGGCAGATCGTACTTGCGCAGCACGGCGCGCACGCCGTTGCTCCAGCCGCAGGTGGGCTTGAGATAGGCCACAATATTCGGTTTCATAGTCGTCGTCATAAGGCCATCAAGTGTGCCACGAACCCGGCGTCATGCAAACGGCGGTCCGCACTTTCGTCACCTCAGTCCGGGAGCCTGTGAACCGATTCCTCGGTGCGCAGTGCGCCCAAGAGCCCGGCCGCGGTCGCGGACCAGCCAGGCAGGACGATGTCCGCGGCGATCTCGGCCAGCGGCGCCAGCACGAACCGGCGCAAATGCGTGCGCGGATGCGGCAGGGTGAGTTCAGGCGAGGCGCGCACCTCGGAGCCAAAGGCGAGCAAGTCCAAGTCCAGTGGGCGCGGCTCGTTAAGCACGGTCTTGGGCTGGCGTCCGAATTCGCGTTCTAGCGCCTGGAGTCTGGCCAGCAAGGTTTCGGGCGTTTCGCCCGCCAGCGGTCGCACGCCGACCACGGCGTTCACGAACAGCGGCGAACCCGGCGGGCAATCCACCGGCGTCGAGCGCCACAGCGACGAGCGATGCAGGGGAGTGGCGCTGAGAGATTCCAACCGGTCCATCGCGGCGCGGACGTTGGCGACGGGATCGCCGAGATTTGAGCCCAGCGCGATGAAAACCAGTGGTCCGATTTCGGACTTCGGTGCTCGAACTTCGGACTTCACTTTAATCCCAGCACGTCCTGCATGTCGTAAAGGCCGGGCGCCTTGCCGACCGCCCATTTCGCCGCAAGGAGAGCACCATTGGCAAAGGTCTCGCGGCTCGACGCCTTGTGAGTGAGTTCCACGCGCTCGCCATTCGCGGCGAAGATGACCGTGTGATCGCCCACCACGTCGCCGCCGCGAAGCGCGTGCATCCCAATCTCGGCGGACGTGCGCTCGCCGGTGAGGCCTTGCCGGCCGTGGCGAATGACCTCTTTGAGCTGCTGGTGGCGGACCGCGGCCAGGATTTCTGCCAGCGTGGTGGCCGTGCCGCTGGGGGCGTCCTTTTTGAGCCGGTGATGCATCTCGACGACTTCCAGGTCGAAGCCCGGACCGAGGATTTCCGCGGCCTTGCGCGTCAACCAGAAGAGCGTGTTCACGCCGGTGGAGTAGTTCGCGCTCCAGACGATCGGGATTTGCGACTGGCAATTGGCGATGGCCGATTTCTCCGGAGCCGTGTGGCCAGTGGTGCCGATGACCAGCGCCTTGACGTGCGCGGCACACAGCTTCGCCACGGCGGGCGTGGCGTCGTGCAGGCTGAAGTCGATCACCGCGTCGGCCCCGCCAATGACCGCGGCGAGGTCGTCGCCTTGATCGATCTGGCCGACGACTTGGAGATCGGATTGGCGCGCGGCACAGGCCAGCAACATCTGGCCCATCCGGCCTTTGGAACCGACGATGACGATTTTGGTCATGGCACGTTCAAAACTGGTTGCTACGGAAAACGGAATCCCGCACCCGTTTGGCGCCTCAGTTCAGCGCGCCGCAGACCTTTAGACTGGCCCGCAGTTTCTCTTTGTTCGCCGCGCTTACCGTTACCAGCGGCAGGCGGATTTCGTCTTCCATCATCCCCATCATGGCCAGCGCAGCCTTCACCGGCGCGGGATTGGTTTCGATGAAGAGGTCCTTGAACAGCGGGTAGTACTTGGCGTGGAGCTTGAGCGCCAGTTCCGGCTTCCCGCGCCGAAACGCCTCCACCAGGTTGGCCACGCCGCGGGGAATCACGTTCGACGCCACACTCACGACGCCGTGCGCGCCCAGCGCCATGAAGGCCAGCGTCAGCGCGTCGTCGCCACTCAGGATGGTAAAGCTTGGTCCGAGCGCCGCGCGCAACTGGCTCACGCGATCCGCGTTGCCGCCGGCTTCCTTGATCCCGACGATGTTCACGCTGTCCTGGGCCAGTCGCTTGACGGTCTCCACGCCGATCTCGACGGCGCAACGGCTGGGGATGCTGTACAAGACGATCGGCAGCCGGGTCGCGCGGGCCACGGCGTGGAAGTGCTGGAACAGGCCTTCCGGCGTGGGCTTGTTGTAGTACGGCGCGACCTGCAGCGACGCGTCCGCGCCGGCTTCCTCGGCGGCCTTGGTCAGGTAAATCGCCTCGCTGGTCGAGTTGCCGCCAGTGCCGGCGATCACCTTCACCTTGCCGCGCGCGAACTTCACCGCCAGCCGGATGACCTCGATGTGCTCCTCGTAGCTGAGCGTCGGCGATTCGCCGGTGGTGCCCACCGGCACAATGCCGTCCACGCCGCCTTTGATCTGCGACTTGATCAGGCGCTCGAGCGCGGCGGCGTCGATCTGGCCGTCCTTGAATGGCGTGACGATGGCGGTGTAGGTGCCGGTGAATTGAGGGTTCTTGGTACTCATGGACAAAGCGGTGGGCAGCGTATGGGAGCGAATCAAAGTTCGATTAGGCCCTCGAAAACGAACTCGGCCGGGCCGGTCAAACAGACACTCTCGAAGCGCTCGCCGGCGTCCGTGAAGCTGACTTCCAACGTGTCGCCGCCCTGGACGCGGACCTGGACGGGCGACGGAAAACCGTGCAGCCGCGCCGCGATCAACGCCGAGGCGGTGACGCCGGTACCGCAGGCCAGCGTCTCGCCCTCCACGCCGCGCTCGTACGTGCGCACGCGGATGCGGTCGGGGCCGAGCACTTGGACGAAGTTCACGTTGGTGCCCTTAGGCGCAAAATGGGGGTGAAACCGCAGCTCGGAACCGAGCGGTTGGACCATCGCCTGGTCGGCGTCAGGCACGAACACGACCGCGTGCGGCACGCCAGTGTTGAGCGAATGCACGGTCAGCGATTGGCCGTCGGCGGTGAGCGATTCGTTCAGGCGCAGGCTGTGGGGTGCGGTTAGGTTCACCGTGACCCGGTCGCCGGCGAAGGTTGCCGTGATGACGCCCGCGGTCGTCTCGAAAGTGACTTCAGTTTGGGCGCCAGTCAGGCGTTGAACGAACCGCCCGAAGCACCGGGCGCCGTTGCCGCACATTTCGGCGCGGCTGCCGTCGCTGTTAAAGAAGTCCCAGGCCCAATCCGCCCGGCCGGAAGCGCAGGGAACCAACAGCAAGAGGCCGTCCGCGCCGATGCCACGCTGGCGGTGGCACAGGCGCACCACCTGCCCGGTTGTCAGGCGAACCTGGCCGGCGCGGTTGTCAACGAGGATGAAGTCGTTGCCCGCACCGTTCATCTTGGTGAACTCGAGCGTCACAAGCGGCCAACCTAGGCAGCCGTCCGGCAGGCGAAAAGCGCAAAGTGCGGTGGGACTGGGGAGACGCGAGGCGGCTTAAGCCGGCCAGACGGCGGCGATTCTTCCAGTCAGTAGTCTTGCTGGCGCGCAGTCGCCGCCGCTGGGTCGTCCTCGATTTCAGGTTGATCGCCGGTGCCAGGTCTTGCTTCCATCGGTTCCATGAAACGCCCCTTCGAGTTCCTTGCGGCCATCGTGGTCGCAACTTTCGTGATTGCGCGGCTGGCTGCGGCTTCGCCGCCGGCGCACCCGAACATCGTTTTCATCCTGGCCGATGATCTCGGCTACGGCGACTTGGGTTGCTACGGACAAAAGCGTATCCAGACTCCGCGCCTCGACCGACTCGCGGCAGAAGGCACGCGGTTCACGCAGTGCTACGCCGGCTCGACCGTCTGCGCGCCGTCGCGGTGTGCGCTGATGACCGGCCTGGACATCGGACACGCGCGCGTGCGCGGCAACGCCGGCCGGCAGAACCCGCTGGCCCAATCGCTCCGTCCCGGTGACGTGACGGTGGCCAGCGTCTTGAAAGACGCCGGCTACACCACCGCGCTGATCGGCAAATGGGGCTTGGGCGACGTGGGGGGCGCCGAGGTCGGCCTGCCGCGCCGGCACGGGTTCGATTACTTCTTCGGCTACCTGAACCAGCGCCACGCGCACAATTACTATCCGACCTTTTTGTGGCGCAACGAGCAGAAGGTCCAACTTCGCAACACAGTCCCCAAGGAGGACGCCACGGGGGCCGGCGTTTCCGATAACAAGCTCGATTATAGCGCCGACTTGATCGCCGACGAAGCGCTGGCGTTTCTGCGGCGCGCAAAAGACCAGCCTTTTTTCCTGTACTTCGCGCCCACGCTTCCGCACGCGAACAACGAAGCCGGCAAGCTGGGCATGGAAGTGCCCGACCTCGGCCCGTACAAAGACCTGGACTGGCCGCCCGCGCAAAAGGCCCACGCCGCGATGATCGCGCGCCTCGATCGCGATGTCGGCCGGTTGCTCGACTTGCTCAAGGACCTGGGCCTGGAGCAAAAGACCATCGTCTTCTTCAGTTCGGACAACGGCCCGCACCGCGAAGGCGGCAACGACCCGAATTTCAACGACTCGAACGGCCCGTTGCGCGGGATCAAGCGCGACATGTACGAAGGCGGCATCCGCACACCGATGATCGTCCGCTGGCCTGGCCGCGTGCCTGCCGGACGCGTCAGCGATCGGGTCTGGGCCTTCTGGGATTTTCTGCCGACGGCGGCGGCATTGGCCGGCGCGAAGGCTCCGCGCGGCCTTGACGGCATCTCCATGTTGCCGGCTATCGAGGGCCGTAAGCAAAGGCGCCAGCACGAATACTTGTACTGGGAATTCCACGAAGGCGGGTTCAAACAGGCCATTCGCGCCGGCGATTGGAAAGGCGTGCGCCTCGCGCCAGGCAAGCCGCTCGAACTTTACGATCTGCGCACTGACCTGGGTGAGACCAACAACGTCGCCGCGGCGAATCCCCAGGTGGTCAAACGCCTGGACGCTCTCTTGGCCAAGGCCCGTACGGACTCGCCGGACTGGCCGGTGAAATCGCTGCCCGCCAAACGCTGAACGGATCCTCGTGGGCATCGGTTTGCATTTGTGTGCTGGACGGTTTTTCGGGTTGCGCGCGATCGGGCCGGGCTGCTTCCATCTCGAACATGACACGCCCATTCCGCACGCTGCTGTCGGGGTTGCTTTTGATTGGCTTGGGAGGCGCGAGCCGTCCCGCGCTTTCTGCCCCGCGGCCGAACATTGTTTTCATCCTCGCCGACGATCTGGGCTACGGCGACCCGCAGTGCTACAACGCGCAATCTCAGACTCCCACGCCGAACATCGACCGCCTCGCGGCCGAAGGTGTGCGCTTCACCGACATGCACACACCTTCGGCCGTTTGCACGCCCACGCGGTACGGTGTCCTGACCGGTCGCTACGCCTGGCGTTCGCGGCTGAAATCCGGTGTGCTGTGGGGGTGGTCGCCGCCGCTGATCGAGCCGCTTCGATTGACCTTGCCCGCGCTGCTCAAACAGCGCGGTTACGCCACCGCCGGCTTTGGCAAGTGGCACCTCGGTCTCGGCTGGGCCACGCGCGAACCGGTGCAGTTCGGCGACGGCTCGAAGCCGGCGGCCGACGTGGCTTTGGTGGATTACGCCAAGCCGCTCTCCGGCGGTCCGCGCACCGCCGGCTTTGACTACTATTTCGGCATCCCGGCGTCGCTCGACATGGAGCCGTATTTGTGGATCGAGACCGACCACTGCGCGGCGGCGCCGACCGCCTGGTGCCCAGGCGACAAACATCAACGACAGGGCGGGGGAGGATTTTACCGGGCCGGGCCGATGGCGCCGGGTTTCCGGCACGACGACGTCTTGCCGGAGATCACGCGCCGGACCGTGCGGTACGTCGAAGAACAGGCTCGCGCCAACGCTGGACGGCCGTTCTTCGTTTACCTGGCGTTGTCCGCGCCGCACGACCCGTGGCTGCCCACGGCGGACTTTCAAGGCAAGAGCCACGCCGGACCGCGCGGCGATTTTGTGGTCCAAGCCGATTGGAGCGTCGGCGAGGTGCTGAAGACGCTTGATCGGCTGGGCCTCGCGAGTCACACGCTCGTTGTGTTCACCAGCGACAACGGCGCGCACTGGCTGCCGGCTGAAGTCGCGCGCTACCACCACGCGGCAAACGGCCCTTGGCGCGGCCAGAAGGCGGACATCCACGAAGGCGGCCATCGCGTGCCGTGCATCGTGCGCTGGCCCGGCCGGACCAAGCCGGGCACTGCCACCAGCCAACTCGCCTGCCTGACCGATTTCATGGCGACATTTGCCGAAATCGTGGGCGCGGACCTGCCGCGCGACGCGGCGGAAGACAGCTTCAGTTTCGCGTACTTGTTGGAAGGCAGGCGGCCGGAATCGCCGGCGCGGCAGTCGCTGGTTTCGCACGCCATGAACGGCCTGTTCGCAATCCGCCGCGGCGCCTGGAAACTGGTCGAGGGTTTGGGCACCGGCGGCTTCACGGCGCCCGCGAAGGTTCAACCCAAGCCAGGCGAACCGGCCGGCCAGCTTTACGACCTGTTCACTGACCCGGCCGAAACCACCAACCGCTACGCCGGGCAACCAGCAGAGGTCGCCGCGCTACAAGCCGAGTTGGACGCGATCCGAAACCACGGGCGCAGCCGTTGAAGCGTCCCCACCAACAAGGACTATGCCATCCATGCAAAGCCGACGACGCTTCTTGAGAAAAACCGGCCTCGGATTCGCTGCTCTGGCCGGCCTGCCATCGTTCGCATTCGCGGCGGAGAAGACGCTGCCACCCGGCGTGGTGATCACACACTCACCCGCCGCAAGTGGCGTCTATTTGGGATCGCCGGGCATTGCCGTCCTGCCGGATGGCGCTTACCTGGCCAAGTGCGACGAATTCGGTCCCAAATCCACCGAGAATAGCCGCGCTGTCACGCACGTTTTTCGTTCGGCGGATCGCGGCCAAACCTGGCGGCCGGTGGCGCGCGTAGAAGGCATGTATTGGGCGAGTGTGTTCGTCCATCGAGGCGCGGCTTACCTGCTCGGCACGGACAGGCAGAACGGCCGCGTCGTGATCATGCGCTCGACCGATGGCGGCAGCACCTGGACGCAATCCCGCGACGCGCAGTCGGGTCTGCTCCGCGGCGACGGCACTTACCATTGTGCGCCGGTGCCGGTGGTGGCGCACAACGGCCGGTTGTGGCGGGCGATGGAAGACACGATGGCCGGCGGCGGTTGGGGTGCGCATTTCCGCGCGTTGATGATGTCGGTGCCGGAAGAGGCCGACTTGCTTGACGCAACCAACTGGACCTTCAGCAATCCGCTGGCGCGGAACCCGGCCTGGCTCGATGGCAGGTTCGGCGGCTGGCTGGAAGGCAACGCCGTGGTCACTCCAGATGGCGGCATCGTGGATCTCCTCCGAGCGGACTTTCGTTCGCCTCGCGAAAAGGCGGCGATGATCCGCCTCAGCCTGGATGGGCGGGAGGCGACGTTCGATCCGGCGACGGGCTTCATCGATTTTCCGGGCGGGTGCAAGAAGTTCACCGTGCGGTTCGATCCGCTGACGAAGCGTTATTGGTCGCTGGCGAACTGGGTGCCGCCGCGACACGCGAACGCCAATCCCGAGCGTGTCCGCAACACGCTCGCGCTGACCGCCTCCACGGACCTGCGACATTGGGAGGTCCGCACGGCCTTGCTGTACCACCCGGACCCGCTCCGGCATGGCTTCCAGTACGCCGACTGGCTCTTCGAGGGCGACGATCTGATCGCGGCAGTGCGGACGGCCTTCGACGACGGTGAAGGCGGCGCCCACAATTGCCACGACGCCAACTTTCTGACCTTCCATCGATTTCGCGACTTCCGCGATCTGACCGCAGCGGATGCGCCGGCGGAAATCCAAAGTGAACTGAGCGGCGGCGGGTAGGCGGCTTGAGCGAAGCGCCCCCGCGCCTTACTCCATCTCCAACAATCGGTAGCCCACGCCGGGTTCGGTCAGGATGAGTTGCGGTCGCGCCGGCTCAGTTTCGAGTTTCTCGCGCAGGTGGGCGATGTAAACGCGCAGGTAGTGGGTTTGCGCCACTGCGTTTGGCCCCCATACCTCGCGCAGAATCTGGCGATGCGTCAGCACCTTGCCGGCATGTTGCACCAGCAACCGCAGCAGCGAGTACTCGGTGGCGGTGAGCTTCACTTCTCTGCCCTTGAGTCTGACCACGCGGGCGGCCAGATCGACTTCGAGTTCATCATTCCGGAACACGGTCATTTCCGGCGCGGGTTGCGCATGACGCAAAGCCACCCGCAGCCGCGCCAGCAGTTCGCCCGTGCGAAAAGGCTTCGTCACATAGTCGTCGGCGCCGTGGTCAAGGGCAGCAATCTTGTCTTCTTCCCGGTCGCGGACACTCAGCACCACCACGGGAACCCGGCTCCATTCGCGCAGCCGATCCAGCACCGCCACGCCGTCCAAATCCGGCAAGCCCAGGTCAAGAATCACCACGTCGGGATGGCGTTGCGCGGCCTGGGCGATGCCATCCTGTCCTGTCGCCGCCTCCTCCACGCGATAGCCGTTGGCCTCCAGGCAGACGCGCAGCAACCGGCGAATCTGCGTTTCGTCGTCAATCACCAGCACGGTGGCCGCATGGACGGTCGCGTCGCTCATGGACTCTCCTCGGCCAGGACGGGAGGGGGTTCGCTCAGCGGCAAGCGAAGGGTGAAAAGCGCCCCGCCGCCAGCCTGGTTTTCCGCGCTGACGCGACCGCCTTGCGCTTCAACGAAGCCTTTGACAATCGAAAGTCCCAGCCCGGTGCCGCCTGTGGGCGCGGATGCGGCCCGGTAGAACTTGTCGAAAATGCGCGGCAACGCGTCCGCCGAAAGGCCCGGCCCCGTGTCGGCCACGCTGAGCTTGAGCGTTCGGTCTTCGACGACGGCGCCAACCCGCACCTGTGTTCCCTCGGGAGCGTGCAGCGCCGCGTTCAGCAGCAGGTTGCCCAACGCCTGTTGCATCAACACAAAGTCCATGCGCACGAGCGGCAGCCCCGGCGCGAGCTCGACCGTGACCGGGTGCTGCGCCAGCTCTTTCGCGGTTTCCTTCAAGGTCACTTGAATCAGGTCCGCGACATCGCACCAGTCGAGTCGGGCCTGAACGTGGCCCGCCTCGAGCCGCGTCATGTTGAGCAGGTTGCCAACCAGTCGGTTCAACCGGCCGGCGGCTTCCTGGATTTCACCCACCATCGCCTGCTGAAGTTCGCGGGGAGCCGCGCTGCCCCGATCGCCCAGGCTGCTGGCCGCACTGGTGATGGCGGCGATGGGTGTCCGCATTTCGTGCGAGATGGAGTTGAGCAGGGTCTTGCTCAACCGTTCGGATTCCGCCACCAGCTTCGACTGCTGCTCGGCTTCGCGGAGCCGTTGGCGGTCCACCACCAGCGCAATCTGCCGCACGAAGGCATCCAGCAGGTCCCGCTGGTCCGGCGTCTGTGGCGTCGCATCGCGGAAGCGCAAACTGATCACTCCCAGCGCGTGCTCCCCAGCCACCAACGGCAGGTGCAAACCCTCGGACGAGGGCAAGGTATCGGTGCCCCGGCCGGCCGGCTGTCGGTGGCGAAGCGCCCACGCCGCCACACTCTGCTCCTTCTCCGGCAGGCTCCAGGTGCTGGCAAAATAAGGTGTCAGCGTTCCTGCTCCCGTATCGTCCGGCAGCAGCAGCGCCAGCTTGGCTTGCGTGGCCTTGCCGACTTCCCGGAGGACGATGGCGAGCAAGTCGGCGAAGTCCGAGGCCTGCGCCAGTTCCCGCGTCAGCAGGTAAAGCGTTGTGGCGCGTTGTTCGCGGCTGCGTTCCGCCCCCTGCTGCGCTCGCAAGCGTGCCGCCAGGTGGCCCATGGCCAGGGCGACGACGAAATAAGTGCAGAACAGCATCAGGTCCGTGGAGCCGCTGATCCAGAAAGTGAACTGCGGCGACACGAACAGAAAATTCCACAGTAACGCGGTGAGCGTGGCGGCGGCCAGCGTCGGTCCCCGCCCCGCGAACATCCCCAGCACCACCACGCTGAGCAGATAAACCAACGCCAGCGATTGGTAGCCCAGCCAGTGCTGCAAAACGGCGTTGAGCCCGGTGATGCTGGCCACGACGCCCAGTGCGATCGCATACCCGCGCGTGTCGGCCCGTGCCAACGGCGGCAGCTTCGTCCGCGGCAACGGGGCGGACGGCTCCGCTTCCGCCCGGACGGCGTGCACGTCGATAAGTCCGCTTTCGCGAATCAACCGGTTCAGCAACGACCCGCCGCGCAGCAGGTCCAGCGCCCGCCAGCCGACCGGCTTGCCGACGACCAGTTGCGTCGCGTTTTGCTCGCGAGCGATGCGGAGCAGGCCGCGCACCACGTCGTCATCCGTTGTGGGGATGACCTGCGCTCCGAGTTCGCGGGCCAGCGCCAGATGACGCGCCAGCCGGGACTGTTCCTCCGCGCTGAGCGGCCGGGGCAACTCGACATACACGGCCATCCACGGCGCCTGCAGCTCGCCCGCCAGGCGGCGTGTCCACCGCACCAGCGCGGCGGAGGTGGGGCTGGGGCTGACGGCCACCAGCAATCGCTGACCGGACTTCCAGGGATCGGCGATATGGTGGGCCTGGCGGTAGGCCAGCACGTCCTGTCCGACGTGCTCGGCGGCCACGCGCAGCGCCAGCTCCCGCAGGGCCGCGAGGTTGCCGGCGCGGAAGAAATGGTCCTGCGCCGCGCGGGCCGAATCGGGCACGTAAACCTTACCCGCCAGCAGGCGCGCGCGGAGTTCCTCGGGGGGCAGGTCCACCAGTTCGAACTCCGCGTCGTCCAGCACGCTGTCCGGCAGGGTTTCGCGGATGGGGACGCCGGTGATTTGGTGCACCGCCTCCGCGCAGCTTTCGAGGTGCTGCACGTTCAGCGTGGTGAACACATCCACGCCGGCGGCGAGCAGTTCGAGCACGTCCTGGTAACGTTTGGGATGCCGCGAACCGGGCACGTTGGTGTGGGCCAGTTCATCCACCAGCGCGAGCTGAGGCCGGCGCCCGAGCACGGCGTCCAGATCCATCTCGGTGAAGGGCACCCCGCGATACTCGGCACGCCGCCGGGGAATGGCCGGCAGCCCCGCGGTGAGCGCCACGGTTTCCTTGCGCCCGTGCGTTTCGACGTATCCGATGACCACGTCGCGCCCCGCGGCGAGCTCGCGCCGGGCAGCTTCCAGCATGGCGTAGGTCTTGCCCACGCCCGGCGCCAGGCCGAAGAAGACCTTCAGCCGGCCTCGCGCAGCTTTCGAGTTCTGCTGTTGCAGAGCTTCCAGCAGCGTGTCCGGATTGGGGCGGACGTCATCCATCGCGCCAATGCTAACTATTCCAAGGCCGGGTTGAGCAGCAAAATGTTGACGTACCCCGCCGCGAGAAAGCGCCGTTGCGGCAGGTTGACGGACCGCATCATCCAGGGCGCGAACCGCAGGCGCGGTTCGGCGGCACCGCCACGCGCCCCGGCCGCACGATCGAATTTGCCGCCGGGCGGCTTCAGAGCGGAAGCCGGTGACGGCCCCGCTGACCGGGAGGTGCTGCGCGTCCCGCGGGGCCAACCCCGCGGCGGACTGGCCGATTCGTGGCGGGTCTCGCGCCGCCGGGCGAGCCAACACTTCCAGAGGCGTACAAACGGAGTGCCAAAAAGCCACCCATAGATTGGCAGCGACAGAATACAGCCGGTGCCGAGCAGGATGGCCAGGACCACATCGAATGGCCCGAAGCCAGGGCTCGACGGATTCCACCGGAAGTTCATGGGCCCTCCAACGCCAGATTCAACCGGAGGACGTTCACGCCGGGTTCGCCGAGCACCCCAAGCTGGGGTCCTTCGGTAAATCGGCGAATCAGCGCCCGGATCTCCTCCGGCGATTGCCCTTGTGCCTTTGCGACGCGCGCCGCCTGGAGTTCGGCGTTGCGCACGCTGATATGCGGATCCAGCCCGCTGCCGGATGCGGTGACAGCATCGGCGGGTACCGGATCCGTGTCCTTAAGCCCGTTCTCCCGCCGGTAGGTCGCGATGCGCTCCTTGATCGCATCGCTTAGTTTCTGCGAAGTCGGGCCGAGGTTGCTGCCGCTGGAGTTGGCGGCGTCATAGCCGTTGCCCGCGGCCGAGGGGCGCGGGTGAAAGTACTTTTCGCCGGTGAAGTTCTGGCCGAGCAGCTTCGAGCCGCGCACAATCCCGTCCTTGCCCACGATCAGGCTGCCGTTGGCTCGATCGCGGAAGACCGTTTGCGCAATGCCAAAAACGATCAGCGGGTAAAGTCCGCAGCAGACGGCAGCCAGGACCAACGTGGACATGACTGCACCGCGGAGGTGGGAAATGATTTCTTTCATAGGCTCAGATGAGGTGGAGTTTCGTGATGAGGATGTCGATGAGCTTGATACCGACGAACGGAATGATGACGCCGCCCAAGCCATAGATGAGCAGGTTACGCTGGAGAATCGCGAGCGCGCCAATGGGTTTGTAGGCCACGCCGCGCAGCGCCAGCGGGATGAGCGCGACGATGATGAGCGCGTTGAAGATGATTGCGCTGAGGATCGCGCTCTGCGGCGAAACTAGACCCATGATATTGAGCGGCGCGATGGCGGGGAACGTGCCCATCAGCATCGCGGGAATGATGGCGAAGTACTTGGCCACGTCGTTGGCGATGCTGAACGTCGTCAGCGAACCGCGCGTGATGAGCATCTGCTTCCCGATTTCCACGATGTCGATGAGCTTCGTGGGGTTGCTGTCGAGA
Organism: bacterium; assembly: GCA_021823625.1. Lineage (GTDB taxonomy): Bacteria > Verrucomicrobiota > Verrucomicrobiia > Limisphaerales > J093 > DSVZ01. The sequence goes on along the minus strand of JAKANS010000068.1, from coordinate 9,059 downwards.
TCGACCATGTTGCCGGCTTCGCGCGCAGCCTGGGTGCCGGTGTTCATGGCCACGCCCACGTCGGCCTGGGCGAGCGCGGGCGCGTCGTTCGTGCCGTCGCCAGTCATGGCCACGAGATGGCCTTGCGCCTGTTCCTCGCGGATGCGTTTGAGCTTTTGCTCTGGCGTCGCTTGCGCCATGAAATCATCCACGCCCGCTTCGGCAGCGATGGCCGCGGCGGTGAGCGGGTTGTCGCCGGTGATCATCACAGTCTTGATGCCCATCTTGCGCAGGTGCGCGAAGCGTTCCTTGATGCCGCCCTTGACGACGTCTTTCAAATGAACGACGCCGAGCACCTGCCGGCCTTCCGCCACCACCAAGGGCGTGCCGCCGGTGCGCGCGATTTCGTCAACGCCCTGGCTGATTTCTTTCGGGAACGTGCCGCCCTGCTGGTCCACGTAAACGCGGATGGAGTCGGCTGCGCCTTTGCGGATGAAGCGGGCCGGCTTCCCGTCCACCGGTGGGAAGTCCACGCCGCTCATGCGCGTCTGCGCTGTGAACGGGACGAATTTCGCATGTGGCTCGGCGACTTCGCGGCCGCGCAGACTGAATTGCTGCTTGGCCAGCACAACGATGCTGCGGCCTTCGGGCGTTTCGTCGGCCAGCGAGGCAAGTTGGGCGGCGTCAGCGAGGCGTTCGGGCTTGATGTTTGGCGCGGGCAGGAACGCGGTGGCCATGCGGTTGCCCAGCGTGATTGTCCCGGTCTTGTCGAGGAGCAGCACGTCAACGTCGCCCGCTGCTTCCACGGCGCGTCCGCTCATCGCGAGCACGTTGCGCTGAAGAACGCGATCCATGCCGGCGATACCGATGGCGCTCAACAACCCGCCAATGGTCGTGGGAATCAAACAAACCAACAACGCGATCAGCACCGGGACAGAAAATGCCGCGCCGGAGTAAATACCGAACGGCTTCAGCGTCACGCAAACGAGCAGGAAGATGAACGTCAACGCCGCCAGCAAAATCGCGAGCGCGATTTCGTTTGGGGTCTTCTGGCGCGTCGCGCCTTCGACCAGCGAAATCATCCGGTCCAGAAAGCCGTGGCCCTTGTCCGCCGTGATGCGAATGACGATGCGGTCACTCAGGACGCGCGTGCCGCCGGTGACGGCGCTGCGGTCGCCGCCGCTTTCGCGGATCACGGGTGCGGATTCACCGGTGATGGCGGCTTCGTCCACGCTGGCAATGCCTTCCATCACTTCGCCGTCGGCAGGGATCACGTCGCCGGCTTCGCACACGACGAGGTCGCCTTTCTGCAGCTCCGGTGCGGGGACTTTGTCTTCGCGCCCATTGCGCAGACGCCGCGCGACGGTGTCCTTACGGGCCTTGCGCAGACTATCGGCCTGGGCCTTGCCGCGGCCTTCCGCGACGGCCTCGGCGAAATTCGCGAACAGCACGGTGAACCAGAGCCAGACGGCGAGTTGGGCGATGAAGCTGCGATCCGCCGGCGAAGTGAAGATGCCCGCGGTCGTGAGGGTGGCGCCAACCATCGTCACGAACATGACCGGGTTCTTGATCATCAGCCGCGGATCGAGCTTCGTGAATGAGGCGCTGATGGCCGGGGCGACGATGTTCCAGTCAAAGAAGGATGGAGTTTTGGGAGTCATAGTTTGCGTTGTAGCAGCCGACGTGAGGAGGCTCATTCTTGATGTATTCGCGACACATATCAGAGCCTCCTTACGTCGGCTGCTACGGTTAAAAGAGTTTCCCCTGCGCGGTGAGGAAGTGCTCGACAATCGGCCCCAGCGCGAGGGCTGGCAGGAAGTTGAGCGCGCCAATGAGGAGAACCGTGCCGACGAGCAAGATCACGAAGGTGAGTCCTGAAACCGGGAACGTGCCCGCGCTCGGCGGCGCGATCTTTTTCATCCCCAGCGACCCGGCCAGCGCCATAATGGGCACGATCATCAGGAAACGCCCGATCAGCATGGCCAGGCCAAGCGTCGTGTTATACCAAGGCGTGTTGGCCGTCAGTCCAGCAAAGGCGCTGCCGTTGTTGCCGGTGCCGGAACTGTAGGCGTAGAGCATTTCGCTCAACCCGTGCGGGCCAGCGTTGTTCAGGCCGGCGAGGCCCCACTTGCTGACGGACACCCAGGCGGTGAAACCGAGGATGGAGAGGCACAGCACCAGCAGCGAGAGCATCGCCATCTTCACGTCGTAGGCTTGAATCTTCTTGCCGAGATACTCCGGCGTGCGCCCTACCATCAGGCCGGCGATGAAGACGGCCAGCACCACGAACACCAGCATTCCATAAAGCCCGGCGCCGACGCCGCCCACCACCACCTCGCCCAGTTCGATGTTGAACAAGGGAACGAGTCCCCCCAGCGCGGTGAAGGAATCGTGCATGGCATTGACCGCGCCACACGACGCCGCAGTGGTAACGGTGGCGAACAAGGCCGAGTTGAAGATCCCAAAGCGCACTTCCTTGCCTTCCATGTTGCCGTCGGCGAGCGCGACGCCCAGTTTCTGGTGAATCGGATTCCCCGCCGCCTCGGCCCACCAACACGCCAGCACCCCGGCGAGGAACAGCGCCATCATCGCGCCCCAGACGGCCCAGCCATGCGCCTGGTTCCTGGTCACGCGCCCCAAGTAGTAAGTCAGTCCGCTGCCGACGGCGAAAATGGAGAGCATCTGGAGGAAGTTGGAGAGCGGCGTGGGATTCTCGAACGGATGGGCAGCATTGGCGTTGGCGTATCCGCCGCCGTTCGTGCCGAGCATCTTGATCGCGATCTGCGAGGCCATCGGGCCTTGGACAATGGTTTGCTCGTCCACGGTTTGTTCGACCATAACGGGCTTGCCGTCCGTGCCGAGAACCGTTTCGCCATTGTTGTTCTTCTTCTCCACGGAGATCTTGTACGGCTCGACCAGCTTGGCCTTCGTGTAGGGCTTGAAGTTTTGAATCATACCTTGCGACACGAGGAAGACGGCGAACACGAGGCAGATTGGAAGCAGCAGATAATAGGTCACGCGCACGAGATCCACCCAAAAATTGCCGAGGGTTTTGGCCGAGTGCCGCGCGATGCCGCGGACCAGCGCCGCGGCGATGGCGATGCCCGAGGCGGCGGAAACGAAGTTATGGAACGCCAGCCCAACCATCTGGGAGAGATAAGACATCGTGGTCTCGCCGACGTAACTCTGCCAGTTGGTGTTGGTGGTGAAACTGACGGCGGTGTTGAACGCCAGATCGGGACTTAGCGCGCCGAGTCCCTGCGGATTGAGCGGCAGAATATTTTGCAGCCGCAAGATGGCGTAGGTAAACACGCAGCCCACCAGGCTGAAGATCAGCATGGCCAGCGTGTATTGTTTCCAATCCTGCTCGCGCTCCGGCTTCACGCCCATCAGGCGGTAAGTCAGCCGTTCGAGCGGCCCGAGGACGGGATCGAGCCAGGTTCGGCCGTTGGCGTCGAGCACCCGCAGGAGATAGAGGCCCATCGGTTTGGTGATCGCCGCGAGCGCCACCATGTAAAGGGCGAGTTGAATCCAGCCTGAAGTTTGCATGGCAAAAGGAATCAGAATTTCTCCGGCCGGACCATGGCCACGAACAGGTAGAGGAACAGCAGCAGGGCAATGACGCCCACGATGAGGTTTTCCATTGGCATTCCTACAGTTTTTCGCAGAAGCGGATGTAAAGGCCGCTCACAACAAAGAACCCGACGACCAGGGCGATGTAAATCGAGTCAAGCATAGCGAGAGTTGTTTCTCACGCCGGCAAGGTGCCGGCACCCTGGTTCGCGCGGTAATCAAAACCTGGGCGGAGGACGTTAAAATATCGTAAAGGCGCCGGCAGGAAGGCGACACCGGTGGCCGGTCCGGCGAAGCTTAGCGCCCTCAGGCTGGGCGTCTCCGAGAGACAGAACTGCGCCGCTCCGCCCGATTAGGACTGACGGTCGATATTGGTAACGAAACGGACCGCGGCGTTCCGCGCCAGGGCGCAAAAAGAATTCGAGAGCTACTGCGAGTTGAACAGCAGCCAGCCTGGGCCACGCCGCATCTCAACGTCCCAGCAACCGCACGCGCGCATAGCGGATGACCGCGCCACCGCCGGCCGGCTGGCCCAGCATGTCCAGCGTCTCGGAGGGCGCCGAGCCGGCCCGCACGGTGGCCGTGAAGAACTGGCTGAAGGGTTTCTGCAACGGCAGTGCGACCGCCTTTCCCACCGCTCCATCGGGGCCGACTTCGAGAACGCGATTCTCCGACACCGCCTTGCCGCTGGCATCCGCGCCGGAAACGTAGAAGACCATGAACAGGCGGCCATCCGGCGTGGGCTGGAATCGGGGCGAACTCGGTATCTCTCGCGAGCCGCCTTCTTCGGCGATGGCCAATGTCCGGCGCAGCACCACGGCGCCGTCGCGCACGACGGCGTAATTGATCGCCTGGCTTTGCTTCGCCTGCGGGAAGAACCGCGCCCGCAGCCGCTCATCCAGCGCGCGCTCGGACCAGACGAGATGCACCCGGCCGTCGGGTCCGAGCCAAAGGTCGCCGGGCATGATCCAGCCGCAGGTGGCTTCGCGGCTGGCGATTTCGACCCAAGGTTTGAAGCCCTCACGGGTAATGTCCGGCGTCCAGGTATAGAAGAGGCGCCGGAAGTCGTAGTCCCACTCGCGCCCGGTCAACTCCTTCTTGAAGGCGCGCCATTCGGGCTTGGGCTCGATGATGTCGCTCACGCCGCAAAAGTGGACCGCCCGGTTTTGGAGGGCCACGTTCGGATAACAGACGCGGATCGGCTCCGGCTTCGCGTAGTCCGCGCCCCAAGGCCACCGCAGTTCGCCTTTTGCCGCCCCGGCTCCGCCGCGATCCCGGAACGTCCATTCCGCGTGCGTGTAGTCGATGTTCTGAAAAAGGACCAACTCGCTGCGCGCACCGTCGGCCGCAAAGCTGCGATAAGAATGTTCGGTGAACTTCGGCGCGCCGTTCCATTCGGGTACGATCCGCTTCGGGGCGGCATGAGCGTCCGCGGCTTGAAACTCGAAAATCTCCGGCCGGGCCGGGCCATTGTATTGGCCGGGAACCAGCGTGGGGTTGGCGGAAAGGAAGAGGCGCCCGTCCGGGAAGCCGGTGAGGGGCGAAGGTTCGCGGGTCTTCCCGTTCGGATCGGCAAGGACTTGCTGCCAGGTGTCGCCTTCGAGGGCGAACAGGAGCCAGCGGCAGTTATTGAGCGGCTTTACGTCCGCCAGCGTCTCCAGGCCGGAGGCGAACACCCGATCGCCCAGCCGCACCAGGCAGGTCGAGCCGGCGCACCACAGGGGACCGGCACCGTTATCCGCTGGGCGATAGGTATAGACCTCCGTCTCCGTTTCCACCACGGGGTGCAGCGGTGGTGCCGCCGCGTGGGCAGGTAACGTCGCCAGGCAAAGCAGGCTGAGGTTGGAGATGGCCAGTTTGGAAATGAATCGCAGGCGCGAGGCAAGGGCGGCGGTGAACATGCGGTGAGTCTGCGCCGTCCGGCGCCGCGAATCAATCCACCACGCCGGTCCGCCCAAAATCCTGAGCGAACTGGCGCGCGGCTGTGTGGTCTGCAACCCGCCGCACCCCATTCACCTGCATTGCACAAAAAATGTCGCAATTGCGACAGAAATTGCTCGTCCGCGACCCGGCCGCGCTCCGTTCGCCCGCCAGGTTCGTTCTTGCAGATCGTCGGCGAGATCCCGCGGGTGCGACCGGGCGGGTCGCGCGCCAAACCCGGGATGCGCCCAAATGGAGTTGTGATTCCCACCTTCCTCGTTACCCTGCGCCCGTCATGACACTTGCGGAGAAAGTCAAACAAGCCGGCGTGGTCGGCGCCGGCGGCGGGGGGTTTCCCACCCACGTAAAACTGGCCTCGAAGGCGGACACGATCATCGCCAACGGCGCCGAGTGCGAGCCGCTCTTGCACAAAGACGCCGCCGTCATGGAACACCACGCCCGCGACCTGGTCCGCGGCCTGGAACTGGCCATGGACGCAGTCGAAGCCAGGGACGCCGTGATCGCCATCAAGGCGAAAAAGAAGCACGCCGTCGAGGCCTGCCAGGAAGCGGTCAAAGGCTCGCGTGTGCGGGTGCAATTGCTTGGCGATTATTACCCCGCCGGCGACGAGTACGATCTGGTTTTCAACGTCACCGGCCGGCTGATCCCGCCCGCCGGCATCCCGATCAACGTGGGCGTCGTGGTCTGCAACGTCGAAACCTTCGTGAACATCGCCGCCGCCCACGCCGGCCGGCCGGTCACGCACAAAACGGTGACGCTCGCCGGCGCGGTCAGGAACCCAACCACCGTCACCGTCCCGGTCGGGACGACGTTTCGCGAGTTGATCGAGGCCACCGGCGGTTTCGCCACCGAACAACCGGTGTTGTGCCTGGGCGGATTGATGATGGGGGAGACGACCGAGAACCTGGATGCGCCGATCACGAAGACCGCCACGGGCGTGGTCGTCCTGCCGCGCGAGCATCATGTCATCCAGCGCAAACTCAAGCCGGCCACCGCGCAGAATGCCATTGGTAAATCGGCCTGCGATCAATGCCGGTATTGCACCGAGTATTGCCCGCGGTTCCTGCTGGGCTATGCCGTCGAACCGCACCAAGTCATGCGCAGCCTGGCCTTCACCGCCACCGGCCAGGAATATTGGAACCAGTGGGCCGCGCTGTGTTGTTCGTGCGGTTTGTGCACGCTGTACGCCTGCCCCGAAGAGCTTTTCCCGAAAGAGGCTTGCGACCAGTCCAAGGCCGAAATGCGCAAGGCGAACCTGAAGTGGACCGGCTCGATGACGGTGAAACCCCACGCCATGCAAGACGGTCGCCACGTGCCGATCAAGACCTTGACGCGCAAACTCCACGTCCAGCAATACGATCACCCCGCGCCGTGGCAACCACTGGACTTCCAGCCGGCGCGCGTGGTGTTGCCGCTGAAGCAAAACGCCGGCGTGGCGAACCTGCCGCTCATCAAGCCCGGTGACCGCGTCAGTGCCGGGCAGATGATCGGCCAGGTGCCCGAGAAGGCCTTGGGCGCGCCCGTCCACGCGCCGTTCGCGGGGCGCGTCGTGTCCGTGAGTGACCGCGTTGTTTTGGAGAGAATTCCATGAGCGAGAAATCCATCGGTTTGATCGAATTGTCGAGTGTGGCCGCCGGTTTCGAGGTGGCGGACACGATGCTCAAGGCGGGCAACGTGCGCCTGCTGCTGTCGCGCTCGATTTGCTCCGGCAAGTACATGGTCCTGATCGGCGGCGACGCCGCTGCGGTCCAAAGCGCCGTCACCGCCGGGATCGAAGTGGCGAACGGCTGCCTCATCGACTCGTTTGTGCTCGCGAACGTCCACCCGGACGTCTTCACCGCGCTGGGGCGCACCCAAACTCCGGAGCCGAACGGCGCCTTGGGCATCCTCGAATCGTTCAACGTCGCCACGCTGATCCAGGCTGCCGACGCGGTGGCAAAGGCCGCGCCGGTCCAACTCCTCGAAGTGCGCCTGGCCATGGCGCTGGGCGGAAAGGCGTTTTGCACCATGACCGGCGATGTCGGCTCGGTGCAAAGCGCGATGGCCGCGGGCCGGCGGATCATCGCCGACGCCGGGGTGCTGGTGAACGCGGTGCTGATCTCGCGCCCGCACCCGGACGTGTACCGCGAGGTGATTTAACGAAGACGTCGCGCGCCTTCCTCGCCCGGTAGGGCAGTGCTGCCGCGCCGCCCAAACTTTCCGCGCCGCCACGCGGCATCACCAACGGATCTCATGCGCCCGACCGAAACAGGGCCAATCCTCAGCCTTCGCGATCAATCCGTGCCGAACCGGATTCTCTCGCACATACTGCCACTTCTGCGCATAGCTTTCGTCGTTGCGCAGCCGCTGATGAAACCCGCCCGCCTGAAAAGTTCCGGGGTCGGGATGCGTCCTGGCAAAGCGGTCTTTCCAGAAGCCGATCCAGCGTTCGATGGTGAACCGCAGATCACGCGGCGCACAGAACAAATGGAGATGATCCGGCATGAGCAGGTAATCACTAACCAGCCACGCGATGGTAGTGTGTTCCCAGATCGCGTGAAGGGCGCGCTGAACGGAAGGCTGCGCCAGCCAGCGTTCGCGTTTCTCCGTGCAAACGGTGAGGAACACCCGGCTGGGTCCGCCCAGCGAAACGTGGACGCCCTTCGCTGGCGTGTGGCGGCCGGGTTCGCGAAAGGGCGTCTCGGACATGAACGAGTTGGTAGCAGAAAGCGATCGTCACGCGAAGGTGCTTCCAGCGCGGGGAACGCGTGCGCTGGAAAGAATGGGCGGTGCTGCCGCGCCGCCAGGGCGCACGCGTTGAGGCGCTCCGGCTGGAGCAGCACCCATCTGCCGAAGGCCAGTTCCCACACCGCGCGGGAGGCAAAAACAGGATTAGCAGGATGGACAGGATAAAGATCGAATCCGCTTTGGCTTCGTGATTCTGAGTATCCTGTGAATCCTGTGAATCCTGTCCGCCCTCCGCCTCCCAACACCCGCTCCCGCCAATTCTGCACACTCACCGCATCGAACCGCTCGCCCGCGAAGACGATCTGCCTCGCCGTCTTCCCGCCGGCGCTTTCGCGGTTCAGGTAGGCACTCACGTCCATCCAGCGAATGTCGCCCTCCGACGTGCGGATGACCAGCATCACGGCGTAAGCCTGCTGCTGCCAGTAATCGGCCCGGCGCGGGTTCTTGATCTGAAACACCTCTGGCGCCATCCCTCCGGCGTTTCGAGGTAAGAGTCGCCGGACTTGAGTTGCACATAGAGACGCTTCCCAGAGGCGCGGCCCTGGTCGTCCTTGAACTCAATCTCGCCATCCATCCCGTGGTCGCTGTTCGTGTAGCCGCGATAGATTTGTCCGGCTTCGGCAAGGATGAACCCCGTGTGATGCGCCGCCAGCATTTCGCGGCTCTCGTTGTCAATCAGCATGGCGAACGAGAAGGTGAACGCCAACGGCGTTCCATCACTCAGCCCAGGGTTGGAGCGAAGCGACTACTCTGGGTGGGCGACACGAATCTCCCACAACCCTGAAGGGGTTGCAGCCGGTTGCCTGGCGCGCCTCGATACAACCCCTTCAGGGTTCTGG
>JAKANS010000067.1 GCA_021823625.1 bacterium | reverse complement strand
CTCAAGCAGAACGAGTCGCTCAAGGAACGGGTCGCGGGCGATCTATCAGCCATCAAGGCCAATGCCAAGCTGGTGCGCTCCTTTTTTGGCGCCCCAAGTGTAGCCTATGCTAAGGACTGATCAGTATCTCATCGGTCTGGCCGTGGCCGGCTTGCCGTAGGCACTTCGTGTTGGCCAATGGCTCGCAGCGGGAGAATCGCTGGCGGTCAGCGCGGTCGTGTGGACGGAGTTCTTGAACGGCCCGGTGCAGCCCCAGGAAATCCTGCTCGTGGAATCCATCATCGAGTCGCGGGTCATGCCGTTCGACAAAGCGACGGCGGTTTTGGCGGCCGGGCTTTTCAATCAAACCGGACGTCGGCGCGGTTCGCGCTTCGATTGTTTGATTGCCGCCACGGCGATTCTGATGCAGGCGGAGTTCGCCACCGAGAACCGCGGCGATTTCGCGCCGTTTGTAGCCCACGGCTTGAAGCTGGCTGTTTGACACGGCTGTTTTCCAGGCGCTCCCTTGTCACCATCGGTTTCGACTTCAGTTGGTTTTGCCGCGTTGGCCGAGCGTTGACATATTCTAGCCGAATTAAGAACCGTTCAGATTCACCCCCGTTCAGGTGACGGCCAGTGCGCCCACGCCGGCCAGCGGCACTGGCACACTGCGGTTGGCAGCGAAGAAATGTAGCCAGGCGCCGGTCACCGGTCGCTCGTACAGCCGTGCCAGGGCGAGGGCGTAAAGCTGGAGCTGCGGCGCGTAGGCGCGGGCCTTTTCGGCCACAGTTACGGGCGTCACGGCGTCGGTTTTGAAGTCCAGAATCCAGATCCGCTCCGGCGCGATCACCGCCAGATCGACCACGCCTTGCACGACCACGAATTCGTCCGCGTCCAGGCCCGGCGTGGCTGGCAATGCCAGCGCGGCGAGGTCCGCCGGGGACAAGCGCGCAGTGAACTCCAGCTCGCGGCGGACGAAGGCCGCTTCGTGCCGCACCGCCTCGCCCAACTCCGATTGGCCGAACGCCGCGAGCGCTTCCAGGTCGAGCGCCTGCGCTTCCGAGTCGCTCAAACGTCCGGCGCGGCGCAAGCGCTCCGCCTCCGCTGCCAGGGCACCACGCCCGCCCAGCGCTGCGAGCGTCACGAATTGCAGAAAACGGTGGTGCGCCACGCCACGCTCGGCGGCGCTCAAAGGCCTGGCCTCGGCGGCCGGCAACCGTTCGGCGATGCGGCGCAGCGGCGCCCGAAACCACGGCACGGCCTCGCCGTCGTCGGCCTCCAGCGCACGCTGGCGCAGACCGGTCACGGAAGCCTTGGCAGGTTCGCGCGTGGCGGCGGTTTGCGGGTACACCCAGCGCAACCGCTGGCCCAGCGTTTCCAGTTCCTCCGCCGTGAAAGTCGCCGTCGGTGGAGCCGGCGCTGCTGGCGTTTCCTCCGCGCCAACCCGGCCGGCTTTTTCCATCACCCGCCAGGTCAAGTGCCGCCCCTGGCCTTCCGCCTGATCCAGCCAGTTGTCACTGCCGGTGAGCGCCGGCATCAGCGGCCCCAGCCAGTCCAGTCCGTTCGTTGCCGCCAGCAGGTGCGCCGTGCTCAGCTCGCCTTCCGCGCGGGTCCATTTCTTCTCCGCCGCACTCTGCGATGCCGTGCCCACCAGCACCAGTTTTTGCCCAGCACGCGTCGCGGCCACGTAGAGCAACCGCAGCTCTTCGCCCAAGGCTTCGCGGCGTCCGCGGCGCGCGGCCAGCCAGTGCGGCAGGCTCGGGTAAGTCCGCTCGCTGGTCGGCGGTTTGACCAGCGACGCCAAACCATAGGCGTCATCCAGGATAATGCTCGCGCCCAGGTCCTGGAGGTTGAAAGGCTTGCCCAGGTCGGCCACGACCACGACCGGGAACTCCAGGCCCTTGCTTTGGTGGATACTCATCAGGCGCACGGCGTCGGCCTCGTCCACCTGCGCGGGTTCGGGGTCGAACTCGACCTCGCGCTGCGCCTCGAGGAACTGCAGGAACCGGAACAAGCCCTGGCGTTGCAGCCGGTCGAAATCGCGAGTCAAGACCAGCAAGCGTTGAACGTTCGCCAGCCGTTGGGCGCCGCGTGGCTGGGTGAGCAGCCAATCCTCATAGTGCGTTTCGTCGAGGATCTCTTCCAGGCACGGCGAGAGCGAACTGAGCCGGGCCAGCTCGCGCCAGCGGGTGTAGCGCCTGAGAAAGCGGTCCACCTTCGGCCAGGCGGAGGCGCGGGCGACGGCGACGGCGTCGGAGTCCTGATCCGCCCTCACTTCGTCCCTCTCACCCAGGAGAGGGAAACTAAGGTCGTCGCGTGCGGAGGAGTCACTGGACGGTGGGGATTCTCCCGCGTTGGGAACATTCCTCCCGTTCCCCAGGTGTGAGGGCTGGGGTGAGGGCGAGCCTGGCTGCGAACTGGATGGATGCGGCTTCGCGGGAGGTTCGCTCGGCGCGGCACTGATCGATTCGGCGACATCGCTGCGGCTGGGGCAGCCGCGCGCCGGGTCAGCGAACGACGCGTGGAATCGCCGGAGGGCCATCCAGAAACCGCCATTCGGCAAGGCGAGCCGGATCCCCGCGAGTTCGTCAACGCTCAAGCCCACCAGGGGCGACCGCAGCACCGCGAGCGTCGGGATGTCCTGGAGCGGGTTGTCGAGCAACTGGAGCAGGCAAAGCAGGTCGCTGACCTCGGTGGTTTCGTACAAGCCGCTCCGTTGGACCCAGAGCGGCACGCCCGCCTGTTCGCACACCTTCGCGTAAGTCTCCGCCTTGCCGCGCGGAGCGCGCAACAGCACCACCATGTCGCGCCATCGCACCGGGCGTCGCGCCCCGACGGCCTCGTCCCAAATCAGGAGCGGCCGATCCTTCAAAGCGCGCAGCCGCTGGGCCACCCGCCAGGCCTCGGTTTCCGCTTTGCTGAGTTCATCGTCCGCGTCCGACTCGACACTGTCATCGGCGCTCTCGCCACCGGTGAGCCGTAATTCCAGCTCGACGGCCGGCTCGGAATCGGAGGCATCGGTCGGGCCGCTGTCGCGCTCGCCGAAGCGCAAGCGAGCCTCCGCGTCGTAGGTGACACCGCCGACTTCGCGGCGCATGAGCGGCGCAAACCAGGCATTCACAAAGTCGAGGATCGCGGCCCGGCTGCGGAAGTTCTCGTTCAGCGGAATCACCGTTCCAGCGGCGGCGTCAGCGCGCCAAACGTCAACGTAGCGCTGGAAAATGTGCGGGTTCGCCAGGCGGAAGCGGTAGATGCTTTGCTTCACGTCGCCGACCAGGAACCGGTTGGCCTCGGCGCCTTCGCGGCTGAGCGCGCGCAGAATCGAGTCCTGGGCGTCGTTGATGTCCTGGTACTCGTCCACGAAAATGAGCTTCAGCCGTTCGCGCCAGAGCTGCGCCAGCGCGGTCGGTTGGCCGGGGCGACTGCCTCCGCTGCGCAACCCAACATCCGAACCGGCGCGCGAATCCGGTAGGGCCGAGCTGCCGCTCGGTCCCGCGGCGCAACCCGCCCCCTCCTCCCGGCCTTCTCCCCCGGTGGGGGAGAAGGTGCCCGAAGGGCGGTTGAGGGGGGCCTCGCCGGAGATGGTGGCACTGCTCTCGATTTGGCGATCGTTACCTGGCTCCCAAAGCAGCCGGAGGGCGAACCGTTCGAGGTCGTGGAAATCCAGCGCGGCGAGGTCGCGTTTCGCCTCGGCGAACGCCATACCGAATTCCCGCGCGAGTTCGAGCAACGCGAGCAGGTGCGGGCGAATCCAATCCCAATCATCGGCCAGCGGATCTTTGTCGCCGACGACCGCCACCGAGCGCAGAAACGCGGCTTCCTTGAACAGTTTTTCCAGCGGCTTGCGCCAGGCCGTTTTCTTGCGGTCCGGCCAGTTGCCATCGAGGTCCAGCAGCTCGGCCACCGCGCTTGCCAGGGCGGGGCGGTCAGCGTTTTCAGAAAGGCGCTCCAGAACGGCGCGGCACTCCGCGGCGCGGAGGTTCGCCGCCGGCATTTCCGCCAACGCTGCGAGCCAATGGCGACGCCACTCCTCCGCTCCTCCGCACAGCCACTCGAACCAGTGCGCGGGCGTGGGTTGGCGGTGCGTTTCGAGCTGGTCGGCCAGCCAGCCCTCGGCGTCGCGCAACGTCTGGGCGTAGGCGTGCACGCGGAGGACCAGGGCGCGCACGCGTTCGTCGCGACCGCCGCCGTGGGCCATGACCAATTCCTGCACGGCGCGGTCGGCCGGGGTGTCGCCGGCGTAATGGCGGCGTAGCAACTCGTCCAAGGTCCGGGCGGCGAGGATCGCAGCCTGCGACTCCGGCAGGACGGTCAGTTGCGAGTCCAGGCCAAGTTCGTGGAAATGCTCGCGAATCAGTTGCAGGCAGAAGCTGTGGAGCGTGCAGATGCGCGTCGAGTCCACCCAGGCGACCTGCTCGGCGAGCCGGAGATTGGCGGGATCGCGGGCGGTGGCTTCCTCCAGGCGACGGCGGACGCGCTGGCGCATTTCCGCCGCCGCCGCCTCCGTGAAAGTCACCATCAGGATTTCGTCCAGCGAGACGGGGTCAATGGGATCGAGCAGGCGGTGGACGCACCGCTCGACCAGCGTGCGGGTCTTGCCGGTGCCCGCGCCGGCCATTACCAGCACATTGCCGCGGGCAGCGACGGCGGAGCGCTGCGTCGGAGTCAGGCCTGGCACGGACTGGCAACTTGGAAAGCAGTTCGCTCGCGCGAGCCGGTCGCTGCTTCAGTTAACGGACTTTGGAGGTGGTGTGCTGCCAAAGCCACACCACGTCTTTATTGTTCGGCTGACTGGCGGTGGTGCTGATCGTGCCTTTGTAGGTCACCGGGGGAGCCGTGCGCGGGTCGAGCCACTTCTTGATCTCGGAATGGCCGTCGGCAAAGGAGAGGCCGCAAGCATTGTTGTGGGCGCTCGACGGCGTGTCGGGCAGGGAGGTCTGGGCAGGATTCGGATACCCTCTCATGTCGATGCAGAAGAAGCCGTCGTTCATGCTGTCCGGGTGTTCGTCGATCAACACCCAGGTCATCGACGGACCCGGATCCACAAAGTCGCTGGATCGAAAATAGGCTCGGAACGTCTGGTCGCCGAACCAAGTGTATTTCCAGTCACCCTGGTTCATGCGCATCCAAGAGTTCATCGACAGGCTCCGAATGCGCGGCACGGTCTGGCCCCTGTAAGGGCCGCTCGACGGCTTCACCGAGCTTTTGTCGGCCGGGCACTTGTAGATGCCGAGGGAATTACCGGTGTAAGGCCAGATCGCGCCTTTCATGATCGTGTTGGTCGCGTCCCAGTTCGCGCTGTTGCCGGCGTTGTAGTCCAGGATGCCATGCATCCAGGCTTGGGAGTACAGCTTGTTGTTGGGATCGTCCGGGACGTAGGCGAAGGGCAGCTCGTCGCGGTTGTCACCCATATACATGTTCCAAGCGAGCATGAGCTGCTTGGTGTTGTTCATGCAGGTGATGCCGGTGGCCTTCGCCTTTGCCTTGGCCAGCGCCGGCAGGAGCATCCCCGCCAGGATGGCGATGATCGCAATGACGACGAGGAGTTCGATGAGGGTGAAACCACGGGGGCCACTGCGGCCCGTCCAGTGGGTCTGTGCCGAGAAACGCCTGGTGTTGGTTCTCATGTTCAAGGGCAGCCGGCCGGTTCACTGCCGACTGCCCGGAACCTAACCCCGTCGCCAACCGCCAACAAGCGCTTAATGCGTCGGTGAACTGGCGCCCAGGGTCGCTCTTAACAAGGCGGCAAGTTGTCGATGCGGCTGAAATCCGAAGGCCGAAAGAAGCCCGAAGCCCGAAATCCGAAGACCAAACAGCCCGGTGAACGCCAGTTGCGTTTCGGGGTACGGATTTCGGATTCCTTTCGGTTCTCGGCCTTCGGCCTTCGGGTTTCTTCCCCAAAGACTTTGAGGGGATAGCCAAAGCAGTGCCGATCGGCGCTGGTGGGGCGCAGACCTCGCCGTCAATAGTGTTTGAACCGGCCCGCCCGGTCGGCAAAATCCGGCCCGTCCCGCGGCGGGCTGCCTGGCACCCCCGCGCACAAACCATGAACGCCGCGCATTTGCACCTGATTGTCACCCACGCTCCGACCTTCGCCGTTTTGTTTGGCTGCGTGCTCTGGCTGGCGGGCCTCGTCCTGCACAGTCTGGATTTCCGGCGCGCCGCGCTGCTCCTGTTCGTGCTCGCCGGGGCGCTCTCGGCCGGGGCGTACTTCACCGGCGGGCCGGCGGCCCAGCCCTTGATGACGATGCCGGGGATGAACCGCGATCTGCTCGACCAACACCAAGAGGTGGCCGTGCTGGCGTTCGTGCTGACGGTGGTGCTGGGCGTGGCGGCGTTGGCCGGGTTGGTCGCGTTCCGGCCGCCGAAGCCGGCGCCGCGCTGGTTTGCGGTGCTGGCGCTGGTACTGGCGTTGCTGGCCGGCGGTCTGTTGAGTTGGACTTCGTATCTGGGCGGCAGGGCGCGCCACAGCGAAATCCAGCCGATGACGCGCTGAGCCGTAACGAGGCAATAGTCGGTGCGGGATTCCGCCCCGCCGGGTCATTCCAACCACTGAGACCCGGAGTGTCGGAGGTTGAATTAGGAAATCAGGAACGCAGGAAGACACAGGCCGCGCTTCCTGCGTTCCTGCCTTCCCTCATTGGCCCCCGTTTCGCGGTGGCAGCGTGGCGAGGTCAAGCGCAGGGGGCGGGCGGAGTCGCTTCGGCAGGCGTGGGCGCGGCCTGAACGGACGGTTCGGAGTTGCGATCCAGCTCCGATTTCAGCCCGAGACTGTGGCCCACTTCGTCCAGGAACACGGCGAAGATGCGGCGCAGGCGGCGCTGGTCGCGCCGGAACAACGCGACCGCTCCGAGCGGTGCGAGCAGGAGCAGCCCATACCAGGCACTCCGGTCGCGCGCGGCGGCCGCGCCCAGCAAGGCCACCGCCGCGGCCAGCCAGAAGGTCAGTCGCGCGGGGAGCGTCCACCGGTTGCGCAGCCGGCACCGCAGCCGGAGCCGTCCGTCGTCGGTTTGCTCGCTCACGGTGGTGAGTTGCAGTTTGCTCCAGCGATTGCCGTACACCTCCACGTCGAAGCCGCCCCAACCGCTGTCGATCCGGTGCTGCCAGCCCTCGCGCTCCAAACGATCGAGGATTCCGCGCAGGAAGCCTTCCCGCCCCAAGGCGGCCGGATCCTCGAAACGGATTTCGCGCGGCCGGTGATGGAGTCGATCCCGGCTCAGCGAATCGAGGTTTTCGTGGCGGGCCAGCGGCGTTTGGCGCAGGAACAGCCGGCCTTGATAGCGCGCCCACCCGCGCACCACCGGTTGGAGCATGAACAGCAAGCCGACCAGCGGGCGCGACCACATCCGGTGCCGCCGCCGCGGCAGTTCGGCCTGGGCCGCGGCCAGCGCGCACACGCCCATCGAGACCAGCGCACTGGCGAGCGCCACCGGCAGCAGCCACCTGAACAGCGTACTCAGCACCAACAGCGGCAAGGTCACGAAGACGTGGTACTCGAGGCTGGTCACGACCATCAGCGCAAACGACGGCGAGGCGGTGTAGAGACTTTGAAACAGCCCGCCGCCGAACCGCCCCCGGTAAATCATCGGCCGCCGGGTCAACAGACCGACGTGCGTGGGACTGTAAATGCGCCCCCGCCACAGGCTGCCGCCGAGCGGGTTGAAGTACTCCGGGTGCTTGCGCGCCAGCAAGGCTTCCGCCTCGCCGTAGCCGTGTTGTTGCTTCAGGTAGGCGCGAACGGTTGACCGGCGGGCGTGCCAGACGAAGCCGGCCGGGCTGAAGCCCAGTTGGTGGCCGCAATGTTGCACCCGCCAGCAGATGTCCACGTCGTCGCCCGCTTTGCGAAACGCCGGGTCGAAGCCGCTGACCTCCAGCAAGGCCCATTTCCAGAACGCCATGTTGCAACCCGGAAGATGCTCGGCCACGCGGTCGGTCAACATCACATGCGCCGGACCGCCGGGCGACACCAGCACCGCGGCCGCCACCCACGAGTCGTCGGCGGGCAGCAGGTTGTGGCCGCCCACGCCGGCAAATGTGCTGCCCACCAAATCGCTCACGAGGTAGTGCAGCCAGTCTTCGTCCGCCCGGCAATCGACGTCGGTGAATGCCACGATTTCGCCCCGCGCCGCGGCGATGCCGGTGTTCCGCGCGACCGACAACCCGAGGTTCTGTTCGTGGCGCAAATAACGGACGGTGGAAAAATCCGCGGCGACCGCGCCGGTGTTGTCGGTGGAACCGTCATCGACCAGGATCACCTCGTAATCCGGGTAATTCAGTGCGGTCAGCGAGGCCAGACAGGGCCGGAGCGTGCGGGCGCCGTTGTAGCTGGCCACCACCACCGAGACCCTCGGCTGCCGGCGCGGAGGAAAGTACGGTGCCGCGCGGAAAGCTTGCTGCACCGCCGCGAGCGACGGCCGTGGCCGGCGACCGGCGGTGGTCAGACCGAACTGCCAGTCCGTCACCATCCGGCCATCCTTGAACCACTCGTCGGTGAAACTGTAGGCGATGACGCCGGCCAGCCCGGAACGGAAGGCCTGCTCGATGGTGGAACCGAGCAATTCAGCCTGGCGCGGCTCGCCTTCGCGCAGCGCGTCCATCCCGAATTCGCCGAGCACAAGCGGCTTCGCGTCGGCCAGGGTTTGCAGGCGTGACAGGTAGTTTCGCAACGCCCGCGGGTCGTGCAGATAGACGTTGAAGCAATGGAAGTCGATACCCCGCGGGTGGAGAAATTCGGTGGTGGGATAGTTCCCGAACGTGCAGAGGCAGTCCGGCGCGACCGCTTTCACCGCGCGCGCGAGTTCGTCCAGGAACGCCTCGACCGCCGCCGTGCCGTGCCAGCGCACGATGTCCGGCGGCAGTTCGTTCACGACGCTCAGCGCAAACGTCGCCGGGTGCCGCGCGCAGGCGAAGGCGGCCTCGCGGATCATCCGGCGCACCTGCTCGCGGCTGGCTTCGTTTTCGAGGAAGCAGCCGCGCTTGTTCCAAGGCACGTCGAGCAGGACGCGCAGGTTCATCGCGTGCGCGAGGTCCAGCAGCCAGCGCGGGGGCACCGCGTAAAGCCGGATCAGGTTTGCGCCCAACTCCCGGATTTGCGCGAAATCCCGCGCGGTCTGCTCGCGCGAGGCGTACACCTCGCCATCGGCGCTGGGCGCGAACGGACCGTAGGCAACACCCTTGGGATGGAATTTACGCGCTCCAGCCCGAAAGAATTTGCCGTCCACGCTGACGCGCGCGAGCAATGTCCCGGAAGCATCCACTGGCGCCTTAGACGCGCCGCCGGGCGAGTTTATTGAGCCGCGAAGCATTCAGGGACAAGCGCCGGCGATGGCGGCGAAACCGCAGCGAGCGACGGCTCGTGCCGACCACTCCGATGGCGTTCGCCGCCGCCTGGCAAATGGCGCGGTCGATCGTTCACGGCGCGCGACGCGGTTCGACCCCGAGCAGGTTGCGCACGAAGAAATCCTGCCGGCGCCGGGCGGCGTATTTGGACTCGCCCGCGCCGTGGTCCGACCCCGGAACCACCAGGAAATCGAAATCTTCGTCGGCTGCGATGAGCGCGTTCACCAGTTGCATCGTCGAGGCCGGATCCACGTCATGGTCGAGTTCGCCGACGGTGAGGAAGAGTTTGCCCTCCAGGCGGCCGGCCTGCTCGACATTCGAACTCTCCACGTACTGCGGCCCGATCAGCCAGGCCATCCACAGCTCGTTCCACCAGACTTTGTCCATGCGGTTATCGTGACAACCGCAGGCTGCCACCGAAACCTGGTAGAAATCGGGGTGGTCGATCGGCGCCCGCACGGCGTTTTGTCCGCCGGCCGACCCACCGTAAACACCCACACGCGACAGATCCAGCTCCGGGTGCTTTTCCGCCGCGGCCTGCATCCACGCAATGCGGTCCGGAAAGCCGGCGTCGGCCAGGTTCTTCCAGTAAACGTCGTGGAACTTCCGGTCGCGCCAGTTCGTGCCCAGGCCGTCGATCTGCACGATGATGAAGCCCAGTTCGGCGATTTCCATCTGGCGGTAGAACGGTCGAAACGTCTTCGGCACGTAGAAGTCTTGCGGCCCGGCGTAGATATTCTCGATCACTGGGTACTTCTTTGTGGGATCGAAGTTGGTCGGGCGATGGATGACGCCGCAAATGTCCGTCTGGCCGTCGCGGCCTTTGGCCACGAAACGCTCCGGCGGACGCCAGCCGGTCGCCTCCAGGCGCGAGCTGTCCGCCCGCTCGAGTTCGCAGATCAGCCGGCCGTCCTCACCGCGGCGCAGCTCATGAATGGGCGGTTGGTCCACGCGCGACCAGGTGTCCACCAAGAACCGGCGGTCCGGCGAGAATTGCGCGGCGTGCGAGCCATCGCCCTCGGTCAAGATCGCAAGGCCTGAACTGTCGAAGTTCACGCGGCAGAAATGGACTTGGTACGGATCCTGGCCCGGCCGGATGCCCAGCGCGCGGAACCAGACCTGGCGCTTCGCCGCATCCACGTGCTCGACACTGCGCACCACCCAGTCGCCGTGCGTGATCGCGTTCTTGAGTTGACCCGACTTCGCGTCGAAGAGGTAAAGGTGGTTCCAACCGTCGCGCTCGGACATCCAGATGAGTTCACCGGTGTCGTCGAGCCAATGCATGAAGAGCTTGTGCGCGTAATCCACAAAGGTCGGGCTCTGCTCGTTCACGAGCGCGCGCGTCGTGCCGCCGGGAACCTCGACGACCACGATGCGGAGCACCTGATGGCCGCGCGGGTTGTAGAGGAACGTGAACCGCGTCGAGTCCGGAGCCCAGCGCACATCCGAGAGGCTCCAAGGATTTGGAAACAGCGCATCGCTCGGCGCGATTTCCTTCCGCGCGGCCAGATCGAACAGGTGCGGCCGGCTGCCCGTCAGCCGGTCGCCCGGCTTGTCGTAGGCGTACGAAAGGAGCTTGGGCTGGAGTTGGTCCTTCGGCGAGGACTCGATGAGGTTCACCTTGCGCTCGTCGCCCTTTTCCGTGCGCGGGACCACCAACCAGCGCGAGTCGGGCGACCAGAAGAACTCGGGCGCGTAAAAGTGGTTCTCGTTACCGTCCCAGGTCAGCGCAAACGCGTCGCCCTGCGCGGGGCGGAGCTGGACATTGAAGCCGCTGATGCTGGCGGTCCATTTGCCGTCGGGCGAGTTGGACACACGCGGTTCCTCGGCCGGCGGGCGATTGCGGCCGCGGTGGCGCGGCGGCGCGGAGTGCTCGGTGGCCTCGACCGTCGTGGCCTCGGCCCTGGCGAGCGTGCCGCGAACCGGCCGGCCGGAAGCATCCACTAATAGCCAGGCATGGCCTTCGTAAGGGTGTTGCCGCCGGTCTTCGCCGGGCTTGAGCTTGCCGTAGCTGTGGCGCTGGCCGGCTTCGTCGAGCCAGACCAGTTCCAGCTCACCGCGCGTGCGGTTCACAAACGTGACCGAGGTTTCGCCACCGGTGTGGGTGCTCGCGGTCGGGATTTCCTCGTCCTCGGCCCCTGCCCTGCCACCCGGCTCGGCCGGCTTTTCGCGGAGTTCGTCCTTGGCGAAAAGGTAAACCCAGCGCTTCGCTGCGGCGCCGAACTGCGCTTCGCTCCCGGCCGCGTCGAAGGTCAAGTTGTCCAGCGGCAGGTTTGTGGCGGTGAAGTTGCGGTCCGTGGCCTTGGCGAGGGCGGCGGCGAGCTTGGCGTGGTCGAAGGCGGGCGCACGCGTGCCGGCCACGGCGTCGGCGAGCAGGTACTCGTGGCCGCCACCCGGCAGTTCGCGCGAATACCACAGCCGAGTGCCGTCTCCGTTCCAATGAGCGGTAAGGCCTGCGTTGAGCACCGTGTCACGCAGGCGCTCAGCCAAACCGGCGGCGCGCGCGTAATCCGCCTTGCTGCCCTGGGCGAGCGCCGAACCGATCGACGTGGCGAGAACCATCCAAAGCAAACCCAGCGAAGCGAAGGAAACGGTGCGGCGGCGAGGTGTGAAGCGCGTTTCATGGCGGCGAAAGGCTAGCCGTCCGGCGCGCCGTCCGTCCAGCATCCGCTTCCGGCCCGGCGGTGTGCGTGTCGGTGCTCCTCGGCGGGCGCATCTGCAGGGGGGTGTAAGCTGGGGGCATGACAACCACCACGATCCCGACCTGCTGCACCGTAGCGTCCGTTCCCGCCGCCCGTTCTCCCGTGCGCTCGGTTCCTCCGACCGAACCGGCGCACTTCTGTTGACGACCGTCCTCGGGATGACTGGCGTCGTGGCCTGCGGCATCTGCCGCACCCTCGCCCGCCGGCCAGGGGAGGAGCCCTGGAGTTTCGGCGACGGGATCGGCATCTGGCCCACAGAAATCATCCGGATCGCGGCCGTGCTGCTGGCGATCGCCTGTTCAGTCGCGGCTTACTGGGGACACCGCAGACACGGCCGTCGGCTGGGAAGAGATTACTTCCAGCGAAAGGACTTTGATCAATGGTGCCAGTCGCTCTGGTGCTTGCGGCAGCGATTCCGCCCATTTCGATCCTGGGTGCGAAAGGTTGGCGGGTGGGGCACGGTCGCGCCTGACAAGCGGGGGCGAGTAGTCGCGCAGACGCTGTTCGAGGCCTATGTCCGCGGCGGGTTTGTCCACCGCCGGCACCTGCGGGCGATTGTGTCCGCAGTCGGCTATGCCGTCCTGGCGTTTGCCATCGTGACGTCGGTGGGCGGCATGCCCGAGCGTCTGTGCGTTCGTGTGCTGTGGTCGGCGCGCATCGACCTCTGGCTGCTGGGGCTCACCATCTTCTGTTTCCTGGTGGTGCTGTTCTACGCCTTGGACGCCGCCCGGCTCAGCGACACCATGTTGGAATCGCTGGCTCGGAGGGCCGCGGTCTGGCCCGAGGCCTTGACGGAAAAGTGGGCACGCCAGAAGGGCCTCCGCGCGGGCGACTTCGACGGCTGGCTGAAAGTGCGGTTCGCCGCGGACAAGACCCGGGAGACGGGCCGGCTGATGTTCACCCCGTTCGTGATCTTCTTCCTGTTACTGCTTTCGCGAAACTCGTATTTCGAGGCCTGGACCTGGACCCGCAGCTCGATCGCCATCTTTGCGGCGAACTTCGTCATCGCGGCGACGTGCTGGGCCGTGGTGCGGCACTCCGCACGCCACCTGCGCGCCGCTGCGTCCGCGCAACTCGCGGAGGTGAAGCAGCAGGTGGAAGTGAGCGGTGAGAAGACAATCACGGTGCCGTTACCCGAAACGCCGGCGGTCTCCGCGGCGACCGGCCTGACAGTAGCGTGTCCCAAGCGAACCTATCTCAAGCGCCTCGAAGAACTCGCCGATGACATCAAGAAAGAACGGCGCGGCGCGTTCGCCCACTGGATTCAGGATCCCACCTATATCGCGCTCTTCATCCCGACCGGCGTCACCGGCATCCTGACCGTGCTCGTCCACTACTGGCTGAGCAAACCGTGAGGCGGCGCCGGGCGTGCCGAAATCGCGCCTCAGCCAAGCGGTTTGCCTTGGCGTTGATGGCGGCTTCGCTTCAACCGCGTTCAGTTCCGCCATGCACCTCCGCGGCCACCTTCAGCCGCAGCCCATTCAGCCGGATGAAGCCGGTCGCATCGTTCTGGTTGTAGGCCTTGGTCGGGTCGGCCTCCATCGTGGCAATGGCGGGGTTGTACAGGCTCACCGGCGATTTGCGACCGGCGACCATGACGTTGCCCTTGTAAAGTTTCACGCGGACGGTGCCGGTGACGTTCTTCTGGCCTTCCTCGACCATTGCCTGCAAAGCCAGCCGTTCCGGGCTGAACCAGTAGCCGTAGTACACCAGCTCGGCATACCGCGGGATCAACGAATCGCGCAGGTGCATCACCTCGCGGTCCATCGTCAGGCTCTCCATTTGGCGATGCGCGAAATACAGGATCGCGCCGCCGGGCGTCTCGTAAACGCCGCGCGATTTCATGCCCACGTAACGGTTTTCCACCAAGTCCACGCGGCCCACGCCATGTTTGCCGCCGAGCTTGTTGAGCGCCTGCATGACGCCGAGCGGGTTGAGCGCCTTGCCGTTCACGGCGACGCAGTCGCCTCGCTCGAAATCGAGCGTGACGTATTCCGGCTTGTCCGGCGCGTCTTCCGGCGCGACTGAGAGCCGGAACATGTCCTTGTTCGCCGGCGCAAACGCGTCCATCCACGGGTCTTCGAGAATTCCCGCCTCGTACGAAATGTGCAGGAGATTGCGATCCATCGAGTACGGCTTCCTGTCCGAGGCCTGAACCGGAATGTTTTTCGCCGCGCAGTACGCGATCATTTCTGCGCGACCGGGGAATTCACTGCGAAAACGCTCGTCCCGCCACGGCGCGATGACTTCGAGACGCGGCGCGAGCGCGGCCGCAGTCAGTTCGAAGCGCACCTGGTCGTTGCCCTTGCCGGTCGCGCCGTGAGCGATGGCGTCCGCCTTTTCCTCGAGCGCGATTTCGACCATGCGCTTGGCGATGAGCGGCCGGGCGATCGAAGTGCCCAGCAGGTATTGGCCTTCGTAAATCGCGCCCGCCCGGATCATGGGAAAGATGAAGTCGCGCGCGAACTCCTCCTGAAGGTCGTCGATGCGCACTTCGGACGCGCCGGTTCGCCGGGCCTTCTTGTCGAGCCCCTTGAGTTCCTCCGCCTGGCCGATGTCGGCGCAAAAGGCGATCATCTCGGCACGGTAGGTCTCTTTGATCCAGGACAGCAGCACCGAGGTGTCGAGGCCGCCCGAGTAAGCCAGCACGATTTTCATGGCGCGGACTTAACGGCAAGCCGCCAGGCGCGCCAAGACCAAAATGGTCCGCGAGAACAGGCGGGGACCGCCGCAGAAGCAATTTGAAAAGCGACGAAAAGGCCGGCGAAATCGGCCTTGCCAAACGGGTGTCTGGCGCGTTGAATTCGGCTCTGTTTGCGCCCGGCTGGGTAGCTCAGTTGGTAGAGCAGAGGACTGAAAATCCTTGTGTCGGCGGTTCAATTCCGCCCCCAGCCACCACTCCCATCTACGACTGCGGCAATGGTTTGTGTGGAAGGTGAAGGCTGGCGGTCACCAAGATCACTACTCGGCGAGTACTGTCCACTGCGGTGGCCTGCCCGCCCACTGCTCGTTTACGCCGCGGAGTCGGTCGGAGATACGCTGCCCATCGCGCACAGCGTATGAAACCGCGATTCCGTTTGATTCGCCGGGGCGAGCGCAGTTGGAAGTTCTACTGCGTCGATGCGCGCACCGGTCTGGCCACCGCCGATGAGGATGAAGCCCGGCAGATGGTGCTCGCCAGGAACAGGCCTTGCGCCAGCCGCCGCTGAATCTCCAGACTGCCAAAGCCTACCTGGCCGCCGCGGACGCGAACTTCGTCCGCCGCAACTGGTCCGAGGTGAAGGTCGAATTCGTGAAGACCAAAACCGGCAGCAACCGCACCCGTTCTGAGCGGGCCGTTGCCGACAGGGCTTTCGACCTCCTTCGGGACCGGCAACGGCGCGACACCCGCACCGAGCATTTTCTTCGGGTTCTGGAAACGGGCTCGCTCTCGGCCAACCGTTACCTGCGGCGTTTTCACAACTTTGCCCGCGACGTGGGATGGTTGCCCTGGCCGGTGCCGCCGAAGCGGCAATGGCCGCATCCATTTCGACCTGAACACGGAGCCGCCTGACATCGTCGTGAGACTGTAACCTTGAACCACGATGCCACCGCCACAACATCGATCCACTTTCCTGAATCGTACAGCCGCCTTGGTCGTGACCTCTGGTCTGCCCGTCAGCTTGGGCGCCGCCCCTGCAGCGGGCGCCAAATCTTACCCTTCCTTGGGCCGCACCGAGGACTACGCGGAGTTCCGAATCATCGATCCGGGGTTGACCCTCACCCAGGTCGAGTCGTGGACGCAAGGCCAGTTCGGCATTGTCCGGATCGCAACCAACGACGGACGCGAGGGCTACGGGCAACTTTCATCGTACGAACCGGACATTGCGGCGACCGTGTTGCATCGGCAGGTGGCCCGGCATGTCCTCGGCTGCGATCCGGCGCAGATTGATGCCCTGATGGACCGCGTCATTGACGCCAACATGAAGTTCCCCCGGTCGTACGTCTGCCGGGCGCTGGCGGGCGTGGACACCGCCATCTGGGATCTCTACGGCCAGATCAAGGGCAAGCCGGTTTGCGAGTTGCTCGGCGGCAAGACCGATCCGTTCCCGGTCTATGGCTCCAGCATGCGGCGCGACCTCTCGCCCGAGGACGAGTCGGCACGGCTGGTCAAACTGCGCGACGCGCAAGGCTTCCAAGCTTTCAAGGTTCGTCTCGGAGTGCCCACCGGCCATGACCGCGATGCCTCGCCCGGCCGCACGGAGAAGTCGATTCCCGCCGTCCGCAAGGCCGTGGGCGACGACATCCGCCTGCTGGGCGACGGCAACAGTTGCTTCACGCCGCCCAAAGCCATCGCGGTGGGCCGCCGCCTGGAGGACAGCAATTACTTCTGGTTTGAAGAACCTTGTCCTTTCTGGGAGCTCGAATGGACGGCGGAAGTCGCCGCCGCGCTCCAGATGAACGTATCGGGCGGCGAGCAGGACAACGATCTCGCGCAGTGGCGGCGCATGATCCAGATGAACGCGGTGGACATCCTCCAGCCGGATCTCTGCTACGTCGGCGGTTTCACGCGGGCCTGGCGCGTCGCGAAGATGGGGCAAAACGCGGGCAAGCTGGTCGTGCCGCACTCGTCTCACTTGTCGCCGATCACGCTCTTCTCCCTGCATTTCATGGCTGCCATTCCGAATGCCGGGCCGTTCGTCGAGTTCAGCATCGAGGAGGACGCCAACGCCGGCGAGCGCCTTTACCGCCCGGCGCTCAAAGTCACGGCCGGCAAGGTCAAGCTCCCGGACGGCCCCGGCTGGGGAGTGAAGATCAACCCGGCTTGGTTGGAAAAGGCGAGTTATCTGAAAAGCGAAAAACCCGTGTGACCATGAAGACCCACAACCCTGCAACTCAAATGCACCGACGGGAATTCATCGAGAAAAGTGCCGGCGTGGCTGCGTTGGCCGCCACCGGCCCGCTGGCCATTGGGGCAGCGGTCACGGCGGCGGCGCCACCACGCACCCGCCAGACCATCGGCATCCAGGTGGGCGCGGGGTCGTTCGTGGACGAGGGCACCGATAACGTGCTCGGCATCCTTCAGGAACGCGGTGCCGTGGACACGATCTACCTGACCACGTTCACCTATGGTCGCGGGCTTTCCGGACGCCAGATTCCGGGGCACCCATTTCCCGATCACGGCGTGCCGGAGTCCGACGAGAGTTTTTTCCACGGCGGCAATTACGCCACGCCGCACGCCGAGTTTTATCGCGACACCGTGCTGAAACATACCCGCGCCCCCGACCACGGCGACCTCGACATTGTCGCTACGGTGCTCCCCGCCGCCAGGAAACGCGGCCTGCGCGTCTTCTGCTCGCTCGAAGATGTTTTCCGTTCCGACGTGCCCGGCGTGAAGGAAGTCGCCGAAGTGGACCTGCAAGGCCGGCGAACGGGCACGCTCTGCCTCTGCCATCCCGATGTCCGCGCGTTTTGGACCGGCCTCGCCACGGACCTCTGCCAGTCGTACGACATCGACGGCATCCTCTTCTTCAACGAGCGCAACGGGCCGCTCCTGAATGCGCTCGGCGCCAGTCACGCGCAGAGCATCGCGTCGTCGCGGGTCACCTGCTTTTGTGCGCATCACCAGCGCGCGGCAGCGGAGCGGGGCATTGACTTCGCGCGCGTCCGGCAGGGCTACCGGCAGCTTGACCAGTTCGTCCAGGCGGCGCTCAAGGGTGAGCGGCCGAGTGACGGTTACTTCGTGGAGTTCTGGCGGCTGCTTGTCGAGTGGCCGGAGATCATCGCCTGGGACCGGTTGTTCGACGCCGCGAAACACCGGGTGCTGGCCGAGGTCAACGCCGCCGTGAAGCGGGCCCGGCCTGGCCTGGAGGTCGGTTTCCATATTGAGCACGTCAACTCGTTCAATCCCCTTTTCCGCGCCACGCGCCGCTACGCCGACCTGGCGACCAAGGCCGACTTCCTGAAGGTGGTCGTCTATAACAACTGCGGCGGCGAACGGTACGCCAATTTCATCCGCAATGTGGGCTCGACGGTCTTCCGTGACGTGCCCAAGGAGGAGTTGCTCCGGTTCAACAA
The DNA here is from genome assembly GCA_021823625.1 of bacterium. Classification (GTDB taxonomy): domain Bacteria; phylum Verrucomicrobiota; class Verrucomicrobiia; order Limisphaerales; family J093; genus DSVZ01. Next base: position 11,799 of record JAKANS010000067.1, on the reverse strand, counting down.
CCACCTGCTGAACTACGGCGACGAGGCGAAGCTCGACCAACTCGCCGCGGCGGGACTTACCCCCGACTATGTCTTTCGCGAAACCCGGCGCGCGCGCGCAGGCGTGCAAGGCCAGTGCAAGGTGCTTCCCGGAATCGACATTGGCATCCCCACCGGAAAGAATAGCCGCCAGGCCTCCGCCGAGGACACCTACGCCGCCGTCACCGCCGCGCTGAAGGCCGGCGCGGACGGGCTGATCCTCTCGCGCAAATATTCCGAGATGCAACTGGCCAACCTGGCGGCGGCCGGACGAGCGGGGCGAGATGCCGCGAAAGGTTGAGTTTCTCGAGGCAAATCAACGACTCCCACCATGTTCTGTCCTGCCATGCGGTTGAAGGTCTTGGGCGCTGTGTGCGCGTGGCTGCTGCTCTGCCACGCAGGGCGGGCGGCGGCGATCCCGGTAGAGTTGGTCGCGTTAGACGTGGCCGGCGAACTGACGTACCCAAAGTGGTGGGAGGGATTGCGAGCCGGGCACGTGTTCGTCTCCAACGGTCCGCTGCTTCGCTGTCGTGCCAACGGCCAGTGGCCCGGCCATGTCTTCAAGAGCAACAGCCCGGTGCAAATCCAGCTTCAGGCCCAGCTTGATTCGCGTGATCCGATCGCGGCCGTGGAACTGGTTCGCAACGGCCGCGTGGAACGTATTGCGTTGCCGCAAACCATCGAGCTGCACGAGAGCGGTTGGTTTCTGGTGCGCGCGATCGCGGACGTGACGAACACGTTCCGCTTTGCCTCCACCGGTCCGTGGTATGTGGAGATCGGCCGCCAGCCGCAACCGGTGCAGCGCGAGTCGGCGCAGTTCTTCGCGGATTGGGTCCGCGAGCGCATCGCTTCGCTCAAGCTGGACAACCCGCAACAACGTGCGGAGGTCCTGCAACCGCTGCGCGAGGCCGAGCAATTCTGGCGGGGCAAGCTCGCCCAAGCTCCGCCGCGGGCTGCGGCGACAGAAGCGGACGCTGAATCCCGTCGTCCTGCCGACGAAGCTGAGCTGCGATATTGGCTGGAAAACATGGTGGTTTTTCACCGGTTCACGTTGGCGGAGATCCACGCGGCTACCGGACTCTCAGCGGAGGAAATCACCGCCGCGCTACGCGAGTTCAACCTGGCCGACAAGGCCGCGCCGCCTCGCGTTCCGGCTGGCGAGCAAACCGCCCGCCGAGGCGCGCCTGTGGATGCTCGACGGCATCGCCGGCGGACTGCAGCCGTGGTGGCACTACGTGGGCGCCTACCACGAAGACCGGCGCCTGTACCACTCTGCCGAGCCGGTCTATCGCTGGCACAAGGCCAACGAGGAATTTTTCGTGAACCGGCAGCCGATCGCAACGGTGGGCGTCGTATGGTCGCAGCAAAACACCGACTTCTTTGGCCGCGACGATGCGGAACTGTTGGTGGAGTTGCCGTGGCGCGGCATCACCCAGGCGCTCATCCGGGCGCGGATTCCCTACCTGCCGGTGCATGTCGATCACCTCGATCGCGACGCCTCCCAATTCTCCGTGCTCGTGCTCCCGAATCTCGGCGCAATGTCCGACGCGCAAGTCGCCAGCGTGCGGCGCTTCGTCGAGCGCGGCGGCGGCTTGCTGGCCACGGGCGAGAGCACGCTCTTCAACCAATGGGGCGATCCGCGGGCGGACTTCGCCCTGGCCGATCTGTTCGGCGCGCATGTGGCCGACCCACAGTCTGCCAGCGACAACGCCAGACGGAGGAGGAGCGCGAACGACACGGCTCACTCCTATCTGCGACTCATCCCCGAGCGCCGTGCCGTGGTGGATGGCCCCCACGTGGCTGGTGAACCCGCCGTCACCGGCCAGCGTCACGCGGTGCTGCGCGGCTTTGAGGAAACCGACATCCTTCCGTTTGGCGGTGTGCTGGAACCGCTCCAGGTGGACGTGGGGGCGCAGGTGCTGGCGACTTTTGTCCCGGCGTTTCCGATTTACCCGCCGGAAACGGCCTGGATGCGCGAGCCGAAGACGGACATTCCCGGCCTGATCTTGAACTCCACCGCCGGCGGCGGGCGCGTTGCCTTTCTGCCGGCGGATCTGGACCGCCGTTTCGCGCGCGACAACCTGCCGGACCACGGCGACCTGCTGGCGAACCTCATCCGCTGGGCCGCCAGGGATGACATCCCGCTCGCCGTCGAAGGTCCCGGCCTGATTGACTGCCACCTCTGCCGCCAGCCTGGGAGGCTGATCCTGCATCTGGTCAACCTGACCAGCGCCGGCACCTGGCGCCAGCCGGTACACGAGTTGATACCCGTCGGACCGCTGCGAGTGCAATTGAAACTGCCCACCCAGGTGCACGACAAACACGCGCGTCTTCTGGTCACTGGAAAGACAGTCGCTGCCTTGCGGACGGCGGGCCGGTGTCGGATTGAAATCAAATCCATCCTGGACCACGAAGTCATCGTGATCGGGTAGCGTCAACGCACTTCGATCGTGAATAATCCGGCGGCAAAACGACGATCTCGTGGACTCCGCTTGGAGCAACGGCCCGAGTCTTGTCAGCTTCGCATCCATGCTTGCCAAGGATGCAGGCCAGTGCTGGCCTGGTGGTTTGGCGCTGGCGCTCGCACTTGCACTTGACCGAACGCCTTGACCCTGCCAATGCCGGGGGAGCGCCTGACCTGATTTCCTGCAGACCATCTATGAATGCGAACCGCACAGCGAAACTGCTCAGATCCACATTTGGGTTGGTGTGGCTCGGCTTGCTTGGCTCCTTCGCCCAGGCAACCGAATTCCACGTTGCCACCACCGGCAACGACGACAATCGCGGAACGAAGGCAGCGCCATTGCGCACGATCCAGCGCGCCGCTGACCTCGCGCAGCCGGGCGACGTCATCACGGTTCATGCGGGCGTCTATCGCGAGCGCATCAACCCACCGCGCGGTGGCGAGTCCGACGCCAGGCGCATCGTCTATCAGGCAGCACGCGGCGAGAAGGTCGAGATCAAGGGCTCGGAGGTCATCAAAGGCTGGGTGAAGGTCCGGGACGACGTGTGGAAGGTGACGCTGCCCAATTCCTTGTTCGGCAGCTTCAATCCTTACCGCGACCTGATTCGCGGCGACTGGTTCGACCGCAAGGGCCGCGATCATCACACCGGCGCGGTCTATCTGGACGGTGACTGGCTGACCGAGGCGGCCAAATTGGACGAAGTGCTGATGTCCGCGGGCACGGCGCCGGCATGGCTCACCCAGGCAGGCCAGGATTATCTGTTGAACGTGGCCTGGCTGCGCCGCGGCGACAGAGGTGGAAACGCCGGTCGGATTCCAGCGACCCGTTTTGCCGCCAAGCGTGGTACGCAAAACGCGCCGTGCTCGGAGGGCGGCGAGTGCCTTGGCTTTATCGCGCACGGCGACTGGGTTCGCTATGCGCGGATTGACTTCGGCCAGCGCACTGAGCAGATGGAGATTCGCGCGGCGTCCGCCACGGAGGGCGGGATCATCGAGCTTCGATTGGACGCGCCGGACGGTGAACTTCTGGGAACGTGCCTGGTCCCGAACACGGGCGGGTGGCAGTCGTGGTCTTCCTTCAAAACCAAAATCAAACCCGTCAGCGGGGTCAACACGCTGTGCTTGGTGTTCAAAGCGCAGAGGCCGTCCGCGTTGAATCCGCAACTGTGGTTTGCGCAGGTGGACGCGACGAACACCACGATCTGGGCGCAGTTCAAAGGCGTGAAGCCGAACGACCAACTCGTCGAGATCAACGTGCGCCAGACCGTGTTTTATCCGGACCAGCCGGGCCGGAACTTCATCACCGTGCGCGGCTTCACGATGCGCCAGGCCGCGACGCCCTGGGCCCCACCGACGGCGGAACAGATTGGTTTGATCGGCACGCACTGGAGCAAGGGTTGGATCATCGAGAACAACGTGATCAGCCACTCGGTTTGCTCCGGTATCACGCTCGGCAAATACGGCGACCAGTATGATAATACCTCGGCCAACACCGCCGAGGGCTACGTCAAGACCATCGAGCGCGCCCAGGCCCATGCCATCGCCTGGACGAAGGAAAACATCGGCCACCACCTCGTGCGCAACAACCGCATCTCGCATTGCGAGCAGGCCGGCATCGTCGGCAGCCTGGGCGCGGCGTTCAGCACCGTCACCGGCAACGTCATTCATGACATCCACGTCCGGCGGTTGTTTGGCGGAGCCGAGATGGCGGGCATCAAGTTCCACGCGGCCATCGACACCACGATCCGCGGCAATCACATCTACCGGACCTGTCTGGGACTCTGGCTGGACTGGATGGCGCAGGGCACGCGCGTCTCGGGCAACCTGTTTCACGACAACGCCGGCCAGGACTTGTTCGTCGAGGTGGACCACGGGCCGTTCCTGGTGGACAACAATTTGTTCCTCTCCCCGACGAGCCTGCTGGACATGTCGGAGGGCGGGGCCTACGCGCACAATTTGTTCGCCGGAAAAATCGCCAATCGACCGGAGCCCAGCCGCGAGACGCCCTACCATCCGGCGCATTCCACGACCGTCGCCGGCCTGGTCAACATCCAGGGCGGCGACGACCGGTTCTACAACAACCTCTTTGTCGGCAACGGCGAGTCTGCCTCGGGCGCTCGTCGGCCCACGGGAAAGAATCTTGAGTGGATCAGCAGCTTTGGGCTGTGGGGATACGACACGCGCGAACTGCCACTCCAAACCGGCGGCAACATTTACTACCACGGGGCGGAACCTTACGGCAAAGAGAGGAACGCGCGGGTGCTGGCGGCCAGTGATCCCCAGGTGAAACTCGGGCAGCAGGGCGACCGGTTCGTGCTCCGCCTCAACCTCGGGCCAGAGTTGAAGAAAGCCAGCACGACGCTCGTCACGACCGCTCTGCTCGGCCAGGCGAAGATTCCGGGGCTGCCTTACGAAAACGCCGACGGTTCTCCACTGAAGATCGACACGGATTACTTCGGCAAGAAACGCAGCCAAGCGCATCCGGTGCCGGGTCCTTTCGCAAATCCGGGAACCGGTCCGCTCGCGCTCCGAGTCTGGTGACCGCTGAAGCTCCGCTCATTGACGGGTTGTGCCTCCTCACTCGCGATGCGGTGGCGTTGATCGAGCAACGCACCATGCCGGTCAGCCAGTTGATGACGGCCTTGAGCGGCATTGACCTGAACCGTGACGACCGAAACGTCCTCGCCATCGGCGTTGACCGTGCTGCGGTTCGGGGTGAGTTGCACGGCAGCCGGATCGCCAGTGGCTTCGACCTTGGCGGTGAGAATTTCCTGGCCGCGCTTGTAGCCGCGCGCCAGGCGCGTGTCCGGCTCGTACTTGACCTTCCATTCCAGGTGCGAGTTGTTCTTCATCGTCTTGCGGCCCTGGCTCTGACCCGCGAGAAACAGTTCGACCTTTGCGCAATGCGTGATGGTTCCAGCCTGCCTCCGCGAGCGAGCCCCAATTCGGAGCGTTTTTATCATACGCGGTCAAGTGGGCGCGGGAGAACGGTCCTCCACGTACCCTCCGCGGGTGCAGCCGGTGGCGTTGGCGCCATAGAGTCCGGAACTCAACCCGGTGGAGGCCATCGGCGATGCGATCAAGGACCGGATTGGCAATGGGCTGTGGGCGACAGTCGTTGCCGGGGGGCTTGCCGTGCCGCTTGCGGCGGCGCCGCGGTGTGCGAGTGTAGTGCGCTAATCTACCTATGATTCACCCATCCTTTGAGAACAACCTGGGAGGCTGGAGCCGACGCGAGTTTGTCCGCTCGGTCGCGGCCACCGGCCTCGCGCTGGGCGCCGGCGCCCGCGCGCTCGCCGCCGAAACTCGATCCGGCGACATGCTCTACCGCCCGCTCGGCCGGACAGGCGAAAAGGTCTCGGCCCTCGGCTTGGGCGGCTTTCACATCGGCACTCCGCGCGAGGAACCGGACAGTCTGCGCCTCATCCGCACCGCCATCGACCGCGGGCTCACCTTCATGGACAATTGCTGGGATTACCTGGAGGGCACCAGCGAAATCCGGATGGGCAAGGCGCTGCGCGACGGTTATCGGGACAAGGTTTTCCTGATGACCAAGATCGACGGGCGCACCCGGCGCGCGGCGGCGCAGCAGATCGACGAGTGCCTGCAGCGGCTCCAGACCGACCGCATCGATTTGATGCAACACCACGAGATCATCCGCCTGGAGGATCCGGACCGCGTGTTCGCCGAAGGCGGCGCGATGGAAGCGGTCCTGACGGCGAAGCAGGCCGGAAAGGTGCGTTACATCGGGTTCACCGGGCACAAGGATCCGCTGGTGCACCTGCGCATGTTGGAGGTGGCCGCGCAGCACGGGTTCCACTTCGACGCCGTGCAGATGCCTCTCAACGTGATGGACGCGCACTTCCGCAGTTTCGCCAAACAGGTGGTGCCGGTGCTGGTGAAGGATGGCATTGGGGTGCTGGGGATGAAACCACTGGGCAGCGGCGCAATCATGCGGAGCGGCGCGGTCACGGCCAGCGAGTGTCTCCACTACGCGCTGAACCTGCCGACCTCGGTGGTGATCACCGGCATCGAGAGCCTGGCGCGGCTCGATCAGGCACTGGAAGCGGTGCGGACGTTCAAGCCGCTGAGCGAAGCGGAGGTGGCGGCGCTGCTGGCGAAGACGGCGTCGCTCGCGGCCACGGGCCAATTCGAGCGGTTCAAGACCAGCGCGGGCTTCGACGGCACGGCCCGCCATCCCGAGTGGCTCGGCTAAGGTGTGCGCCGCGGGACGGTCGGTTTGGCTTGAAGCGGGTGGAGCGCTGCGGCCAAGTATTCCCATGCAAATCCGGCTTCGCCACAACACTCGGCTGCTCGCAACGCTGGTCTGTATCTTCGCCGTCTGGCTGTCTGGTGGCGCGGCCGCGGCGGAGTTTCCGCTGCAAGCCAGCGCGGACGGGCGGCATCTGGTGGACCACGCGGGCAAGCCGTTTCTCGTGCTGGGCGACACCGCGCGGTCGCAGATCGCCCAGCTCTCCGAGGCGGACATCGCCCACTATCTCGATGACCGGGCCCGGCGCGGCTTCAACGCCATCATCGTCAATCTGCTGGAGCACAAGTTTGCCTCGCGCGCCCCCAGCGATCCTCCTGGGTCATCGCGCCCAGGCGGTCGATGGTTCCGGTGTACTCGGTATCCTCGATCTTGATGTAAGCAGTCAGGCCCTTGCGGAGGCGCTTGAATTCCTCGAAGCGGTAGATCGGCACGTGCACCAGGTATTCGTCCAGCGGGGCGATGGTGAACAAAGGCGAGCCAAGACCGACGCGCTCCTGGGTGGGCGAAGTCGATGCAGTCGCGATTGGTTCGGCGGCAGCGACGGCGTTGGGTGTGGGCGCGGGTAAATCCATGACTCAAGACTTCTGCGCCCGCAAAAATCCGCGGAACTCGTCCTCGGTGATCAGCTTGAGATAAGCGTCTTCGAGCTGCTGGGCGGTGGAATTGATCGCCACGATGGTCGCGTCCGTCTCGCGGGCCACCCGGAGCAGCGCCTCCATGAGCTGGCCCGCCGGTTCGCCCGGCGCGAGCTCGATCCGCACGCGTTCGCCATCTTGCGAAAGATCGCGCCGCTCAAGCTGCTCGCGAAGGGCCGTGCGGAACCGGTCCGTGGCGCCGCTGACGCGCAATTCCAGGACGTTCCGCGGCAACAGCCCTTCCAGTTCGCCCCGCGAGCCATCGAACAGGAGCTGGCCTTCGTTCAAGATCAGCAGCCGGTCGCAAACGCGATCGATGTCGCCCAGGATGTGCGAGCTCAAGAGCACCGTTTTGTTCCCCCGAAATTGCTCGAGCAAGCCCAGCGTCTGGCGCCGGCCGATCGGATCCAGCCCGGCCGTGGGTTCGTCCCAAACCAGGAGTTCCGGATCGTTCATCAGCGAGGCGGCAATGCCCAGGCGCGTCCGCATCCCCGTGGAATACGTCCCGATCTTGCGACCGGCATCCTCCGTCAAGCCGACCGCGCGCAGCAGCGACCCCATCCGCGCGTGGTGCTCCTTGCGGTCGAGTCCGAAGCAGCGGCCGACGAACTTCAGGTAGCTGATCGCGGTGAGGTCGGGCGGAAACGCCGGCGAATCCGAGAGGAACCCGAGGCGCTGCCGCAGCAACTTCGCGCCCGGTGCCATCCGCTCGCCAAAGACGCGGATTTCGCCGGCGCTTGGCGAGATGAGTCCGAGCGCCAGCCGCAGCAGCGTCGATTTGCCGGAACCGTTCGCGCCGAGCAGCCCGACGGTGGCCCCCAACGGCACGCGAAAGGACACGTCTGCCAGGGCGATCTGCCGGTCCTCGTAGATCTTGGTGGCGCGGTCGAATCGAATGGCATCAGTTTCCATCGGACGCCGGTGTGTTCACCTGCGGGCTGCACGGTGGGGCAAGTATCGCGCCAGCTTACGGGCGGTGCAGCCGGCTGTGCAAGGACGCTCTGCCACCGGCATCCGTTTCGCAGGGAGGTAGTTTTGGAGTAAGGGCAGGACTTCGCTGCCGGGGTCGGTGCAGTTCAGCGACGCTGACCTCTCGGCCTCCGGGCTGTGAGAAAAAACAGTCTCTGCGGGTTCTCCGTGCTGACCCTGCGGTCCTCTGGCCCAGCGCTGCTCTGACCTTCTCCTCAAGTTTCTGGGGACAAGGCCCGAAGCCCGAAGGCCGAAACCCGAAAGAAATCCGAAATCCGAACCCCGAAGCGCAACGGCCGTTCGCCAAGCGGTCTGGTCTTCGGATTTCGGGCTTCGGGCTGCTTTCGGCATTCGGCATTCGGATTTCAGCCGCATCGACAACTTGCCACTTTGTTTAGAGCGCCCCTGCCCCCGGCCCAAGTCGGCGGGTTAATTGTTGTGCGGCTGGGTTTGCCACCTCTCATTGGCTGCTCGCTGGCCGGCATGGCCGTGGGCCCCTTCCCGCCGGGCTTTGTGGCCGGCGTAAAACTGGCCCCAGTGCTTGCCGAGATCGGCGTCATCCTCCTGATGTTCGGGGTGGGAATGCACTGTTCTGCGCGCGACCTGTTGGCGGCGCGCTCGGTCGCTGTGCCCGGCGCTGTCGCGCAGATTGCGATGGCCACCCTGTTGGGGATCGGGACGGCGCTGTTCTGGGGCTGTTCGCTCGAAGCTGGAATAGTGTTTGGATTGGCCTTGTTGGTCGCCAGCATGGTGGAAAATTCTCCGAAAATTGCTTGACCGGGAGTCGGTTAGCTGGTAAAGCTGAAATCATTCAGCCAGTCAGGGTCTTTTTAAGAGACGCGCTGGGTCGCTTTCAAGGTTATGAAAAACAATCTGCTTCTCGTTCCGGCCGCTTTGGCTCTCTTTGCAATCGCTCCCGCCGCGTGGGGTCAAGTGGCCATCTACGACTTCGACAGCAGCACGCCTTCGGCCAGTTCGGTGGCCGCCAACTTGCTGGCGAGCGACATCAGCGGTGGGGCCGGCATATCCGCCTTCGCCTACGATGCAGGCAACCCGTCCTCGGGAAAGGCACTGTCAGCCACAAAATGGGGATTGGCCTTCGACACGAGCGACTACTTCGAGCTCACTCTGAATCCCGACTCAGGCTTTACGCTGACTTTGACGGCGTTCCAGATGGACACGCGCCGATCCCCCACCGGCCCAACGACCTGGGAATTGCGGTCGAGTCTCGACAGTTACGCAAGCAGTCTGGGTGGGGCCTCGCCCGGCGACGGTACATTTGCTGCTGGTCAAACCGTGGACCTTTCCGGTGGCGCTTCGTTCGTCGATCTGAGTTCGCCCGTCACGTTCCGCGTGTTTGCCTATGGTGCAACTTCGTCGGCTGGCACGTTCCGGATCGATAACCTGAAGTTCGATGGATCCGTGGCGCCCGTGCCCGAACCGGCGGGTTGGGCAATGCTGGGGGGTCTGATGTTGCTCGGCTACGGGGTAACGTCCCGGATAACGCGCGGCGGCCATTAAACCGTAGGCGCATGGCTGCGCGGACCACGGAAGCGCTCGGGTTCACCGTTTCTCCCCTGCCGGTGTGCAGCAGGCCGGTGGGGATATTGAGTAATTCCACTGCCCGGCGTGAGCACTTGCCGGCACGGATCATCCCCGCCAACCACATCCCGATCAGAATTTTCTTGGATGCGAGGGGTGCGGTGGTCGGTCGGTTTGAGTCTCGTTTGAGACGTTTACCTGGCAGGATGAATCACGCCACGCCGCGGGGCGCGGACCAGTGAACGAGGTCGCGCGACCGCGCGTAGCCGACGACCTTGCCGCTCTCCGCGGTCCAACCGGTCGTCCAGACGAGGTGAAACGCGCCGTCCGGGCCTTGCGCCAGGCATGGGTCGCGCATCAACTTCTTCCCGATCTCCGGGCGCAGAAACGACCGGTCGCCGTTCAGCGGCGTCCATGGGAACCCGTCGTGGCTCAAAGCCAGGTGCAAACCGTCCTCGCCGTTGCCACGAAACGAAGTGAACAGGAAGGCGTCGTCGCGTGGCGGTTCGGCCGCTCGCAGAGTCGGGTTCGCGGCGAGCTCGGCGGCCAACGCGAGCAAGACGGAGAGGAACAGGGGCTTCATGGCTGACCGGAACTCTGTTGAGCGAAGCGGCGCGGGTCAAAAGATAGTGCTCCAACCGCCGTCGCCGACCGGCTGCCTTCGGCCGAAGACAGCCACGGCCAGGTAGTGCGATGTAACCCATTTGCCGCACTGGCCTACGGCCACACGGCGCGGAAGTAGTGGCCGGTGCTGCCAGCCGGGTCGGCGGGCACGGGGACGTCGGCCTGAGGACCGGCTGCAATCGCCAGATCCTGCCAATCGAGAAGGTTGCCGCTCGCTTGCACGCGGTAGTTGATGCCAGTCGCGCCCCTGACCCGCAGCGCATAGCGGCCTGCGGGTCCCGCCTGCCTCAGTTCCAAACGCGGGGCCAGGTCCGCCGGCTCGATCACCGTAGTTACCTGAACCAAGTGTCCCTCCGCTACAAAGGTTTTGGCTTCGGCGCGGATTTGCACCGTGTGCGTGAAAGTGCCCGCCTGCGTCGGGAGCAGGCGCAGTTGGACGGTCTGTTGCGCACCCTGATCAAAACAACCCAGCGTGACGAACAGCCAGGAGCCCACCTGGTTCCACGTCCCGTCGGGTACCTGAACGTCTCGGATTAACCAGCCCTCGGGCATTTGCTCACTGAGCGTGACGCCCACGGCTCCGCAGGCACCACCTGTGTGCTGCACGGTGTAGGCGTACACCAATTCGTCCCCCAGCCGCCCGGTCGTCGGCGCCAAGTCCGCGGCAAGTTGGACGTCAACGTTAATGCAGTACCATGCGTGCAGCAGCCAAAGAACCGTGTTCTTGAACAAGCGCTCCGGTTCGGGGCCGCCGCTCAAGGCGAAGCACTGGGTGACCAAGCGCGGCTGGCCCAGGTCGAGTTCGCAAACGGACGGGGTGACCCCCATGACCGGCGCCCCGACCAGCGTGACCTTGACTTGGAACGCGTTGGTGGCGGACACCGTCCCGGTTTCCACACCTCCGTTCACGGTGAACGGGCTGATGACCGTGCCGAGCCGGCCTGCGCAAATGGGCTCGCCGTGCCCCGACGGCTGGGTGTCCAAGGCGGCCGTCGGCACGCCTGGCCCGGTGGCTTGCAGGCCACTGAGCGCCTCGAACCGGTTCCGGCCCGCCGGGCTAAGCCGTAACTATTCAGTAGGACTCGAGACTTGAGCAGATCCCACGGTTAGCTCTCGAGAAAAGCCAATCGCTCGAAACGCTCGGTGCCCTAACAGCCCGTCAAAAAAGTCGCCCGGGGGAGTGAACATTTAAAAGGGGAGAGCGTCCAACGAGGAACTTCATTATGGCGCTGGGTCGACGCACCCCCAAACAGTCCGAGTTGTTCGTGGCCACG